>DASXMW010000077.1:0-19001 GCA_036495425.1 Streptosporangiaceae bacterium | reverse complement strand
CCTGCTGTACGGGGAATGGCTGCGGCGGGAGAACCGGCGCGCCGACGCCCGAAGCCAGCTGCGGACCGCGCACGAGATGCTGGACACGATGGGCTTGGCGGCATTTGCCGAACGGGCCCGGCGCGAGCTGGCCGCTACCGGCGAGACGGTACGCGCGCGCAGCGTCGGGACGGTCACCGCGCTGACCGCGCAGGAGGCCTATATCGCCCGGCTGGCCCGCGATGGCCGGACCAACGCCGAGATCGGCGCCCAGCTGTTCCTGTCCGTGCGCACGGTCGAATGGCATCTGCGCAAGATCTTCATCAAGCTCGGCATCGCCTCCCGCCGCGAGCTGGGCACCGCGCTGGACCGTCTCGGGCCGGACCGCCCCGCGGCCTAGCCCCGTCAGGCCCGGATACGGATGCTGCCGTCGGCCACCTCCATGTCATATACGGTGAGCGCCTGACGTGCCGGGCCGCTGACCACGGCGCCGGTGGTGATGTCGAACTCCGAGCCGTGGCATTGGCACATGATCGTCGTTCCGGTGAGCAGTCCCCCGGAAAGCGGGCACGCTATGCCGGGGCACGTGCAGAGGTCGTCGAACGCGTAATGGCGGTCGCCGACATGCGCGACGCAGATCCGTAGTTTGCGATCGTTCAGGTAGAACGCGACGGCGAAGCCATCGGGGAGCGCGTCGTCCTGCCCGACCGCGCGGAAGGCGGTGGTAGGCAGCTCAGGCATTGTCTTCTCCTTACTGTCTGCCCGCATGTCATGGCGCCGGTGTATCGGGCCCCGCCGTTTGCTGGGCGGGGGCCGGCCGGGCGGACAGTTTGCCAGGGGCGGGGCTGGGCGGCGGCTGGCTGGCTGGGTCGCGTCCGAAGGCAAAGCCAGCGACCGCGCCGACCGCGGCGAACGCGGCCGCAGCGATCAGGACGTCGTTGAGCCCGCTGGCGGTGCCGGCGCGGGCGGCGTGGGTGACCGCGGCGCGGGCGGCGGGCGGGACCGCGGCGGCTACCCGGGTGCCAGCGCCGGAGGCAACGGCGGCGGCCAGCCGGCGGGCGGCGCCGGGCGGGGCGGGCAGGCCCGCCAGGGCGGTCAGGGTGGCGGTGGTGACGCGGGAAGCGTAGAGAGCGCCGAGCACGGCCACGCCGGTGGCGGTGCCGACCTGGCGCAGCGTGTTCACCAGGCCGGCGGCCATCCCGGCGCGGGCCGGCTCCACCGCCGCCAGCGCGGCCGAGGCCAGGCCGGTGGAGGTGATGCCCAGGCCGATCCCGGCCAGGATGAGGCCGGGCAGCAGCACCAGCCAGGCGGACGTGGCGGTCAGGTGGGCCATCGAGGCCAGCCCGGCCGCGGCCGAGGCCATGGCCACGCCCAGCAGCACCCGCATCGGCACTTTGCCGATCAGCCGGCCGGTCAGGAGAGCGATCGCGAATGAGGCCAGCGACAGCGGCAGGAACCGCAGCCCGGCCTGGATCGGGGAGTAGCGGAGGGTGTTCTGCACGTACAGCGACAGATAGCTGATCATCCCGATGACCGTCGCCGAGATCGCGAACGCCACGAACCCGGTCGCGGCAAAGCTGCGCCGCCGGAACAGGCGCAGGTCGGCCATTGGCGCGGCGGCGATGCGCAGCTCATAGAGCACGAACCCGGCGAAGGCCACGGCGGCGACCGCGAACAGGGCTACGATCGCCGGGCTCGCCCAGCCCATCGCGTTGCCGCGGATCAGCGCGAACATCAGTGCGGTCAGCGCCGCGGTGATCAGGGCCGTGCCCACCCAGTCGGCCCGGCCGCCGGCCGGGTTGCGGGACTCGCGCAGCCGGGCCACCGCGCCCGCGAACGCCGCCACGCCGATGGGCAGGTTCACGAAGAAGATGAACCGCCAGCCCAGTGTGTCGGTCAGCACCCCGCCGACCAGCGGCCCGACGGCGCTGGCACCGCCGATCGTGGCACCGAAGAACCCCAGCGCCCGGGCCAGGTCGGCGCCGGAGAACTCCGCGCGCAGCAGCGGCGTGGCGGTGGCGAACAGCACCGCACCGCCGACTCCCTGGAGCGCGCGGAACAACTGGAGCGCCAGCGAGGTCGGGGCCAGCGCACACGCCAGCGACCCGGCGGTGAAGATGACCAGGCCGGCCAGGAACAGCCGGCGCCGGCCCAGCCGGTCACCCAGGGTGGCCGCCGGCAGCAGCAGCACCGCCAGCACCAGGGCATAGGCAGCGCTCACCCACTGCAGGTCCGGCAGGCTCGCATGCAGATCCCGCTGAATCGATGGCAGCGCCACGCTCACCACGGTGATGTCCAGCAGCAACATGAACGCCGCCGTGCACACCAGCACCAGCGTCCACCGCTGCCGCGACGACGTCCCCGGGACTTCAGCCATCTGCCTCACCACCCAGTCGGTGACTTATTGGTGAGCTCTAGGCCTCAGCGTCCCGCCTGGGGAACCGGCTGTCCATAACATCCGCGCCGCCCTGACCTCGGGACGGATCTGGTCGGACTCAATCAGCCGGTCCTGGGCAGGTGAGAGTGGCGATCGCGGCCTCGGCGCGTGTGGGGAAGGGCCGCCGTGGCGGTGCGGCGGGCGCAGATCAGCTCGCGCCCTCCCAGTAGGTGCTGAACGCCAGGCCGCCGTAGAGGCTGCTGGGCTGGGACAGGATCTGGTTTGCGCTGTTCTCCTGGATGACCTCGGTGTCCTTCCAGTTGGGCGACGTGAACCCGGCCCGCTGCCCGGACTTGTCGGTCACCGCGATGTTCGCGTAGTTCAGGATGCCGTAGTCAGCCAGCGGCACGGTCTGGCCGGTCGACGCATCGGTCGGCGCCTCGGTGATCACCTCGGCCGAAGACAGGTGGCATGAGCCGCCGCACGGCTGGAGCGTGTTGAAGCTCGCTCCGGTGGTGACGTCGGTCAGCACGAAGTTGTACCGCTGTGACGCCGGCGCGTTCGCGTTCCAGAAGACGGAGGCCTCGACGGCGTCTCCTGGGCTGATGCTGAAGGTCGCGTCCTCGCCGGCGGCCGGGTAGTTCTCCCACCAGGCGTAGTAGGAGGGTGTCCCGCTGTCACACTCCGCGCCGATGCCGTCCTGCTCGACGGAGCTGGAGGTGCCGAAGTTGTAGCCCACTCCGTCCAGGCCCACCCAGGCCCCCGTCGCGGCGTCCGGGGTCTGGGTGCAGTTGACCGAAGGAACCGTGAAGGTGGCCTGCACGTAGCGGAATCCGGCGGTCGACGTGTTGCCGGTGGCCACGTACCCGGACCAGTTGCTGCTGTAGGCCGGGTTGGTGGTGGACAGGGGCGAGTTGGCGATCCCGGCTGGCTTCACGCCGTGCAACAGCTGGAGCGGGTGGGTGTGGGCGCCGACCGACGCCGTGGACGCGGCGGGCGTGGCGGGTGCGGTGGGTGCGGCGCTCGCCGGGGCACTGATCAGCAGGGTCGCAGCCGCGGCCGCGACGGCGGCCAGGACGGGACGGTGGAGGAGTTTACTGCGCAAGACGTCGCGCCTTTCCATGATGACGTGTGCGGGACCTGGCCGATCAAGCGGCCATCAGGGAAGCCCGGCGGCCGTTTCCCGTTGCGCGCGCCGGTGGGCCAGCCACGAAGAGAAGCCGTCCGTTCCTGATGTCCGGAGCAAGACAGATATGCGAGCTTTTTAGCAGTTTTTGCCCTTTAGCTCCCGGCCGCTTGCGCCACCCGAGGCCATTTCGAGACCTCTTGCCGACGCGCCGGTTAGCAGTCGGCTGCAACCAGGCCGCCGACCAGTTGGTGGGCGCGGGCAGCCTGGGCCAAGACCGTTTCTATGCGGGTGGGCGTTCGGCCCACAGGCCGACGGCGCCGCGGGCGGTCAGTCGCGGGCGTAGCCGGAGTTGAGCATGACCTGAAGCTGGCCGAACAGCTCGCGGCGGCTCTGGGCGCCCAGGCGGCGGCGGATGCGGGCCATGTGGTGCTCGACGGTCTTGGCCGAGATGAACAGCTGGGCGCCGATCTCTTTATAGGTCAGGCCGGTGAGCACGCGGCGGGCGATCTCCTGCTCGCGGGCGCTGAGGGTGGCGTCGGGTGGCGTCTCGGCGAACTCGGTCCCGCCCGGGGCCGGGGCCGTGGCGGCGGCGTCCGCGGCCGCGGTCTCCTCGTCCGCCGCCGCCGAAGAAGAAGGCGGGGCCGGGACCGGCGGAAGCGCGCCCGCGGGCACCTCGGGCCGCAGCGCGCGGGCGCATTCCAGCAGCACGGCCATGGCCTTGCGGTCGGTGGCGCGGATCGCCGCCTGCCCGGCCAGGCGGGCGCCTTCGGCTCCGGAGCCGGCCGCGGCCAGCTGCCGGGCGGTCGCCATCACCTGATCGACGTCGGCGGTCCCGGCCAGCACCCGCATCCAGCAGGCCGCCGCTCCGGCCAGTACGGCCGCGTACGGGCTGGCACCGGCCGCGTCGGTCAGCGCGGCCACGTGCCGCCGGGCCTCCTGCGGGGACTCGGCCGCGATCGCGGCGTGCACGCCGTACCAGTGCAGCGGCACCCGCCATAGCGCGGGCTCGCCCAGCTGTTCCAGCAGCACGTCGGCCTGGCGCAGGTGGGGCTCGATCCACCACTGTTCGCTGAGCCGGGCCGCGGCCACGGCCAGCTCGCCCAGGGGCAGCAGCACGTACAGGTCGACCGGGTGCTGGAGCAGCGCCTCCCGAGCCCGGGACCAGCCGCGCTGCAGGGCGGACAGATCACCTTCACGCCGGGCCAGCCCCACCTCGATGGCGGCCGCGAACAGCTCGTCGCGGGGCTCGAGGCCCGGCTGGCCCGCGCCGGCCGAAGTCAGCAGGGCGTGGGCGTCGCCGGTATGCCCGCGCATCATGGCCAGGAAGCCGAGCAGCAGCTTGTGCCGGGTACCAGCCAGGCGCCCGCCGTGCCGGGCCGAGATAGCCCGCCGCAGCACCGAAGCGGCCGCCGCGAACTCACCCGCGTGCATGGCCACCAGCGCGGCCAGCGCGGCCGGGGTGTCCGGCAGCAGCGGCATGCTGCCCGCCGACTCGAGCAGGCTCGCGGCCCGGCTGAGCTGGGACAGCGCCACCACCGAGGAGCCGGTGACCGACTCTTCGACGCCGTGGGCGATCAGCGACTCGATCCCGTTCAGCAGGGTCGGCGTGTTCTCGGTGTGCCCGGGGCAGCTGGCCAGCACCTTCTGGGCCTCGGCCAGCGCGCCGATCCCGGCCAGCACCGGCACCGCGATCACCGGGTAGCCGGCCCCGCCGGCGGGGTCGGTCAGCCGGTACAGCTCGGCGGCCCGGGCCAGCATGCCGCGGTGGGCCAGCACGGCGGCGGTGATGCCCAGCGCCCGTATCCGCTCGGCCGCGGGCTCGTCGTCGGCCGCCTCACCACCTGGCCCCGGAACTTCGCCGATCAGAGCCTCGTCCGCCAGCCGCAGGGCTTCGTCGAGCCGGCCGCAGCGAGCGGCGGCGTCGGCCCGGCCGGCCAGCAGGGCCGGTGACTGGGCCCCGGCCGCGGCCGCGGCGGCGAACAGCCGGCTGGCCAGGTCGGGGTGGGAGCCGAGCGCCTCCTGGCCCGCGGCCAGCAGCGTTTCCGCCACCTGGGTGCCCCGGGCGCTGGTGCGCAGCAGGGCCTGGCCCACCGGCAGCATCGAGCCGCCCCGGCACAGCTGGAGGCGGGCCAGACGCTCGCAGACCCGGTTGGTGTAGGCGGCCGGGGTCAGCCGCAGCAGCAGCCGGCCGACCAGCGGCACCACCGCGCCCTGGTCGGTCATGAGCCCAGTGGCCTGGGCCGCCTGCAGGGCCCGGTCGATGGCCGGCCCGTCGGTCTCGAGTAGGTGGCCGACGGTCTCGGCGTCGCCGGCGGTGCTGAACGTGGCCGCGAACAGCACGTCCCGCACCTCGGGGGGCAGGGCCTCCAGCACGTACCGCAGCTGCTCCCGGACCCCGGCCGGGACGTCCAGCCGGGTCCGCGGCGCGAGGCGGCGCACGGCCTCCGCGCTGAGCTGGCCGCTGTCCCGGAGCCCGGTGACCAGCTGGTCGAGCAGCACCGGCAGGCCCGCGGTCTGCTCGAACATCAGCCGGGCCAGCAGTTCCGGGCACGGGGTGCCGAGCAGGCCGGCGACCCGCTCGGCGATGGCCGGGCGGTCCAGGTAGCCGAGCACGATCGGGGGCCGCCCGGCGGTCAGCGCGGTGCCGAGGGCGGTCAGGGCCGGGCCAGCCGGCCAGCGCCGGTGCGCCACCAGCAGCCGCTGGCCGGGGGTGCGGGCCAGCCGGCGCAGGCTGGTCAGCTGGGCCTCGCCGAGCAGGTGCGCGTCATCAATGAGCACCGCCGCGCCGGCCAGGCCGGCGTCCCCACCGGCCAGGCCGGCGGCCGCGTCGGGCGGGAGCTCGCGGACGACCGGGACGTCGGCCTGGGCGTAGGCCCGCGCGGCCGCCTCCAGGACCGGGGTCTTGCCGCAGCCGCCGGGGCCGGTGATGTCCAGGAGCAGGCCGGCGTCGGGCTCGGCGCTGATCTCGGCGGCCAGCCGGCTCGCCGCCGCGGGCACGCCGCTGTGCCGCCGCGGCTCGGTCGGCGTCATCTACCGGGTGGCCCGGAGATGATCGCCCGGGCCTGAGGTCACCAGCATCGTGCTCCTAGGTCGCTCGCCAGCAATCGGTTGCACCATTCAGTTCGGTGCGGGGCTGCGGGAAGACCTGAGCTGGGTGATGGCCGTGAAGCGGGAGCGTACCGGCGCTACGGCCACCCTCCTTCATGCCCCCCGGGATCCAGTGAATCTCATTTTGTGGCTACGTACAGGTTAATTTCATGTTTCGGTGCTGTAAGTCGCTTTGGCTGACTCTTGAACCACGTCTTCGCAGGCCAGAGCGGGCGCGAGCCGGTCAGGACAGCATCGGGTAGAGGCTGAGCTGGTTGCCGTCAGGATGCGGGCTGCTCACAAAGGGCCACCAGTGGTTACAGTGTGTCTACTGGGATCGGGGTCACCGAAAGTCAGCTGGGGAGCGGCGGGGGATGGCGGTCAAGGCCGAAGACGTGGCGGCGCGGCTGGTGGCCGAGTTCCCGCGTGCCCTGCGCAGCGGGCAGCTGGTGGCCTACTTCCAGCCCGAGGTCGAACTGTCCTCCGGCCGGGTCGTCGCGGCCGAGTCACTGGCCCGGTGGCAGCACCCCGAGCTGGGCACGCTGTCCCCGGTCCTGTTCACCCCGCTGGCCGCCCGGCTCGGCCTGATGGGCGAGCTGACCCGGCTGATCCTGCAGCAGTCGCTGGCCCAGCAGCGGAGCTGGTCCGCGGCCGGCTGGGACATCCCGGTCTCGGTCAACATCGGGCCGGACTGCGTGGCCGACCCGGGGTTCCCGGCCCTGATCGCCGACTTCCTGCACCAGGAGCAGGTCCCGGGCCGGATGCTGACCCTGGAGGTCAGCGAGCAGACCCGCACGGTCGCGGTCAGCTCGAGCTTCTTCGCCCAGCTGGCCGAGTTCGGCGTGCGGGTCGCGCTGGACGACTTCGGTACCGGCTTCGCCTCGCTGGAGAGCCTGGGCGACTGGCCGGTGGACGAGCTCAAGCTCGACATGTCGCTGATCCGGCCGATGACCAGCAACGCCAGCTTCCGCACGATCGTGCGGACCAGCATCGACCTGGCCCACCAGCTCGGGGTCAAGGTGGTGGCCGAAGGGGTCGAGTCCGAGGCGGTCCGGTCCGAGCTCAAGGCGCTCGGCTGCGACATCGGCCAGGGCTTCCTGCTGGGCAAGCCGATGGCGGCCAGCGTGTTCACCGACTGGCTGCGGGAGCGTAACGGGCTGGCGCTGCGCCGGGGCGCGGCCCCGCACGCGGTCCCGGGGCCACCGGCCAAGGCGCACACCGCCGCGGATCACGGGCGGGTCTGGCTGCGGGCCGAGCACCGCCGGATCACCTGGGCCGGCCGGCGGATCGTCAACTGGATCGGGGCTCCGGCGCTGATCGCCGCGATCGTGATGCTGGTCGCCTACGGGCTTTGGCAGGTCTTCCGCTGGGGCGGCCACGCTCATCAGGCCCTTATCGGGGACCTGGCGTACTTCCCGGTGAACGGGGCGGCGGTCTTCTGCGCCTGGCGGGTTTCGCAGCGCAAGGATCTGGGCCGGCGGACCTGCCGGACCTGGCGGCTGCTGTCGGTGGCGCTGGGCCTCTACCTGCTGGGCGACCTCCTGCAGCTGGTCTACGAGGTGGTGCTGCACGAGCGCGCCTACCCGACCTGGGCCGACGCCGCCTACCTGAGCTTCTACGTGGTCGCGGTCATCGGGCTGATGACGTTTCCGTCCCGTCGCCGGACCCGGTCCGAGCGGCTTCGGTTGCTGCTGGACACGGGCACGGTGTTCATCGGTGGCGTCACGCTCATCTGGTATCTGGTCCTCGGGCCGGCCGTGCGGGGCGCCGGCTTTGACCTGGCGGACCTGGTGCTCTTCTCCTACCCCGTCGGCGACCTGCTGCTGCTGTTCGGGGTGCTGTCACTGCTGTGGCGGGGTGCGCCCCGGCGCACCGTGGTGCCACTGCGGATCTTCGCCGGGGGCCTGCTCGTCTTCATCGCGGCCGACATCACCTACAACTACATCACCGTCCACTCCAGCTATCTCGGCGGCGACCCGGTCGACACCTTGTGGTACCTGGCCCTGACGATCCTGTTCGTGGCGGCCGCGAGCCAGCTGCGGGCCGGTCCGGGCGGCGACACCACGCCGCTGCCGTCGGTACCCGAGGCCCGGCCCAGCGCCCTGCCCTACCTGGCCGTGGCCGGAAGCTACCTGCTCCTGGTGCTGGTCGGCCTGCGCGATGTGGCGTTCAACCCGCTCGGTGGCGTGCTGACCGGCGCGGTGGCACTGACCGCCCTGGTCAGTGCCCGTCAGTTCGCCGCGCTGCGGGACAACGGGCGGCTCGCCACCCGGTACGCCGAGCTGGCCTCGATCGACGGGATGACCGGCCTGTACAACCGGCGCCACTTCATGGAACTGGCCGAGGGCACGTTCGCGCACGCCCAGCGGGTCGGCCAGCCCCTGGTCGCGCTGATGATCGACGTGGACCACTTCAACGAGATCAACGACGTCCACGGGCACGCCGTCGGTGACCGGGTGCTGACCGACCTGGCCCGGTCCTGCCGGGAGCACGTCCGGGCCAACGACATCGCGGGCCGGTACGGCGGCGACGAGTTCATCATCATCATTCCCGGCACCACCAGCACCCGGGCCGCTCAACTGGCGGCCGGCCTGACCGGCCCGCCCGCCCGGGTCACCGGGGCCGACGGGTCACCGGTGGTGTTCACGCTCAGCGTGGGCATCGCCGAGTCCGCGGGCTGCCGCGACCTGCCCAGCCTGCTGGCCCGGGCCGACCTGGCCATGTACGAGGCCAAGCGGGCCGGCGGTGGCTGCTACCGGATCTTCGAGAGCACCGGCATGGCGCCGGACGCCGCGCTACCCGCCAGCTGACCGGGGTTGCTCTCCCCGGTGTAACGGCCCGTCCGCCGGCCACCCCCGCGCGACATCACCTGACCTGGGCGCCCCAGCCGCGGGGTTCGTACAGGTGGAGCACGGTGCCCGACGAGTAGGTCGTGGCGCTGAGGAGGCTCAGGTGGAGGGCGTCGCGCAGATCATGGAAGATCGGTTTCCCGCCCCCGTACACGACCGGCTGGACCACGATCGCGTACTGGTCGACGAGCCCGGCCCGGGACAGCGCCTGGGCGAACCCGGCGCCGCCCCAGGCGATGATCTCGCCGCCCGGCTGGTTCTTCAGCGCCGCGATCTCCCCGGCCAGGTCGCCGCGGGCGATGGTGGACTCGGGCCAGGTGGCCTCGCTCAGCGTCGTGGAGAACACCACCTTGGGGATGTCGTTCATCGGCCCGGCGTACTCGCCGGTGGCGGTCGGCCAGACCGAGGCCATCTCCTGGTAGGTGACCCGGCCCATGATGTGGGTCCCGGCCCGGCGGATGCGGTCCAGCTTCCAGCGCTGGAGCTCCTCCGGCTCGGGCAGGGCGCCCGCGTGCCCCTCCGGGGCGGCCACGAAGCCATCGATCGACGCGGTCATGATCAGCACAACGTTTCGCATGCCAGTAAGACGCCCGGGCCGGGCGGAAATCACCGAGCGGGCAGCAGATCGCTCACGGGGACCGGCTGACGTCCGGTCAGCTTCAGCACCTCGTCGGTGACCTGTTCCCAGCGGTGCTGCCGGATCGAGGCGAACATCGACGAGAACGCGTAGCACCACCACGGGTCGAGGTCGCCGGCGGCCAGGTCGCGCTGGAAGGCGGCCGGGCTCACGTCGGCGTAAGCGAGCGGCGGGTCCCCGGCCCGCGAGGCCGCGGCCGCGACCTGGTCCAGGTCCAGCGCCGCGGGACCGGTCAGCTCGTGCACCGGCCCGGCCGGCGGAGCCAGGGCCAGCGCGGCCAGGCCGCGGCCGACGTCGGTCATGGACACCAGCGAGATCCGGCCGTCCCCGGCCGGCAGCCGGAGCTGGCCGCCGCGGCGGGCCGTGCGCAGGAAGCTCAGGAAGAACTCGGTGAAGATCGACGCGCGGGCGATCGAGACCGCGCAGCCGCTGTCGCGGAGCAGCCGCTCGGTGTGGCCGTAGGTGACCGCGTAGCAGAACGGGGACGTGATGTCCGCATCGAGGCCGCTCAGCGCGACGATGTGCCCGACCCCGGCCTCGGTGGCCGCGCGCACCACGTTCTGGTGGTGGCACAGGACGTTGACCGCCTCGCCGTCGCTGGACACGAACACCAGCGTGCCCACGCCGTCGAACGCGGTCCGCAGCGCCCCCGGATCCGCATAGTCGGCGCGGGCCGGGACCGTCCGCGGCGGCAGGTCGGGCACGGGCCGCCGGGACACCGCGACCACCTCGTGGCCGCCGTGCGCGGCGAGCAGCCCGACGACCTGCCCGCCCAGGGTCCCGGCCGCCCCGGTCACCGCGATCTTCAGTGGGCCTCCCGGCGCGTCAGTTCGGGCACCGTGATGCCCGGCTCGGCCAGCGCCTCGCCCATCGTACTGCGGTCACAAGCACCGCTTTCGCGGTGGCGTTCGTCGCGCTGACCGCGTTTCCCTATATCGAAGGTCTTCGCCGCGAGCCCATGTTCGGCCTCGCGCTGCTGCGCGTACGGCGGCATCGAAGGCGGCGGCTAGAGCCCGGCGAAAGCTCTCAGAAACGTGCCCGCGATCGCGGCGATGTTCCTGGCCTGATCCCAGTTGGCTGGCTTCTTGGCTTGATCCCGATCGGCCGGTTGCTTGGCCGGCCCGGAATTCTTGGACCAGCTGACGAGAAGTGTGCTGGCCTCCTTGACCAAGGTGCCTATGCAGACCATCAGCTGACGGCGGGCAATGTCCACGGGAAAGTTTGGTGCTATCGGGAAGGCCGTATGCAGTGTCGGCTGGCCATTGGCCTTGTTCATACCGTAGGACGGTATGCCCTTTCCGTCGAAGGTGGCCTCGAGCAGCTTTTGCGGGGTGTGGATCGTAATGCCAGTGAAAGCGACGGTCGCGCACAACCGCCCGGCCGATACCGAGTGAACGGCCGCATCCGCCCATACGTGCTGCTCCCACGCCACTACCTCGATGTCACCGACCTTCACGATGTAGGTCGGGACCCCGTTCATGGAAATGATGCGTTTCAGTGACGCTTGTTCTTCAGGAATCGTCCAGCCTTTAGCTCGGTCAAAGATTTCGTCGAGCACCCAGGCGTCTATTTCTTCAACCGGTTGCGGATCCCAATCCATGAGCGGACTCCCACCCCTCAGGCCTGCTCAAATCGTACTCTTATGGCCGTTAAAGGGCAGCGGGTGTTTCGCGGGATGCCCGGCTTGCGGGATGCGGGCCCCGCCCCGGGCAGAGAGTCGCCCTGAGCTATTCGGGCAGGTCGAACAGGATGCCTTCGCAGCTGCGGACCACGGTGCGGGCCGCGTCCTTGAACGCGCGGGGGTAGACCGGGTGCTCGCTGAGCCGCCGCCAGCGCTCCAGCGTCTCCACGGTCACCGCCCGCAGCATCTGGGAGTCGGTGTCGTCGACCAGGCCCAGTCGCTGGGCCGGACCGGCCCCGTTCGCGCCCAGCAGGCGCTCGGCTTCGGCACGGTAGGCGTCCGGGATGGCCACCGAAGACGAGCGGATGGCGGTCAGCAGCCGCATCTCGACGAACTCGTGGCTGCCGGCCAGGATCCGCTCGACCTCGGACAGCAGCGAGCGGCTCTGCGGCAACGGCTCGCGCCGCAGCACGTGGTCGACGGCCAGCAGTGCCGACCGGGCCTTGAGCAGGTCCCGGCGCTCGGTGAACCGGCTGGCCAGCGCGGTGCGCAGGTCGTCCAGGCCGCTGCGCCGGACCAGTTCGCCCGCCAGCAGGTCCGGGCTGCCGCTGCCCTGCCGGACCAGGGTGGTGGCCAGCCGCACGCCGAACAGGCCGAACCGTTCCAGCAGGGCCCGCCGGGTGTCGATGGCGAGCAGGGCGTCCTCGCGCGGCCCGGAGACCAGGAACCGGTCGACCGAGATCAGCAGGGCGTCGGCGTCGTCGCGGGAAGTGCCGGCCAGGGCCACGAAGGCCTGGAACTCGTCCTGCCGCAGGGTCCGGCCGGCCTGGGCCAGCAGCCCGGCCACCGACACCACGTCCTGGCAGAGGCCGAGCATCCGGGGATCGGACCGGTACCGGGTGGCCACCCGGCGGGCCGACTGCAGGGCGTCCAGGCGGCCGCCGCCGATCTCGTCGGCCCGGGACAGTACCGAGATCGCGTTCAGCCCGCTGGCCCGGGCCGTGCCGTACTCGCTGAACGCCTCCAGGAACTCGTAGTCGGTGGCGTGCAGGTGGCGCATCAGGTAGACCACGGCGTCGGCGGCGGCCGGCTCGTCCTCGGGCAGCAGGAAGGCCGCCGACCGCTCGGAGTTCTCGGTCGTCATCGAGCCGATCCCCGGCGTGTCGATCAGCGTGGTGGCCTGGAGCCGCCGGGACGGCCAGTCC
Organism: Streptosporangiaceae bacterium; assembly: GCA_036495425.1. Taxonomy (GTDB): domain Bacteria; phylum Actinomycetota; class Actinomycetes; order Streptosporangiales; family Streptosporangiaceae; genus Bog-532. Next base: position 6,117 of record DASXMW010000077.1, on the reverse strand, counting down.
ACCACCAGCCGGTCAACCTCCTCGACCGGGGTGCCGTTGAGGTCGATGATCAGCCGGCCGTCGCGGCGGCTGGCGGGCAGCGGGTGCGGCGTGCCCTGCTTGGGGAACATCGTCAGCCGGGGCGTGCTGGCGTACTGATACCAGGTCACCAGCTTGGTGCACTCGGCCGCGTCGGTCGCGGCCACCATCTCGCCGACCATGGCGTTGAGCAGCGTCGACTTACCGGCCTTGACCTTGCCCGCGATGGCCACCTGCAACGGGGCGTCGATCCGGTCCAGCTCCCCGCGCAGCCAGCGCTGGGTCTGCGGCGCGTCCCGGTAGGCCTCGATGGCCCGCTGGAGCAGCTGCCGGGCTGTCCCGGACAGGTTCGACGTACCGGTCACCGCAGCCAGAGTCCCGACCTATTCGCCCGCAGGCACCAGTGCCTGCCCCTGCTTTTCCAGGGCCGCGATCCGCTCGATCTCGGCCCGGAGGTCGGCGATGCGCTGCTGGCGCCCGGCTTCCCCGGTCTGAGAGGCGCGTTCCGCGGCGATCAGCGATTCCTGCGCCGACCGGACGAGCTCGTCGCTGCGGGCCATGAAATGGTCACGGAGCTCACGTTGCACATGCCGCAGCATGTCCCGTGACTGCTTGCCCACCTGGAACGAAACATCGTCCACGTAGCGGCGCACCGTGTTCTTGGCCTCCATCCGACGCCGGTCGAGAAGGCGACGGCCCTCGTCGCGCATCATCTTACCGCCCATGAGCAGGCCGGCCGCGGCCGAGAACGGATTCAGCAAGGTCAGGCCCATGAAGGTGGAGTACATGCCGGCCATCAGGGTGCCCATGTAGCCGCCGCGCAGGCCGACGAACGCTCGCGCGCCCACGCCGAACCTCTCCCCGGCCGGGTCGTCCATCTCGCCGATCAGCTCGGGCAGGTCCGGGCCGGCGCTGTCGGGCAGGTCCGGCAGCGACCGGGCGCCGTCCTCGGCGAACAGGTCGGCCACCTGGCCGGCCAGCCAGCGGGCCCGCTCGCTGGCCCACAGGAAGTTGGCGGCCGCGGCCGCGGCGGCCTGGTCCTCGACTTGCAGGGCGAACTGGTCCCAGACCTTCCCCGGGTCCACGCCGTCCACGATCTTCTCGCCCTCCCGGACGATGTTGCGCATCCGGTCCCTGAGGTCGTGGTCGACGTCGGCGTTGAGGTCGGCGATGCCGTCGTTCAGCACCTGGTGCCAGCGCGAGCTGGTGTTGCGCAGGTCGGCGGCCCGCGTCTTGGCCCGCTCCAGCTCGGCCATGAGCCGGTGGGCCTCCCCCGGGTCCTCGGTGGCGGCCAGCTCGGCGCGCATGCCCGCGGCCAGCTGGCCCGCGATCGTCACCACGTCGTTGGCCGCGGACCGGTTGGCCAGCCGCCCGGACTGCCCGACCACGCGGTCGCGCAGGAACGAGACCAGGGCCGGGAACCCGGACTCCACGTTGAGCTGCCGGTCCTCGGCCTGCACCGCGTGCAGCCGCAGCACCGAGGAGGTGGGCAGCAGTTCCGCGTCGATCTCCACCGAGGCCAGATGGCCCCGGTCCAGCTCGGTGATCCGCTGCCACTGCGGGTACAGGTCGATCTTGGTCACCACGCAGGCCACGTTGGGGCAGATCCGCCCGGCCTGGCGCAGGAAGTCGAGCTCGGGGCGGCTGTACTCGGCGGCGGCGTCGGACACCAGCAGGATCGCGTCCGCGCTGGGCAGCATGGCCATGGTGGCCGAGCCGTGCACCGAGCCGAGCCCGCCCACGCCGGGCGTGTCCACCAGCTCCAGGCCGTCGGCCAGGATGTGCCGCGGTACCCCGACCTCGGCGTACTTCAGGCCCGCGTGGTTGCCGGGGTTGCCGGCCTCGGACACGTGGTCGGCCAGCTTTTCCACCGGCACCTGGGTACGTTCTTCCCGCTCGTCGTCCTCGCCGCTGATCCGGGCCGCCCGGACCAGGGTCACCGAGGGCGTCTCGCTGTACCGGACCACGGTCGGCACGGACGTGGAGATGTCGTCGTCGATCGGGCAGATCGGGGCGTTCAGCAGGGCGTTGACCAGCATGCTCTTGCCCTGCTTGAACTCGCCGACGACCAGCACCCGCACCCGCGGGTTGTGCAGCCGCTGCAGCGCCTGCCGGGCCCGGGCCGCGAGGTCGGGCCGCCGGTAGGCGGTGGCCGCCTTCGCGGCCAGTTCCACGGCCTGCATGGCCGGGGCGGCGGCCGGAGCCTGGGTGGCGGTGCCCCCCGCCGAGTCGCTCGGCATCACTGCCTCCTCATGGCTTTGGCCCACCCGGGAAACCCGGGTGGGCCAAAGCAGGGTAACTCGATTGAGTCAGTTGCTCAGCAGTTGCTCAGTGCGCGAAACCGTGGAACACGTCGTGCACTTCCACGTGGACCTGCTCGTGGACGCTGCTGTAGCTGTTGCCCACGGAGCTGTGGTCGATGTGGGTGCTGCCGTTGTCGTCGTTCGAGTCGGTCGTGGTGGTGCTCGTGCTGGTGTTGCCGGAGTCCAGGGTGTTGCCGGAGTCCGAGACGTTGTGCGAGTCGTGGGTGTTGCCGGAGTTGGTGGCAGTGGCGCTGGTGTTGCCGTTGCCAATGGTGTTGGTGGCGCCGGCGCCGTAGTTGGCCAGGGTGGTGTTGCCGCTGTCGTGCACGGAGTTGTCCGACGAGTCGCTGGTGGCGGAGCCGCCGGTGGTGGCGACCTGCGAGTTGCCGCTGACCGTGCCCTGGAAGTTGCCGTTGCCCTGGACGGCGTGGGCGCCGTTGGCGACCTCGTTGCCGTTGCCGATCGTGCTGCCGGCGCCGTTGGCCACCGCGTTGCCGGTGCCGGCCGCGCTGCCGTCGCCGAGGGCGTTGCCGCTGCCGGTCACGTTGTACTCGCCCGCGGCCGCGCCGGTGCCCACCGCGTCGCCGGTGCCGGTGGTGACGGTGCTGCCGGAGATGTCGCCGCCCGCGGCCACCGAGCCGGCGCCGTTGGCGTTGGTGTTCTCCTGGTCGAACGTGTTGCTGATGTCCGTCCAGCTGAAGTGGTTGTTCGAAGCGAACTCGAAGCCGTGCTGCGACATGTCTGTTTCGTCCTTCGGTTGTGGTGAGAAACCCGGCCGGTTCAGGGCCCCGGCCGAGCCGATCGAGGGATGGAGCGGTCAACCGCTCCGTCGTGCCAGCGGGAGGGCACCTGGCGATGCCCGGGACGTTGCGGCCCGGGCCTGCCGGGCCGCCGCGTCCGCGAGATCAGTGCAGGTGCAGTTCGAGACCGGCGTCGTGGCTGTCGACCGACGTGTCGTGCGTGCTGTCGTGGTAGGTGTTGCCCACGCTGCTGCTGTCGACGTGCGTGCTGCCGTTGTCGTTGCCCGAGTCGGTGGTGGTGCTCGTGCTGGTCGCGTTCCCGGAGTCGAGGGTGTTCCCGGAGTCCGTGGTGGCGTGCGAGTCGCTGCTGTTGCCAGAGTCGTTGGCGGTGCCACTGGTGTTGCTGTCGCCCAGGGTGTTGGTCGCCCCGGAGCCGTAGCTGTGCAGGTCGCTGTTGCCGCTGTCGTTGACCGAGTGGTCGGACGAGTCGCTGCCCGCCTCGCCACCGGTGGTGCCGACCTGCGAGTTGCCGCTGACCGAGCCCTGGACGTTGCCGTCGCCCTGCACGGAGTGGTCACCGTTGGCCACGGCGTTGCCGTTGCCGATCGTGCTGCCGTCACCGTTGGCCACCGCGTTGCCGGTGCCCGCGGCGCTGCCGTCGCCGAGCGCGTTGCCGCTGCCGGTCACGTTGCCGGTGCCGGCCGCCGCGCCGGAGCCCACCGCGTCGCCGTTGCCGGTGGTCACGGTGCTGCCGGAGATGTCGCCGCCCGCGGCCACCGAGCCGTGGCCGGAGGACACCACGTTGTTGTTGTCGAAGGTCTGGGTCACGTCGCCCGCGGCCCAGATGTTCTGGTGCACCGACTCGTCGATGGCCGTGTTGTGGTCATCGGTGTAGGTGTACGTGTTGGTGATGTAGCTCAGGTAGCGGACCGCGGCGTGGGTGTCGCTCTCCCCGGGGGCGGGGGCGGCCGACGGCGCCGAAGTGTGGGCGCTGGTCTGCTCGACGGCGCGGTTGTCCGTCACCAGGGGCAGCGTGTCGTGAATGTCGGCGGCACACACACCGGTGAGGCCGTTGTCGGCCAGAACGGCCTGGGGGTTCGCCTTGAACTCGGCCTGCGCCTGCGGGTCCTTCAGCAGGTTCAGGATGAAGTCCAGCAGCGAGGTCACACTGCTCATCGTAGCTTTACCTCAAAGATCGCCAGATGCGTCGACGGACCCTGATGTCCGGGCGCTTCGGCAAATCTAGGCAGTGATCGCGCCGTGGCCATCGGGGCGCAACCCGATATCTCCCACCCCGCGTTAGGGGATCCGGGGTGCCCCGGCCCGGGGGGATTAGGGGATTTTCCTTCTCAGCCCCAAATCCCCTAATCGGGTAGGGGGATTAAGGGGGGATTTCCGCGGCAACGGACGGGCCGTCCCCGGCGTCTCAACCTAGGGCGCTTCGGAGCGGTATGCCCGGAGCATCCCAGCAGGGGGACTGGGAGGGAGATGACGGTGACGTCGTACTGGCTGGGAATTGATCTCGGCACGACCTACACGGCCGCGGCCATCTGCTGGCCGGGCGTGGACGGACTTGAGGTCCAGGTCGTACCGCTGAGCAACCACTCCCACGCCATACCGTCCGTGCTGTACCTGCCGGGCGACGGGTCGGTGGTGGTGGGTGAGGGCGCGCAGCGCCGCTCCCTGACCGACCCCGACCGCGTGGTCCGGGAGTTCAAGTCCCGCATCGGCGACGAGATCCCGATGCTGGTGGGCGGCTCGGCGTTCTTCGCCCACGACCTGGCGGCCGAGTTCGCCAGCTGGCTGTGGAACTTCGTGTCCGAGCGCGAGGGCCAGCGTCCCGAGGGCGTCACCCTGACCTGCCCGGCGAGCTGGGGCCCCTACAAGACGGCCCTGTTCCAGCGGGCCGTCCAGGACGCCGGCCTGGACCAGGTGACCCTGCTGGGTGAACCGCAGGCCGCCGCCATCAGCTACGCCAGCCGGGAGCGGGTCGAGGCCGGCGCCACGCTGGCCGTGTACGACCTGGGCGGCGGGACGTTCGACGCGGCCGTGGTCCGCAAGGACTCGGCCACCTCGTTCACCGTGCTGGGCCGGCCCGAGGGCATCGACGGCCTGGGCGGGGTCAACTTCGACGAGGCCATCTTCGAGCACGCCTGCGCCGCGGCCGGGGTACCGCTGGAGCAACTCGACCCCAACGACCCCAACCTGGTCGCCGACGTGGCCCGGCTGCGCCGCGAGTGCACCGAGGCCAAGGAGGCGCTGTCGGTCGACACCGACACATCCATCGCGGTCGCGCTCGGCGGCGTCCGCCAGCGGGTCCGGCTGACCCGGGCCGAGTTCGAGGAGATGATCCGGCCCGACCTGGACCGGACCGTCGAGGCCATGCGCCGGGCCCTGGAGTCGGCCGGCGCCGATCCCGATCAGCTGGACGCGATCCTGCTGGCCGGCGGGTCGTCCCGGATCCCGCTGGTCTCCCAGCTCATCGCGGCCGAGTTCAGCCGGGCCCCGGCCATCGACACCGACCCCAAGGTCGCGGTGGCCATGGGCGCCGCGCGGTTCGGCGCCCCGGCCGACGAGGAAAGCGCTCCGGCCGGGGACACCCTCGAGACGGCGGTCCAGTTCCCGGAGGACCTGGCGCCGCCGGAGCGGCCGGAGATGGCGAGCATGCTCGACGCCGAGGACGAGGACGAGGACGGTCTGGTCGCCCCGGAGCGGCGCCGGTCGCGCAAGGCCCTGTTCGGGGCGGCGGCCCTGGTCCTGCTGGTCCTGGCGGGCGGCGTGACCGCGCTCCGCACGCCGGTGCTGTCCAGCTTGTTCTCCCACAAGGCGACGCACGGGACCGCGGCCAGCAGCGGCGGCAGCAGCGCGCCGAGCGGTTCGGCCGCCCCATCCGGCCAGGCCAAGGGCAAGGCCAAGCCGTCCGGGACCGCCAGCGGCGCGGCCGGGGCCTCGGGCAACACCGACCCGTCCGCCTCGGCCAGCGGCGGTGGCAAGAACGGCAAGAAGTCCGCCAGCAAGGCGAAGATCACGCCCAAGCCGACCCCGGGCAGCGGCGG
>DASXMW010000076.1:0-7177 GCA_036495425.1 Streptosporangiaceae bacterium | reverse complement strand
CCTAAACGATCAAGCCGTTGCAACCACCCCTTGAAACCACCCTGACTCCGCTCCAGTGAAACCCAGCCCCGGGGCGGTACCCGGCCCCGCCCCGCCGGCCCCGCCAGCAACCCGGCCAGTCACTGCCCGCCAAGATCCAATTAGCCTAAAGCGGCCTTGCCCTGGACCCCACGGAACCCGGGCCGCGGTACCCGCACCACCGGCCACTCACCGAGCCTCCGGCCCGGTTCGCTGGGCCGATCGGACCGGCTCGCCGTAGCCCGTGGTGGGGCTGTCAGGCCGAACCGTCGCCTGGGTTCCCGTCGGGCTCGCCCACTATCCAGCTCCGCTTCGCGGCGGCGAGCTGGGTGATCAGGCTGGACGAGCCTTCTTCCTTGGCCACCAGACGTTCCTGCTCGGTGATCGGGACCACCCAGAGCCAGCGCACCGGGTCGCCGCCGAACGAGTAGCCGGACAGGTTCGGCGGCTCGGGGCCGAGCAGGCCGGCGGGCTCGTCCAGCAGCAGCACGGCCTCGTACCCGCCGCCGAGCGGGAACGTGGACGGCTCGTGGTACCAGCGCACGCTGTGCCCGGGGCCGAACCAGGTGACCGCCCGCCACGGGTAGGGGGCCAGCCACAGGAACACCCGGGCCGCCAGCGCGGGCGGCATGGTGGTGGCCAGGGCCAGCTCGATCCGCGCGTACTGGCCCGGATCCTGGACCAGCCGCTCCACCACCGGCATCCGCTGGCAGCTCATGCCCACCGTGGACAGCACGCTGTAGGGCCGGTCCGCGGTCGGCGGCCGCTCCGAAATCCCCGCCGTCGGCTGCTTGCCCACGGACGCGTCCCAGTAGTGCGCGCCCTGGCCCAGCTGGTCGGTCAGGTGACCCAGCACGCCCTGCTGGAACACGCCCCAGGACCGCTCGTGGCGGCGCCACTTCCAGTAGGCCCGGGCCCGTTCCACCCGCGGGCCCAGACCCTCCATGGCGTCGTCCAGGGACCAGCCGAACGGGGTCTGGCCCACGATGTCGCGGCCGTACCCGGGCATGCCCCGGCTCGCGTCGGACCAGCCCGGGATGACCGCCAGCAGCTTGCCGTTCTCGAGCACGGCCACGCCGTCGCCCTCTTCGAACCACAGCGGCTCGAGCGTGCCCGGTTCGAACGGCGGCCGCCCTTCCGGCAGCTTGGTGTGCCCGGCGGGCATGATCGGGGCCTGCCCGGACTCGATCCGTCCCACGTCGGTGCTGGCCGGGGCGGGACCGTGGTTGGCGATCCAGGTCGCCGCCACCGTGGTCGTGGCGTCGTGCAGGTAGGCGGCGGTGGTCACGCCGTCGTATTCGACCGTTAGGCGACGGCTCTCGTACGGGTTCTCGCTCTCCAGCAGCGTCTTCGGCTGCAGCGATCCCGCGGACTCCCGGCGCAACGTCGGCATACTTTGAATTTACCCACTTGCGCAGGTGGCCCACCCGCGCCGTCCCCGGCCGCTCGCCCGGGCCGCCTATCCTTGATCGTCGCTGTTGTTTTCCCGACCCACCGAGGAACCCCCGTGTCACCGAGTCAGCCCAGCTCAGCACTGCCGCTGGGACTCACCGTCCGCGAGGACGGCCGCCCCGGCCGCCCCAAGCCGCCCCGGCACCTGGCCGACCTGTCCCTGGCTGAGCGCCGCGAGGCCGTGGCCGGGCTGGGCGAGAAGCCGTTCCGGGCCGACCAGCTGTCCCGCCAGTACTTCACCCGGTTGGCCGACGACCCGGCCGGCATGACCGACCTGCCCCGGGCCACCCGCGAGCAGCTGGCCGGGGCCCTGCTGCCCCGGCTGCTGACCGCCGAGAAGGAACTGGCCTGCGACGACGGCACGACCCGGAAGACGCTGTGGCGGGGGTTCGACCACGCCGCCGTCGAGTCGGTGCTGATGCGCTACCCGGGCCGGGTCACCATGTGCGTGTCCTCCCAGGCGGGCTGCGGCATGGCCTGCCCGTTCTGCGCCACCGGGCAGGCGGGGCTGACCCGGAACCTGTCCACCGCCGAGATCGTCGAGCAGGTCGTGGCCGGGGCCCGGGCCCTGGCCCGGGACGAGATCCCCGGCGGCCCCGGCCGGGTGTCGAACGTCGTGTTCATGGGCATGGGCGAGCCGCTGGCCAACTACCGCAACGTGGTCGGGGCCGTGCGCCGGCTGACCGAGCCGGCCCCGGCCGGGCTGGGTATCTCCGCCCGCGGCGTCACCGTGTCCACGGTGGGCCTGGTCCCGGCCATCGGGCGGCTGGCCGGTGAGGGGCTGCCGGTGACCCTGGCCGTGTCGCTGCACTCCCCGGACGACGAAGCCCGCGACGAACTGGTGCCGGTCAACCGGCGCTGGAAGGTGGCCGAGGTCCTCGACGCCGCCTGGGGCTACGCCGAGACCACCGGCCGCCGGGTCTCGATCGAGTACGCGCTGATCCGCGACGTCAATGACCAGGCCTGGCGGGCCGACCTGCTCGGTGACCTGCTGGCCGGGCACCTGGCCCACGTCAACCTGATCCCGCTCAACCCGACCCCGGGGTCCCGGTGGACCGCGTCGGCGCCCGAGGACCAGGACGAGTTCGTGGCCCGGCTCGAGGCCCACGGCGTGCCGGTCACCGTGCGGGACACCCGCGGCCGGGAGATCGACGGCGCCTGCAGCCAGCTGGCCGCCTCCGCCAGCTGACGGGAGCACAGCCAGCGTGTCCGGCAGAACGTGGCGGGGCCTGGCCCAGCGGGCCGTGCACCGGGCCTGGCGGGCCGTGCGGGACGCGGGCGCGGTGACCGCCGACAGCCCGGCCGGTCGCCGGTTCGCGGCGTTCGGGCCCGGTTCGGTGGTGGTGTTCCCGCCCGGCGCCATCTTCGGGGAGCGGTGGATCGAGATCGGCGCCGGCACCCTGGTCGGCCAGCAGGTGAGCATCTCGGCCGGGACCGTGCCCGGCCAGGAACTGGGCCCGGCCACGCTGCTGCGGATCGGGGACCGCTGCGTCATCGGCCGCGGCAGCCACATCGTGGCCCACCAGCGGATCGACATCGGCGACGACGTGTTCACCGGGCCCTACGTCTACATCACCGACCAGAACCACGGCTACGCCGACCCGGACACCCCGATCGGGCGGCAGTGGCCGGCCAACAGCCCGGTGTCGATCGGCACCGGCAGCTGGCTGGGCGCGGGCGCGATCGTGCTGCCCGGCACCTGCCTCGGCCGCAACGTGGTGGTCGGGGCGGGCTCGGTGGTCCGCGGCGTCTTCCCGGACCACTGCGTGGTGGCCGGGATCCCGGCCCGGGTCATCCGGACCTACGTGCCCGGCGACGGCTGGCAGCCCGCCCGGCCCGGCCCGGACGGTCCCGACGGGGCGCTAGCCGACCCGGAGGGCGTCGAGGGCGTCCCGGAGCCGCCCCACCCGGTGCTCTAGCTGCTCGGCGCAGTCGGCCAGCACGTTGTCCGCGGTGACCGCGGGCTGGCTGCCCAGCACCCCGACCAGGTCCTCGACCGCGGCCAGGCGGCTGGACAGCTCCAGCAGCAGCGGCTGCGGGCCGTCGGCGTCACTGCCCCCGGGCCCGGCCGCGGCCGGCGCCACGTCCCGGCCCGGGGTGCCCGCGTCGCCGGCCGCCTCGGCGCCCGGTCCGTCCTCTTCCGGGCCGGCCGGCGTGGCCGGGGCCGGGATGGCCTTGCGCACCGGGCCCCGCTCCAGCGCCGCCCCGGTGCCCAGCTGGCTGCGCAGCAGCTCGGCCTGCTCGCGCAGCTGCCGGTTCTTGGCGTACAGCTCGACGAACACCGCGACCTTGGCCCGCAGCACCCACGGGTCGAACGGCTTGGAGATGTAGTCCACCGCGCCCGCCGCGTAGCCGCGGAAGGCGTGGTCGGGCTCGGCGCTGGCCGCGGTGAGGAAGATGATCGGCACGTCCCGGGTCTTGGGCCGCCGCTTGATGTGCGATGCGGTCTCGAAGCCGTCCATCCCCGGCATCACCACGTCCAGCAGGATCACCGCGAACTCGTCGACCAGCAGCGCCTTCAGCGCGTCCTCGCCCGACTGCACCGTGACCAGGGTCTGGTTCAGCGAAGACAGGATCGCCTCCAGCGCGACCAGGTTCTCGCGCCGGTCGTCGACGAGCAGGATCCGTGCCTTGCTGGTCACCTCAGCAGCTCCTTCGGCCGGTCACCGCGCGGCCGCCCGTTCCAGGCAGTTTCGCATGACGGCCAGCAGATGGCCGGTGTCGACCGGCTTGGTGATGTAGTCGGTGGCCCCGGACGCGAGGGCCTTCTCCCGGTCGCCCTTCATGGCCTTGGCCGTCACCGTGATGATCGGCAGGTCCGCGAACTGCGGCATGTTGCGGATCGCCTCGGTGGTGGCGTAGCCGTCGAGCTCCGGCATCATGATGTCCATCAGCACCAGGCGCACGTCCTCGTTGCGCTCCAGGGCCTCGATGCCCTCGCGGCCGTTCTCGGCGTACAGGACCTCCGCGCCGCACCGCTCGAACACGCTGGTGAGCGCGAAGACGTTCCGTACGTCGTCGTCCACGATGAGTATCTTCGCACCGTAGAGCGGATCCTGGGGATCGGGCGCGGCGCTGAACGCCGGGCCGTCGGCCGCCATCGTCCCGTGGCCACCCCCGGCCCGGCCGGCCGCGCGGCCCGGGCTGGCCAGGGAGGCCCGGGCGCTGGGCCGGCTGTCCCGGGCCGGAGCCAGCTCGCCGGTGCCGTAGCCGTTCCCGCTGGCCAGGGCGGCCGGCTCCTGGATCCGGCGCGGGCCGGTCCCGGACCCGGCCCGCATCGACCGGGCCGGCAGGTACAGCGTGAACGTGCTGCCGTGGCCCAGCCGGCTGGTCGCCTTGATCTGGCCCCCCAGCAGCCGGGCGATGTCCTTGCTGATGGACAGGCCCAGGCCGGTGCCGCCGTAGCGCCGGCTGGTGGTCCCGTCCGCCTGCTGGAACGCCTCGAAGATCAGGTGCTGCTTCTCCTCGGAGATGCCGATCCCGGTGTCCGAGACCGAGAACGCGATCACCTCCGGCTCGTCCCGCAGCGGACCGGTGAACGTCACGTCCTCGGCCGGGGCCACCCGCAGCCGGACCCCGCCCTGGGCGGTGAACTTGACCGCGTTGGACAGCAGGTTCCGCAGTACCTGCTGGAGCCGCTGCTCGTCGGAGTAGATCATCTCCGGCAGGCTGGCCGCGGTGTCCACCTCGAAGGTGAGGCTCTTCTCGGCGGCCATCGGCCGGAACGTGGCGTCCAGGTACTCGACCAGGCCGTCGAGCGGGATCTCGGCCGGGTGCACGTCCATCTTGCCCGCCTCGACCTTGGACAGGTCGAGGATGTCGTTGATCAGCCGCAGCAGGTCCGAGCCCGCGTCGTGGATGGTCATGGCGAACTCGACCTGCTTGCCGGTCAGGTTGTCGTCCGGGTTCTCGGCCAGCAGCTTGGCCAGCACCAGCAGGCTGTTCAGCGGGGTGCGCAGCTCGTGCGACATGTTGGCCAGGAACTCGGACTTGTAGCGCGAGGATGTGGCCAGCTGCTGCGCGCGCTCCTCCAGCGTGCGCCGGGCCTGCTCGATCTGGAAGTTCTGCACTTCGATGGCCCGGTTCTGCTTGGCCATCAGGGCCGCCTTGTCCTCCAGCTCGGCGTTGGAGTTCCGCAGCTCGGTCTGCTGGTGCTGCAGCTCGTCGGTGCGCTCCTGGAGCTGGGTGGCCAGCCGCTGCGACTCGGCCAGCAGGGCCTCGGTCCGGGAGTTGGCCATGATCGTGTTGATGGTGACGCCGATGGTCGGCACGAACTGGTCGAAGAAGGCCAGGTGCACGTCGTTGAAGTGGTGCAGCGAGGCCAGCTCGAGCACGCCCAGGACCTGGTCCTCGAACAGGATCGGCAGCATGACCACGCTGACCGGCGAGGCCACCCCGAGGCCGGAGCCCACGGTCAGGTAGCCGGGCGGCACGTTCTCGATCAGGATCCGCTTGCGCTCCATGGCCGCCTGGCCGGCCAGGCTCTCGCCGAGCACGAACCGGGTCATGCCGCCGCGCTGGAAGCCGTAGGTGGCGATCCGGCTGAACTCCAGCTCGGTCGCGATCTCCGGCTCCGGCTCGGGGGCCGGGCCGTGGCCGTTGGCGTTCTGGCCGTTGCGGGACTGGCCGTTGAGGCCGTTGGTGCCGTTGGTGCCGTCCCGTCCGTGCCCGCTGGCGCTGACGCCGTTCGGGCCGTGCCCGTTGGCGCCGGGGGCGTCGCCGCTCTCGATGGCGGCCGGCGCGCCGCTGGTCAGGGCCCGGCCCGGCAGCTCGGAGCCGGGCGGGGTGGCCAGGTAGAACGCGCCGTACTGGGCCGAGGCCAGCGGGGTCAGCTCGCTCATGATCAGCCGCGCGACCTCGAGCAGGTCGCGGTGGCCCTGCATCAGGCCGGAGATCCGGGCCAGGTTGGTGTTCAGCCAGTCCTGCTCCCGGTTGGCCCGGGTGGTCTCGCGCAGGTTGGCCACCATCAGGTTGATGTTGTCCTTGAGCTCGGCCACCTCACCGCGGGCGTCGACCGCGATGGACTGGGTCAGGTCGCCCTCGGCCACCGCGCTGGCCACGCCGGCGATGGCTCGCACCTGGGTGGTCAGGTTGCTGGCCAGGCCGTTCACGCTCTCGGTCAGCCGCTTCCAGGTGCCGGACACCCCTTCGACCTCGGCCTGGCCGCCCAGCCGGCCCTCGGTGCCGACCTCGCGGGCCACCCGGGTCACCTCGGACGCGAACGACGACAGCTGGTCGACCATGGTGTTGAGGGTGGACTTCAGCTCGAGGATCTCGCCGCGCGCATCCACGTCGATCTTCTGGCTCAGGTCGCCCCGGGCCACCGCGGTCGCTACCTGGGCGATGTTGCGCACCTGGCCGGTGGGGTTGCCGGCCATCGCGTTCACCGAATCGGTCAGGTCCTTCCAGGTGCCCGACACGCCGGGTACGTCCGCCTGGCCGCCGAGTTTGCCCTCGGTGCCGACCTCGCGGGCCACCCGGGTCACCTCTGAGGTGAACAGGTCGAGCTGGTCTGCCATCCCGTTGAAGACGGTGGCGATCTCATCCATCAGCGGATCGCCCGTCTTCGGCAGGCGGGTACTGAAATCACCGCCTCGTACGGCGGTCAGGCCAGCGAGCAACTGCTCGAGGCCCGATTCATCGAGCCGCGGACCGGACTGGACCGTATCAGTCACCAAGCGCTCCCATCAGCTGCGCCGCCGCGCAG
>DASXMW010000075.1:0-17330 GCA_036495425.1 Streptosporangiaceae bacterium | reverse complement strand
CCCGGCCGTAGGTGTAAGACTGGTTTCAGGTGGCCTGGCATCTCCGTCCCGGGCCCCATCTGCGCTGGCCGGGAATGCGTAGCACAGACGTAGAGAACGGATGAGCAAAGTGAGCGAAGCCGTAGAGAACAGGACTGACAGTCCGAGCCCGCCGCCGGGCGGCGAACCGCCCGGCGTCCGTCGCAACTTCCTGCGGACCGCGGGCCTGACCTTCCTGCGCCAGCGCGAGGCGACCGTCCTCGTGGTCGCGGTCGCGTTGATCATCTACTTCGCGGTGGCCTCGTCGAACTTCACCGGCTCGGCCAACCTGTCGACCTGGCTGTCGCAGGACTCGGCCTACATCATGATCATCGCGGTCGGCGAGGTGCTGCTGCTGATCTGCGGCGAGATCGACCTGTCGGTCGGCTTCATCTACACGTTCGCGCCGTTCCTCATGCACTACCTGATCGACTTCTACGGCTTCCCCGGCTGGCTGGCCATCATCGTCAGCCTGCTCATGGGCATCGCCGTCGGCTGGCTGAACGCCTTCCTCACCGTCACGGTCGGCCTGCCCTCGTTCATCACCACCCTGGGCACCGGCTTCGTCCTGCTCGGCCTGGTCAACACCACCTCGCACGCCGAGGCGGTGGCGATCCCGACGTCCGTGGCCGGCATCGGGCACTGGATCGGCTCCGGCACCTGGTCCGAGTTCATCTGGGCCATCATCATCGTCGTGCTCGGGCACATCCTGCTGACCCGGACCAAGTGGGGCCTGCACACCATCGCGTCCGGCGGCAACCTGCTCGGGGCCCAGGAAGCCGGCATCAAGGTCGAGCGGATCAAGTACGGCAACTTCATGCTCACCGGCCTGCTGGGCGCGTTCGTCGGTCTGCAGGTGGCGTTCCAGACCAACACCATCGACCCCACGGCCGGCGGCTACCAGCCGATGTTCTACGCGATCACCGCGGCGGTCATCGGCGGCACGGCCATGCTGGGCGGGGTGGGCACGATCATAGGCGCCGCCCTCGGCGCGATCGTGCTGGGCACGCTGACCGACGGGTTCAGCATCCTCGGCGTCAGCGCCAACCCGCTGGACATCATCTTCGGCGGCGCCATCCTCGTCGCCATGATCGCGAACGTGCAGCTGGCACGGCTACGGGAAGCAGGGCGGAGCGTATGACCAGCACCACTTCGGACGCGTCCGCGGCCGCATCAGCGGCCGGCGGCGACATTCTCCGGGCCGAGCACATCTCCAAGCGGTACGGCGCGGTCACCGCGCTCACCGACGTCAACCTGCACCTGGGCCGGGGCGAGGTGCTCGGCCTGCTCGGCGACAACGGCGCGGGCAAGTCCACGCTGCTGAAGATCCTGTGTGGCTTCCAGCCGCCCACCACCGGGCGGATCATCCTGGAGGGCCAGGAGATCGTGTTCAAGGACGTCGACGATGCCCGCGCGCGGGGCATCGACGCCGTGTACCAGGACCTGGCCCTGATCAACCAGCTCACCGTGTACCACAACATGTTCCTGAACCGGGAACGGGTCAACGGGATACTGCTGAACAACCGGGTCATGAAGAAGATGGCCCGGGAGCACCTGGATGACATGGGTATCCAGATCCCCTCGGTCAACGTCGAGGTGGCCAAACTGTCCGGCGGGCAGCGCCAGGCCATCGCGGTGGCCCGGTCGGTCTACTCCAGCCCGAAGATCCTGCTGCTGGACGAGCCGCTGGCCGCCATGGGCGTCAAGGAAGGCGCGATCATCCTGGACCTGGTCCGGCAGCTCAAGGAGCAGGGCGACGTCTCGATCATCATCATCGCCCACAACTACGGCCAGGTGCTCGAGGTGAGCGACCGGGTGAACCTCATCCAGCAGGGCGAGATCACCCTCGACAAGCGCAGCGCGGACACCTCGGTGCAGGAACTCACCGAGTTGGTCGTGGCCGAGTACCGCAAGGCGCTGGAAGAGCGTCACCGCCTCGACCAGCCGGCGCCCCGGCCGCCGTCCACGGCGAACTGACGACCGGAACCGTCTGCCCGGGCCCGGCCGCATCGCCGGCCGGGTTCGGGCAAGATGGCTGACATGCCACGGATCCCGCTCCGCCGCGCCCTCACGCTCGGCACCGCCCTGGCCGCCGCGGCCACCGCCCTGGCCGCCTGTACCTCCAGCAGCGCGACGTCCGGTTCCAGCGGCGGGTCCAGTGGTGCCTCCGGCGGCTCCGGGGTCGGCTCGGTCCAGTGGAGCGGCTGCTCGCTCGGCGTGGGCACGTCCCTGCAGTGCGCCAACCTGCAGGTTCCGCTGAACTACCGCGACCCCGGCGGGCGGAAGATCACGCTGGCCCTGTCCGAGGTGAAGGCCACCGCCCCCAAGAGCCAGCAGCTGGGCGACCTGCTGGTCAACCCGGGCGGCCCCGGCGCCAGCGGCCGGTCGCTGGCCGCCGCGGTGGCGTCCGGCCTGAGCCCCGAGGTTGCTGCCCGCTACAACATCATCGGCTTCGACCCGCGCGGGGTCGGTGCGTCCGTGCCCGCCCTGCACTGCCAACCGGGCTTCTTCTCCGGCGTCCGGGCCAACTACGTCCCGGCTAATGCCGCCGCCGAGCAGGCCCTGACCAAACGGGCCAAGACCTACGCGGCCGGCTGCGAGCAGCGTTTCGGCTGGCTGCTGCCCTACATGACCACCAAGGACGCGGCCCGGGACGTCGACTCGATCCGGTCCGCGCTGCACCAGCCGAAGATCAGCTACTACGCATTCTCCTACGGCACCTACCTCGGCGAGGTCTACGCGACGATGTTCCCCAGCCGGGTCAAGCGCATGGTGCTGGACAGCACGGTGGACCCGCAGGGCGTCTGGTACACCGACAACATCGACCAGGACTACGCCTTCCAGAAGCGGTTCGAGGCGTTCTTCGGCTGGGTGGCCCAGTACAACGACGCCTACCACCTGGGCAGCACCGCGGCCCAGGTCCAGCAGGCCTACTACACCGCCCGCGCCAAGCTGCAGGCCCACCCGGTCTCCGGCTCCGGCGGCCCGGAGATCGGCGCCGACGAACTGGACGACACGGTCCTGCTCGGCGGCTACGACGACTCGCTGTGGCCGGGGCTGGCCCAGGCCCTGTCCAGCTACCTGCTGCAGGGCTCGACCAGCGCGCTGGCCGACCAGTACCAGGAGAACGGCGTCCAGAACGAGAACGAGTTTGCGGTCTACAACGCGGTGCAGTGCTCGGACGTCAACTGGCCGCGCAACTGGGCCAAGTGGGACAGCGACACCCGCACCGTGTACAAGAAGGCGCCCTTCCAGGCCTGGGACAACGCCTGGTACAACGCGGCCTGCGCCTACTGGCCGGTGAAGGGCCCGTCCCAGCCGATGAAGATCGGGGCCAGCGGCCTGCCCGGCATCTTGATGCTGCAGGGCACGCTGGACGCGGCCACCCCGTACGCGGGCGCCCAGGTCGCGCACCAGGCCCTGAGCACGGCCAGGATGGTGGTGGTGGAAGGCGGCGGCAACCACGGCCAGTCGCTGGAGAGCCCGGCCAACACCTGCATCCAGAACTACCTGAACAAGTACCTGGGCAGCGGCTCCCTGCCCTCCGGCAGCGGACCGGTCAACGCGACCTGCCCGGCGACCTCACCGCCCACCCCGGCCGGCTGACGCCCGGCCCCGGCACCCCGGCACCTGCCGACCGGCACCGGCCGTGTCCGGTCCGTGATCACCCAGGCCGGCGTCCGCTGCCCGGGTGGTGTCCAGCCCGGCTACGCTTGAGGTGTGCTCCGCGTGAAACCGGCGCGGCCCGGGCCGCTGCGCATACTCGATGACCGCGATCGCGGCGAGGTGCTCAGGATCTGCGACGCCGACCCGGTCACGAACGTCTTCGTCGGGGCCCGGGTGCACGCCGTGGGCCTCAACCCGGCCCGGCTCGGCGCCCAGATCTGGGGCCACTACACCGGCGGCCGGCTGACCTCGCTGTGCTACGCCGGGGCCAACCTGGTCCCGATCGCGGCCGGCCCGGAAGCCGTGGCCGCGTTCGCCGAGCGGGCCCGGGCCCAGGGCCGCCGGTGCTCGTCGCTGGTCGGCCCGGAACCCGCGGTGGCCGAGCTGTGGCGGCGGCTGGAGCCGCACTGGGGGCCGCCCCGGGACGTACGGGCCGTGCAGCCGGTGATGGCCACGTCCGGCCCGGCCGCGTGCCCGGCCGACCCGCTGGTCCGCCGGGTGCGGCCGGACGAGCTCCACGTACTGATGCCCGCCTGCGTGGCCATGTTCACCGAGGAGGTCGGCATCTCGCCGATCGGCGGCGACGGCGGCGCCACCTACCGGGCCCGGGTGGCCGAGCTGATCCGGGCCGGCCGCGCGTTCGCCCGCATCGAGAACGGCGAGGTCATCTTCAAGGCCGAAGTCGGGTCGGTGACTCCGCACGCCTGCCAGGTCCAGGGGGTCTGGGTCAATCCGGCCCGCCGCGGCGAGGGGCTGGCCTCGGCGGGCATGGCCACCGTGGTGGCCGAAGCCCAGCGGAGCATCGCCCCGGTCGTGTCGCTGTACGTGAACGACTTCAACGCCCCGGCCCGGGCCGCCTACCGCCGGGCCGGCTTCGCCGACGTCGGCGCCTTCATGAGTGTGTTGTTCTGATTTGCCTCGGGGGCAGAGCCCCCCAGACCCCCATCGCGGGCTTCGCCCGCGTAGCCCAACGGGCCCCCTCGGCGCAGTCTCCGTCCGCGTTAATTTAATCCCTCGCGCGGATCTGGCGCAGGTGGGCGATGATCACCGCGTAGCCCTCGCGCATGGTGGCCAGTTGCTCCGGGGTCAGCAGGTCGATGAAGTGCTGCCGGACGCTCTCCACGTGGTTCGGGGCGACCCGCTCGATGGTGGCCATCCCGCTGTCGGTCAGCACCGCGAACAGCCCGCGTTTGTCGCCGGGGCAGGTGTCGCGGCGGACCAGGCCCGCCGCCTCCATCCGGGTGATCTGGTGCGACAGCCGGCTCCGGGACTGGGCCGTGGCGTCGGCCAGGTCGGTCATGCGCAGCCGGTGCTCGGAGGCCTCGGACAAGACGACCAGGATCTCGTAGTCGTTGCCGCTCAGCCCCAGCGAGTGCAGATCCCGGTCCAGCTGCCGGAACAGCAGCTTGCTGGTGGTCAGGTAGGCCCGCCAGGCTCCCTGCTCGTCCGGCGTCAGCCAGCCCCGCGTATCCGTGTCCGTGGCCGCCGCCGCGATGTCCATGTCCGTTTCCACCGTCCCCATAGCACAGAAACCTACCCATCCTGGCGGACTCTTGTCGGCGGGAGGGTCAGCCGGGGCGCCCGCCCATGATGTGATCAGAGGGTGCGACCGGACAGCGAGCAAGCGACGACCAGCGCGGACCTGCGCGCGCACAACCTGGCCCGGCTGCTCCGGGCGGTCCACGACGGCGGCGGCGGGCGGACCCGGGCCGAGCTGACCCGGCAGCTGAGCCTGGCCCGCGGCACGGCCACGGTCCTGGTCCGCGACCTGGCCGACCGCGGCCTGATCGAGGAACTGCAGGTTCAGGGGGCCCTGGCCGAACGCCGGTCCCGCGGCCGCCCGACCGGGGTCCCATCGCCGCACCCGGACGGCCCGGTGGCGCTGGCGGTGGACCTGCGTGACGATTCGTTCTCCCTGGCCTCGTTCGAACTGACCGGCCGCGGCACCATGCTGGAGCGCCGGGAGCGGGACTCCGGTTCCGGCGCCGACCTGCTGGCCGGGCTGGCCCGGCGGCTGACCGCGCACTGGCGGGCGCTCGGGCCCCGGCCGATCGGGATCGGGGTCGCGGTGCCCTCCCCGGTCAGCCAGGGCCGGATGGTCCAGCCCGGGCTGGCCGACTGGCACGGGGTGGACGTCGTGGCCGCGCTGAGCGCCCAGCTGACCGGGGCCACCGTCCCGGTGCTGGTCGGAAACGACGCCCGGCTGGCCGGGCTGGCCGAGGCCCGCCGCGGCGGCCTGCGCGACGTGCCGGTGGCCCTGCACCTGCACCTGGCCACCGGGGTCGGCGGTGCGCTGCTGTCCGGCGGCCTGCCGCTGACCGGCGTGCACGGCGCGGCCGGGGAATTCGGCCACATGCCGCTGACCGGGGGCACCGAGGTGTGCCGCTGCGGCTCGGTCGGCTGCTGGGAACTGGACGCGGGCAGCCACGGCCTGCTGCGCCGGGCGGGCCGGACCGAGACCGGAGACCGGATGGAACTGGCCCTGGCCGTGATCAGCGAGGCGGCCACCGATTCCGGCTGCGCCGAGGCCCTGACCGGCGTGGCCGAGGCCCTCGGCCGGGGGATGGGCTCCCTGGTCAACGCGCACGACCCGGCCGCCATCGGGCTGTCCGGGCTGGCCCGTGACATCTACCAGGCCGCGCCGGAGGCGGTGCGGGCCGGCTACACGGCCACGCTGATGCGCTTCCGCCGGGACGAGCCGCCACCGCTGATCCCGTCCCAGCTCGGCGACCTCGGCGTGCTGACCGGCGCGGCCGAGCTGGTCTTCGATTCGTTCCTGACCCCCAGCGGCCTAAACGCCTGGCCGGCCGCGGTGGCCTGACGCGCACACCCGGGGAAGGTGGTGTGCGTGCTGGCACTCCCGCGCACCTGCCTTAGAAGATGGAAGACACGTCGAACGGCTCGGTCGGCCGCGGATCCGCCACCTCCTGGGCCGCGCGCCGCCGGAGTACCCCGTCGGTCACACCGGCCTCGGCGACCCGCCTCGCCCGGCGTCGCGGCCGGCGCCCCATCAGCACCAGCAACCCTCCGAACACCAGAAGTCCCGCGGTCATCAGCACGGCCTGCCGGCCGTTCCCCTGACCGGCCGCCGGCCCGGCCGCCGCCGTATTCGCTGCTCCCGCTTTGGTCGAAGGCTGGGTGGCTGGACCGGCCGCCCCCTGGGGCGTGCCCCGCTTCGGGGCCGCCGTGGGCGCCGTAGCGGGACCAAAGCCCCACCAGGCCCGGCCGCAGGTCCTGGTGACGACCGCGGTCCCCGGCGTCAGCGAGTCGGCCGGGGCCGCGCAGCCCGCGCCCGCCCGGTTGCGCACCTGGCCGCCGCGCAGCGCCCACTGCTGGCCACCGGTGGTTCCGCCGCACTGCCCGTCGAAGCCGATGAACAGGCTGTCGCCGGTCCCGGCCTCCAGGCAGTACCCGTCGCCGTTCATGAGCACGCCGTCGCCGGTCAGGGTCCACTGCTGGCCCTGGACCACCCGGTCGCAGCGTTCCAGCGTGACCGGCGACCCGTTCCCGGCCGCCTGCCAGCACAGGTCCGGCCGGCCGGTGGCGCTGACCGGGTACGGCCCGGTCTGGGCCGGGGCGGCCGGGATGCCCACCGCGGCCGAGGCCACCGCCGGGACGCCGGCCGCGACCATCGCCGCCAGGACGGCCGCGACCGCGCCGAGCCAGGCCCGGGCCGCTCGTGGTCCCACCGGCACCCCCTACGATTTATCACTCCACGTAACCGAATGGATGTAGAGAGCATCATAGGGCGGCGGGATGTGACCACGTTGCCAACTCTGTGCAACGTGCAGTGGCTCCCAGTGATGAACCCGTCCGGGCGCGGGGAAATTCAGGTGACGCCGCCCGGGCCGGCTGGTAAGTTCTCGCACTCTGCGCCCTGCCCGCCCCAGCTCGGAAGGAGACGCCGTCATGCCCGCGGTCCGCCCGGCGGAGGGAGAACCCCCCGATACCGATCCGTCCGCTGCCGTGCTCGACACCGAGCGCGCCTACCTGCTCGAATCCCGCAAATACCTGCAGCTCATGCGGGACGACGTGCTCGCGCTGGAGGCCCTGGGTGGCGACCCGGTGTCCGAGCAGTACCTCAAGGCCGAGCTGTACCACCGGGCCGAGGCCCTGAAGGACCTGCCGGACACACCGCTGTTCTTCGGCCGTCTGGACTACGAGGCCGGCCGCGAGCCCGCCCGCGCCCCCGCGAGCCCGGCGGGCCCGGGCGGCGAGAGCTTCCACATCGGCCGCCGCCACGTGCACGACCCGGCCGGGACCCCGGTCGTGATCGACTGGCGGGCCCCGGTGTCCCGGCCGTTCTACCGGGCCAGCCGGGCCCACCCCATGGACCTGGACCTGCGGCGCCGGTTCGGGTTCGCGGGCGGCGAGCTGACCGCCTTCGAGGACGAGCGGTTCACGCCGGGCGGGGCGGGCGGTGAGCCCGGGCCCAGCCCCGGAACCGCGCCCGCGGCGGAACCGGTCAGCCGCATCCTGATCAACGAGATCGAACGCCCCCGGTCCGGGCCCATGCGCGACATCGTGGCCACCATCCAGCCCGACCAGGACGACATCGTCCGGGCCGACGTGGGCCAGACCGTGTGCGTGCAGGGCGCGCCCGGGACCGGCAAGACCGCCGTGGGCCTGCACCGGGTCGCCTACCTGCTCTACGCCTACAAGGAGCGGGTCGCCCGCCGCGGGGTCCTGGTCATCGGGCCCAACCGGGCGTTCCTGTCCTACATCGGCAACGTGCTGCCCGCGCTGGGCGAGATCGACGTCAGCCAGCTGACCGTCACCGAGCTGGCCGCCACCGCACTGGCTAAAACCGGGCCCGTCCGCGGGCAGGACAGCGTGGCCGCGGCCCGGGTCAAGGGCGACGCCCGCATGGCTGAGGTGCTGCGCCGCGCGGTCTGGTCCCGGCTGGCCGAGCCGCCGGAACCGCTGATGCTGGCCCGCGGCTCGCGCCGCTGGCGGGTGTCGGCCTACGACCTGGCCGGCCTGGCCGCCGAGCTGCGCGATCGCGGCCTGCGCTACGGGGCCGGCCGGGACCTGCTCGAACACCGGATCGCGCATGTGATCCTGAGCCAGATGGAGGCGGCCGGGGAGTCCTGCGACGACCGGACCCACGACGCCGTCCGGCGCACCCGCCCGGTGCGCGCCGCGGTCGATGCCATCTGGCCCAAGGTGGACCCGGTGCGGCTGGTGTTCGGGCTGCTCAGCGACGCCGGCGCGCTGGCCACGGCGGCCAGCGGCGTGCTGGCGGCGGCCGAGCAGCAGGCCGTCGTCTGGGCCCGGCCGCCGCGCGGCCCGGGGTCGGCCCGCTGGTCACCGGCTGACGTGGTGCTGATCGACGAGGCCCGGGACCTGATCGAGCGCACCCCCAGCCTGAGCCACGTGGTGGTGGACGAGGCCCAGGACCTGTCCCCGATGGAGTGCCGGGCCATCGGCCGCCGCTGCGCCACCGGCGCCGCCACCGTGCTCGGCGACCTGGCCCAGGGCACCACGCCGTGGGCCACCACGACCTGGGACGGCCTGCTCACGCACCTGGGCAAGCCCGCCGCCGACCTGCGCGTGCTGCGCACCGGCTACCGGGTGCCGCGGCAGATCCTCGACTACGCCAGCCGGCTGCTGAGCCGGATCGCCCCCGGGCTGCCGCCCGCGGTGTCGCTGCGCGAGGACCCGGGCGCGCTGGACATCGAGGCCACGACTCCGGACGGCCTGAGCGCCCGGCTGGCCGCGGTGTGCGCCGGGGCCGCCGCCGAGCCCGGGTCGGTGGCCGTGATCGCGGCCGACCACCAGCTCCCGGCCCTGTCCCGGGCCCTGACCGCCCATCAGGTGCCGCACGGGAGCCTGGGCGCGGACGAGGACGGGGGCCGGGGCGGCCTGATCCTGGTGCCGGTCACGCTGGCCAAGGGCCTGGAGTTCGATCACGTGATCGTGGTGGAGCCCGCGGCCATCGCCGCCGCCGAAGCACGCGGCCTGCAGCGGCTCTACGTGGCGCTGACCCGTGCGGTGTCCCGGCTCACGGTCCTGCACGCCGAGCCCCTGCCGGAAGCTCTGGCCTAAAGTCCCCCAAATTTCCCGATCCGCGTTGCGGGCCACCGGCCACGACGGCATCCTGGAAGCGCTGACACGCTCAGCAGCAGTTTGTATACCGGGAGTAATGACGTGATGACGGTGGAAGCTCAGCGGATGCGTGAGGCAGCCGACGTGCAGCTGGAATACCTTGAGAAACTGGGCGAGGAACTCGCCCGCCGTGGCCTGCAGGTCCGCATGGTGCTGCCGCCGGGCCGGGTGCCCAGCCTGTACGTGGTCAATCCGGAGGCCCGTGCGCTCGAAGAGCACATCTACGCCGGCTGTGGCAGCGACGGGGACTGGTGGTTCTGGTGGTCCTGGGCCGAGCGGATCTCGTCCGCCGACGACCTGGCCGCCGCCGCCCGCGCCATCCAGCGCGTCCTGGCCAGCCGCAGGGCGTCCTGAGTTACTGCCCTACCTGAGGGCAGCACGATCCATACCGGGGAAGGCGGTCGTGCCGCCGCGCCAGTACGCGGCCCGGATGGCCGCGGCCTGCATCTCCCCGGCTCCGAACGTGCGCAATGTCGCGTCGTCCAGTGCGACCAGGCCCAGGTACGCGCGCACCAGGCCGTCCTCCAGCAGCGCGGCCAGTGACCGGGCCCGGCTCGCGCTGGTCACCGCGAACGGTGGCGTGTAGGCGGCTGCCGCGGGCTGCGGGGCCCCGCCGCGCTTGGTGATCATCGCCGACACGGTGACCCGGGCTTGGCGGTGCAGGTTCCAGTCCTGCGTGGCCGTGCCGAGCAGGTCGCCGCTGAGCTGGGCTCCGGCCAGGCCGTAGCCGTAGACGGCCGCGTTCTCGGCCGCCAGCAGCGCCTGCAGGGCTGCCACGCCCGTGTCCGCCGTGGCCATCAGCTGCCCCCCGAGGTCAGGGCGACCGCGTGCGTGGCCTCGGACGCGGCGATGCTGGCCAGCAGCTGGGCCAGGGCGGGCGGAGCGCTCTTCAGCCGGCCCAGCTGGGCCGCGGCCGCGGTCTGCTCGGCCCGGACCAGCAGCGTGACCGCGGCCTCGGGCGAACCGGCGGAGGCCGGCCCCGGGCTGGCCGGGGCGGGCGACGGGAGCGGGCTCATGGTCACGTGCGGCGGCACCACCAGCCGCCCCCGGAGCTGGGCCAGGTGCTGCTCGTGCTGGACCAGGAATGAATTCAGCCGCCCGGACAGTTGAGGAAAGCGGCGGAGCACGTCGTGGTAGCTGTCCACCAGCGCCTGCTCGGCGGTGATCGACGCGCGGAGCGTGCGCACGCTGGCCGACAGGCCCGGCGGCTTCCGTAGCGCCTCGGGCACCCCGCACGCCGTGACCGCGAGCGCCGAACTCCCCAGCACCGCGGTGAGCATGCGGCGACGCGACACCGCCCGCCAACTCGTCACTGTCCGGTACCCTCCGACCGTCCGCTGGGGCGCCCTGGTGGTCCCAGGCCTGCCTAAGGATGCCATGGTGCCGGCCATTGAATAGCAGCCATGACGGCTTGCTGCGGATAGGCTAGATCGGACAACGTAACAGTGCAGGTCATGGACGCGAAGGAGGCCGTGATGCGAGGAGGACCCCGTCACGTTCCCGCGCGTCCCGGGCGGGCGGCCGGGCGCGCCCCGGCCCGGAAGCAGGGGAAGGCCCAGCCCCGCTCGGCCGGCACCGGCCCGGCGCCGGAGCGGGCCGCGACCCCGCCGCCCGACACCGACCAGGTCGCCGCGGTGGCCACGCCGGTCGTGCACGCGCTCGGCATGGACCTGGAGGCGGTCAAGGTCACCAGCGCCGGCCGCCGCCGTCTGCTCCGCATCGTGGTCGACAGCGACCGCGGGGTGAGCCTGGACGACGCCGCCCTCGCCAGCCGGGAGCTCGCGGCCAAGCTCGACGCCTCGGACGTGATGGGCGACATGCCCTACACGCTGGAGGTCTCGTCCCCGGGCGTGGACCGCCCGCTCACGCAGCCGCGGCACTGGCAGCGCGCCCTGGGCCGGCTGGTCCGGGTGCCGCTGACCGGTTCGCCGTCCAGTCCCGTCCAGGGCCGGGTGGTCGCGGCCGACGCCGACGACGTGGTCCTGGACTTGGGCGGCACCCGCCGCCGCTTCCGTTACGCGGCCCTGGGCGCCGGGAAGGTCCAGATTGAATTCGACCGGCCCAATGAGGGGCCGGGCACGGGGGAACCCGATGGACATTGATCTCAGCGCGCTCCGCATGCTGGAGAGCGAAAAAGACATCTCGATGGAGACTTCGGTCAAGGCCATCGAGGACGCACTGCTGGTGGCCTACCACCGGACCGAGGGCGCGGCCGCCGCCGCCCGCGTCCAGATCGACCAGCGCACCGGTCACGTCACCGTGTGGGCGACCGAGACCGGCCCGGACGGGGCCGTGGCCCGCGAGTACGACGACACGCCCGACGGGTTCGGCCGGATCGCGGCCACCACCGCCCGGCAGGTCATCCTGCAGCGGCTGCGCGACGTCGAGGACGAGATGACGTTCGGCGAGTACGCCGGGCGTGAGGGCGACATCGTGGCCGGGGTTATCCAGCAGGGCAAGGATCCGCGGGCCGTGCTGGTGGACCTGGGCAAGCTCGAGGCCGTGCTGCCGCCCGCCGAGCAGGTGCCCGCCGAGCGGTACCTGCACGGCGAGCGCATCCGCTGTTACGTGCTGCACGTCCGCAAGGGCCACCGCGGCCCGTCGGTGACGCTGTCCCGTACCCACCGGAACCTGGTCAAGAAGCTGTTCGCGCTGGAGGTGCCGGAGATCGCCAGCGGCGCGGTGGAGATCGTGGCCATCGCCCGCGAGGCCGGGCACCGCACCAAGATCGCGGTCCGCTCCAACCAGTCCGGGGTCAACGCCAAGGGGGCCTGCATCGGGCCCATGGGCAGCCGGGTCCGCAACGTCATGGCCGAACTGCACGGCGAGAAAATCGACATCGTGGATTATTCCGACGATCCCGCGTGTTTTGTAGCTAACGCGCTGTCGCCGGCCCGGGTGACCGCGGTCAACGTGATCGACGCCGAGGCCCGGGTGGCCCGGGTGATCGTCCCCGATTACCAGCTGTCACTCGCCATCGGCAAGGAGGGCCAGAATGCCCGGCTGGCCGCCCGCCTCACCGGCTGGCGCATCGACATCCGTTCCGATGCCCAGCCCGACGGCGCGGCCGAACCAGCCCCATCCGGCGCCCAGTCAGATGCCCAGTCAGATGCACAGTCAGGGGCCCAGGCTGATGCACAGCCAGGCGCCCAGCCAGATGCAGAGCTGGGCGTCCAGCCCGGTGCCCAGCCGGATGCGCAGTCAGGGGCCCAGGCTGATGGACGGCCCGGCGCCGAAACTGGCGTACCCTCTAGCGGCGCCGCCGACGCGCCGGCGCGGTAGAGTTACAGCGGAAATGGCCGGCCCGACCGACCGGTCCACGCCTGGCGTGCCCCCGGTACGCACCTGCGTGGGCTGCCGGCAACGAGCGGCCAAATCCAGCTTGCTTCGTCTGGTGGTGGCCGGGGACGCGATCGTTCCCGACCCGGGAGCGTGCTTGCCCGGCCGGGGTGCTTACCTGCACCCGAGTCAGGGGTGTCTCGAGCTTGCCCAGCGCCGGCGGGCGCTGGTGCGTGCCCTGCGCGCGCCCGGCCCGCTCGGTACCGGGCCGGTCAGCGAATACCTCAGCGGCCGGTGAGCATCGGCTACCGGGCCCGCCGCCACTGGCATAGCATGAAGAACGGAACGGCAAGAACGGCAACCTGTCGGAAAGCGGGTCGAGACAGCGATGAGCGCTCGATGAGCACAAGGCGATGAAGACCACAGGCTGACGTCGGCCCGGAGCACCCTACGCCCCGGACCGGCGCGAATGGTCCGGTGAAAGGCCCGGTTCGTCCCGGGCCGGGTAGAGGAGCGTAGTGGCGAAGGTCCGGGTTTACGAACTCGCGAAAGAGTTCGGTGTCGAGAGCAAGACCGTGATGGTCAAGCTCCAGGAAATGGGCGAGTTCGTACGTTCGGCGTCCTCGACGATCGAGGCGCCGGTCGTGCGCAGGCTCAAGGAAGCTTTTGGCCCCGAAGGGGGCCAGTCTGGTAAGTCCGGTGGCCGGTCCAACGGTGGCGCTTCGGCGCGTCCGGGGCCGCGGCCGTCCGGCAACGGTAATGGCAACGGCAACGGCAACGGGCAGGCCCGTCCTGGGTCCCGGCCGAGCGCGCCGTCGCCCGGCGCCAGCGCGCCCGCTGGCGCATCTCCCACCGCGGCCGCCCCGGCCGCGGAAGCTCGTCCGGAGGTTCCGCGGGCCGCGGCCCCGGCTCCGGCCGCGCCGGAGCAGACCGCGCCGCGGCCGGTGCCGCAGGCCCCGGGTGCGTCCCGCCCGGCCGGTGACACCGGTGACGCCGGTGACGCCGGTGCCCCCAGTGCCCCGGGCGCCCCCAGCGGTGACACCCCGCGTCCGGGTCCCCGGCCGCAGGTGCCGCACGCCCCGCAGCAGCAGCCCGCCCCGGGCGGCCGCGGCGGTCAGGCCGGCGGCCCCGGCGGCCAGCGTCCCGGCGGCGCAACGCGTCCCGGTGGCGCGCCGCGTCCCGGGCCACGGAACGCCCCGCGTCCCGGCCCGCGGCCGGGCAACAACCCGTTCAGCTCCACGCCGACCGGTATGGGCGCGGCCCCGGCCGCACCCAGCCGGCCCGGTCCCTCGGGCGAGCGGGGCCAGGGTGGCCCGCGTCCGGGCGCGCCCGCTGGCGGCCCGCGGCCCGGCCCCGGCCGTCCCCAGGGAGACCGCCCCGGTCGTCCCGGTGGCGGTGACGGCGGCCCGCGTCCGGGTGGCCCGCGTCCCGGTGGTCCCCGCCCGAGCCCGATGAACATGCCGTCTCGGCCGGCCTCGTCCGGCCCGGGTCGGGGTGGTCCCGGTGGTGGCGGCGGCGGTCGTGGCGCCCCGGCCGGCGGCCGCGGCGGCCCCGGTGCCCGTCCCGGCGGCGGCGGTGGCCGTCCCGGTGGCGGCGGTCCCGGTGGCGGTGGCGGTGCCCGTCCGGGCATGGGCGCCCCGGCTCGTCCGGGTGGCGGCGGCCGTGGCCGCAGCGGTACCCAGGGTGCCTTCGGGCGTCCCGGCGGCCGGCCGGGCCGGGCCCGCAAGTCGAAGCGGCAGCGGCGGCAAGAGTTCGACAACATGCAGGCCCCGTCGGTTGGCGGCGTGCAGGTTCCGCGTGGCAACGGGCAGGTCATCCGGCTTTCCCGTGGTGCCTCGCTGGCCGACTTCGCGGACAAGATCGGCGCCAACCCGGCGTCGCTGGTCCAGGTCATGTTCCACCTCGGTGAGATGGTGACCGCGACCCAGTCCGTGAACGACGAGACGCTCCAGCTGCTGGGCGCCGAGCTCAACTACAACATCCAGGTGGTCTCCCCGGAGGAAGAGGACCGGGAGCTGCTGGGGTCGTTCGACATCGAGTTCGGTGAGGACGAGGGCGGCGACGAGGCCCTGGTGGCCCGGCCGCCGGTGGTGACCGTCATGGGTCACGTCGACCACGGTAAGACCAAGCTGCTGGACGCGATCCGGCACACCAACCTGGTGGCCCGCGAGGCGGGTGGCATCACCCAGCACATCGGTGCCTACCAGGTCGCCACCGAGGTCGATGGCGACGAGCGGAAGATCACCTTCATCGACACCCCGGGTCACGAGGCGTTCACCGCCATGCGAGCCCGCGGCGCCGAGACCACCGACCTGGTGGTCCTGGTCGTGGCGGCCGACGACGGTGTGAAGCCGCAGACCACGGAGGCGCTCAACCACGCCCAGGCGGCGGGAGTGCCGATCGTGGTCGCCGTGAACAAGGTGGACAAGGAGGGCGCCGACCCGCAGCGGGTCCGGGCCCAGCTCACCGAGTACGGCCTGGTGGCGGAGGAGTTCGGCGGACAGACCCAGTTCGTCGACGTGTCGGCGACCAAGGGCATCGGCCTCGACAGCCTGCTCGAGGCGGTCATCCTGACCGCCGACGCCGAGCTGGACCTGCGAGCCAACCCGGACCAGGACGCCCAGGGCATCGCCATCGAGGCGCACCTGGACAAGGGCCGTGGCCCGGTCGGGACCGTGCTGGTTCAGCGCGGCACGCTGCACGTGGGTGACTCGATCGTCTGCGGCGACGCCTTCGGGCGCGTGCGGGCCATGCTGGACGAGAACGGCGACCCCGTGGACGAGGCGCCACCGTCCCGTCCGGTCCAGGTGCTCGGCCTGAGTTCCGTCCCGGGCGCGGGTGACAACTTCCTGGTGGTCAACGACGACCGGATGGCCCGGCAGATCGCCGAGCGGCGCGAGGCGCGCGAGCGCACCGCCCAGTTCGCCCAGCGGCGGCGGCGGGTCACGCTCGAGGACCTCGAGTCGGCCCTCAAGGCGGGCGAGCGCGAAGATCTGCTGCTCATCATCAAGGGCGACGTCTCCGGTTCGGTGGAGGCCCTGGAGGATGCGCTGCTCAAGATCGACGTTGGCGAAGAGGTCGGCCTGCGGGTCATCGGCCGCGGTGTCGGTGCCATCACCCAGGACGACGTCAACCTGGCCATCGCCTCGGACGCGGTGATCATCGGCTTCAACGTCCGGCCCGCGGGCCGGGCCGGCGAGCTGGCTCAGCGCGAGGGCGTCGACATCCGCTACTACTCGGTCATCTACCAGGCGATCGACGAAGTGGAAGCCGCGCTCAAGGGCATGCTCAAGCCCGAGTTCGAGGAAGTGCAGCTCGGTACCGCGGAGGTCCGCGAGGTCTTCCGGGTGCCGCGGATCGGCAACGTGGCCGGCTGCATCGTCCGGTCCGGCACGATCAACCGGAACAGCAAGGCTCGCCTCATCCGGGACGGCGTGGTCATCTCGGACAACCTCACGGTCGAGTCGCTCCGCCGGTTCAAGGACGACGTGACCGAGGTCCGCGAGGGCTTCGAGTGCGGTATCGGCGTCGGCTACAACGACATCAAGGTCGAGGACGTCATCGAGACGTTCGAGATGCGGGAGAAGCCGCGGGCCTGATGTCGCCCGGGCCGGTGCTGTCCAGGCCGGTGTTGTCCGGGCGGCCCAGGGTCGGCGCGGCGTGTACGTCGCCGCGCTGACCCTGGATGTCCTGCTCGGCGACGTCCGGTCGCTGAAGCAGAAGCGTTCCGTGGTCCGGCCGCTCGTGGCCGAACTGCGGCGCCGCTACCCGGCCGCGGCCGTGGCCGAGACCGGGCACCTGGACCGGCACCGCCGGGCCGAGATCGGCCTGGCGGTGGTGTCGGGCACCGCCGCTCACGCCACCGAAGTTCTGGACGCGTGTGAGCGGCTGGTGGCTGGGCATCCCGAGATCGAGCTGCTGTCGGCCCGGCAGCGGCTGTTCAACGAAGAAGAAACCGAGGAATGACGGACATGGATGCCGCCCGCGCACGCCGTCTCGGCGACCGGATCGCCCAGATCGTGGCCGAGATGATCGAGATGCGGATCAAGGATCCGCGGCTGGGCTTCGTCACCGTCACCGAGGCGCGGCTCACCAACGACCTGCGCGAGGCGACCGTGTTCTACACCGTGTTCGGCTCGCCCGAGCAGCAGGCCGACACCGCCGCCGCGCTGGCCAGCGCGACCGGCGTGATCCGCACCGAGGTCGGCCGGCAGACCGGCCTGCGGCACACCCCGTCGCTGACCTTCGTGGCCGACGCC
>DASXMW010000074.1:0-32989 GCA_036495425.1 Streptosporangiaceae bacterium | reverse complement strand
GCGCGGTTGCGCGCTCGCTCCTGGACGTCGGTCGAGCAGGTGCTGTTCGAAGTCGAACGACGCCTGGGTTGGACGCCAGCCGGCTGGAAGGTCGGGGCGGCCAGCATGGAGGTGCGGCGCGCGGAGAACATTCCGAGTCCGTCCTCCGGGCGGATCTACAGCCACGCGGTGTTCGACAGCCCGTCCACGCTCGAACCCGAGCTGTTCGTGAACTACCGGCTCTGCGAGTGCGAGTTCGCGTTCGAGCTCGGGGCGGACTTCCCGGTCCGGGACGAGCCGTACTCGGAGGACGAGGTGCGGGCTGGCGTCGCCACCCTGGCTCCGGTCATCGAGATCGGCGACTCGGTCTTCACCGACTGGTACTCGCTCAGCGGCTACTTCGGCGGGATGTACGACAACGGGGGCGGCGCGGCCCTGGTGGTGGGCCCGCGCACCGTCGACTGGGCCTCGATCGACTTGCCGAACGCCGGCCTCGACCTCTACCTTAACGGCCATTACATCAAGTCGGGCACCGGAGTCGAGGCGATGGGACACCCGATCACCAGCCTGACCTGGCTGTTGAACTGGGTCCGCGAGCGAGGGCGCCCGGTCCGCCGGGGCGAGATCGTCAGCACCGGCACATGCACTGCGCACTGCTTCGTCGCTCGCGGTGATCTCGTCAGCGTCGACTTCGGCGAACTCGGACTTGTGGAGGCTTACTTTGCCTGAATCCGCATGAGATCGCCCATGGGACACGGTCCGGGTTCCCGGCAGCGGGCGATTGGCTCAGCGGGAGAGCGCCTCGTTCACACCGAGGACGTTGCGGGAACCTCACAGCCACCAACCCAACCGACAGACCGTCATTGCCGGGACTCCCTGCTCTTTGGCCGGGTTGAAAGGGCTAGCTGCGGTGGCTAGTTGTCGAGAAAGATGTGCGCGTGCCGCGCGAACAGTTCGGGGTACTGGAAATGCGCCCCGTGGTTGGCATCCGGGTACAGGATGAGCCCGGCGTTGGGCAGGAACTGCTGCAGGATGTAGGAGTTGATCGTCGGGATCACGATGTCCTCGGTGCCGTTGACAACCAGGACAGGAAGCTCGAGGCCCTTGAGGTGGGCGTAGCTGGGGTCCTTGACGGCGCCGTAAGCCACCAGCGCCGCGCGCTGGGCGGCGACGGACTGGCCGGTGACGGGCGTGTCGCGGTCGGGGCGCGCGGTGATGCGCTTGATGTAGGCACGCCCGGCGGTCTGGCTGGCCGGGGTCGGCGCGAACAGGATCGGGAGCCACATGTCTTCCTGCTGTTCGTATTTCCGGGTGAACAGTTCCGCGACCCAGGCCGGCAGTGCGCCGATGCCCTCGCCACCGCGTGGCCCGGTGCCGACCAGCACTAGGCGGCGTACCAGGTCCGGGCGGGCAAGGGCGACCTCCTGGGCGATCAGGCCGCCCATCGAGTGCCCGACCATGTCGATCGTTTCGAGCCCGAGCGCGTCGATGAAGCGGACCGCGTCGCGGGCCATGGCCTCGATCGTCTCGGGCACGGTCCCGCTGGAGGAACCAACGCCGGCGTTGTTGAACAAGATGACCTCGCGGTCGCCGGCGAAGGCGTCGCTGATCGCCGGGTCATAGTCATCGAGGGTGCCCATGAAGTGCTGGAAGAGCACCAGCGGGGGACGTTCGGGCACCCCGGAACAGCGGTTGGCCGGGATCCCGAAGCGCCGGTACGCGAAGCGTATTCCGCCGCCCTCAGCGTACTGAGTGACGGCCTCGTCCTGAGTAAACCAGCTCATGACGCCAGCGTCGCCGCCGGACAGCCGCGACGGTATCCGAAAGCTGACTGCACTACTGCCGTGCGCAATGTGCAGTCATCTTGCGGATACCCCGGCCGCCGCCGTGCTCCGCACGATGGCCACAACACGCAACCCAAGGGAGTACCGAGATGAATGCACGACCGAACATCGTCCTCGTCCATGGGGCCTGGGCCGACGGCTCCAGCTGGAGCGCGGTCATCAAGCGCCTGCAGGCCGGCGGCTATCACGTCACCGCGCCGCAGTTCCCGCTGACGACGCTCGCCGCCGACGTGGCCCGGCTGCGGCAGGTGATCGACCTGCAGGACGGCCCGGCCATCGTCGCCGGACACTCCTACGGCGGCCAGATCATGACCGCCCTGGGCACCGACACGCCGAACGTCGCCGGCCTGGTCTACATCGCGGCCTTCGGGCTCGACCAGGGGGAGTCGCTCGGCGCGCTGCTGTCCCAGGGACCGGTGACCCCGGCGCTGGCGCACCTGTTCACCGATTCCCACGGCTTCGGCTGGCTGTCCGAGGACGACTTCGTCCACCACTTCGCCGCCGACGTCGAGCCGGTCCGGGCCAGCGTGATGCATGCGGTGCAGCAGCCGCTGGCCACGTCCGTCTTTGGTGACGTGATGGGCGTCCCGGCCTGGAAGTCACTGCCGTCCTGGTACCTGGTCGCCGCCGACGACGAGGCGATCCCACCCGATGCCGAGCGTCAGTTCGCCGCCCGGATGGGCGCAGCCACCGTCGAGATCCCGTCCAGCCACGTCCCGATGGTTTCCCACCCTGACGACGTGGCCCGGCTCATCACGACGGCGGCCGAAGCCGTCTCGGCCGCGGGCGCGCGGGCATGACCGGCCCCGGAGACCTCGACGGCCTGACCGCGCTGGTCACCGGCGCCACCTCAGGTATCGGCCGGGCGGTAGCCGAGCAGTTGGGCCGCCACGGCGCCGAGGTCATCGTGCACGGGCGTGACGTCGGCCGCGGCTCGGCCGTGGTCGACACGATCACCGCGGAAGGCGGCAAGGCCCGCTTCGTCACCGCCGACCTCAGCGACCCTGCTGGACCCGGCGATCTGATCCAGCAGGCCGGTCCGGTCGACATTCTGGTCAACAACGCGGGCGTCTCCTGGTTCGGGCCGGCCGCAGAACTCGACCTGGCCACCTTCGGCCGGCTCTTCGCCGCCAACGTCCAGGCGCCGTACTTCCTTGTCGCCGCGCTAGCACCGCAGATGGCCGACCGGGGAGGCGGCAGCATCATCAACGTCGGGAGCATGGCCGGGGAGATCGGCATGCCACGTGGCGCCGCCTATGGTGCCACCAAAGCCGCGCTGGACTCCATGACCCGCTCCTGGGCGGCCGAGTACAGTCCCGCAGGCGTCCGGGTCAACACCGTGGCATCGGGTCCCGTCTACACCGCCATCCAGCCGGCCAACGTCACCGAGGCCACCGGCGCCACCACCATCATGGGCCGGGCCGCCCAGCCAGACGAGATCGCCAACGTGATCGTCTTCCTCGCCTCGCCCAAGGCCAGCTACATCACCGGCGCGGTCATCGCCGCCGACGGCGGCCGCGCCGCCATCTGACCCGAGGATGCGGTCGGCGACACGCACGGGCAGCGTGTCGTGACGGTGCCGCAGGAGGAACGGTGTTCTATTACTTTCCCAGCAACTACGTGTGGTCGTCGGCGTTCACGCTGGCGCCCTCGAACGCGTCAGGCAATGAACCCTCGCCGACGTCATGCCGCACCTGACCCAGCCGCTGCTGATCGTGCACGGGGAGCACGACAGCGCCTTCCCGGTCGCCGACGCCGAAGCTGAGTACGCCGCCGCTTGGTCGAAGGACAAGACGCTGCGCATCTTCACCACTGAGGAAGGCGGCTCGGAACACGTCAACACCGACGACCCCGACCCGGCCCGGCAACTGATCGTCGACTGGTTCGCTCAGCGCCTCGGGACCCTGCCCATGCCGTCCGCCTGACCGCCCCGGCCGCCGACGGCGGCAGCATCTCACCGGGTGACCAACTTTCGGCTCACGGCCCGGCATGCCCGGGCCGTGAGTTGTGTTGACGCTGGAGACGGCGTTGACGCAACGCACTGGCCGAGAGGACAGGCAGATGCCAGGTCCCGGTGATCTCCCCACACAGCAGCCCGCACGCTTCATCGGACGGGAAACAGCGCTGGCCAGGCTGCGCGAACTGGTGGATCCGGTACCTGCGGCAGGCCCCGTGCTGGTGGTCACCGGTGAGGCAGGCGCCGGCAAGACCGTCCTGCTGGCCGATGTCGCCGGACGGGCTCGGTCGGCCGGGACGCGGGTGCTGTCGGTCACCGGCCGCGAATCGGAGTCGAAGCTCGCGTTCGCCGGGCTGCATCAGCTGCTGCGGCCGGTGCTGCCGGTCGCCGCCCGGCTTCCGGGCCGGCAGGCACACGCGCTGCTCGGCGCTCTCGGCCTTGCATCAGACCCCATTGCTCCCGACCCACTGCTGACCAGGGTCGCCGTGCTCACCTTGCTCTCGGATCTTGCCGAACGCGCCCCGGTCCTGGTGGTTGTCGACGACGCCCACTGGATCGACCGGAGCTCCCTTGACGTCCTGTCCTTCGTCGGCAGCCGGCTGGCCACCGACCGGGTCGTGCTGCTGGTGGGGGCCCGCGGGCAGGCCCCGCCATCCGCTTTTGACCGCGGATTCCCCGAGCTGCGACTGGGGCCGCTGTCAGCGGCGGACGCGGGGCGGCTGCTGGACGAGCAGCCGCAGCCGCCCCGCGGCCGGGCCCGGGCGCAGGTGCTGGCCCAGGCCGCGGGTAATCCGATGGCGCTGGTCGAGCTGGCCAGGGTAATCGCCGACGATCCCGCCGCCAGCCGCCGCTGGGCCGCCGAGCCGCTGCCGCCAACTGACCGGCTGACCGCCGTCATCACCGCCCGGTTCGCCGGTCTGCCAGAGCCAGCGCGCGCCGCGCTGCTGCTGGCCGCGGTGGCCGACGATCCGGACCCGGGCGCAGCAGCCGGCCACGGCACCGGGCCCGATGCGCAGGCCCTCGCGTCGGCCGAGCAGCTCGGCCTGGTCAAGATAGAACGGACGGGCCTGCAGTTCTCCCACCCCCTGGTCCGGTCGGCGATCTACCATTCCGCACCGTTCGCCCAGCGGGCGGCGGCGCATCGTCAGCTCGCAGCGGCGCTCGAGGACCAGCCGGACCGGCGGGCCTGGCATCTGGCCGCTGCGACCCTGCAACCTGACGCGCAGGTGGCCTCGCTGCTGGAGGCCACCGCTACGCAGGCGCAACGCCGCGGCGGGGCCGCCGCCGCCGTGTTGGCGCTGGAACGCGCGGCCGAACTCAGCCCCGACCGCGCCGACCAGGCACGGCGGCTGGTGGCCGCCGCTTCGGCCGCTGTTTCGACTGGCCAGGGGGACTGGATCCAGGATCTCGCCACCCGGGCCCTCGCGGTCACCGCGGACCCCGCGCTGCGGCTGACCGCCCGCCGCATCGCCGGATGGGCGCTGGCCTACTCAGGGCGGCGCACAGCCGCGCTGCCGGCGCTCATCTCCGTCGCCGAAGAGGCCGCGCGGGACCTGCCCGCCCTGGCCTGGGACGCCCTCGCGGATGCAACCATCGTCGTGTACCACACCGGCTCACCCGCCAGTTACCCGGCGGTGAGCCGTGTTCTCGGACTCCTGGAACACGAGGCGCCCCCGGACACCGGCCGTGGCCCAGGCGCCGATGCCGACCCCCACAAGCTCTGGATCCGGGCCTCCAGCGAGCCGTTCAAGAACCGCAGCGAGCTCGTTCGGAGCCTGCGCCAGATCAGCCGCCCGCCTCTTGACGAGCCCGCTCGGTGGCGAATCGGTTCGGCCGCCTGGTTGCTGGACGAATCCGACCTGGCGGTGACCTTGCTGCAAGACGCCATGCAGCGGCTCCGGGCACCGGGCACGCGGGGTGCCAGCGGCCCGGGTCTGACCTCGCTCGGGTGGGCGTACATCGACACGGGACGCTGGGACGAGGCCCAGGAAGCCGCCGCCGAAGCCGCCGACCTGGGTGAGGCCAACCAGATGGAACTCGTCGCCGCGGTCGCCAACTTGATCGCGGCCACCGTTCTCGCCATGCGCGCGGACTCCAGCGCGGCCCGCAGGCACGCCGACCGGGCCCTGGCCAACACCGGTCCAGCAGGAAGCGGGCTGGTCGCCGCCCGGGCCCGGCGGGCCCTTGGCATCGCCGCCCTCGCCGACGGCAGCTACCTTCAGGCCTTCACCCAGCTCCGCCAGCTGTTCAGCGCGGAAGGGGTGCCCGTCCACAACATCTTCTCCTACCTGGGGGTGGCCGATCTTGCCGCCGCCGCGGTCCGCGCCGACCGGCGAATGGAAGGACGAGACCTCCTTGAGCGGGCGCTCAGCCATCTGGACGGAACGGCTTCTCCCCGGCTTGAGCAGCTCATCGCCCGGGCTCGCGGCCTCCTCTCCGACCCGGCCAAGTCGGGCGCCTGTTTCAGTACGGCGCTCGCCGATCCGGCCGGAGACCAGTGGCCGTTCGAGCGAGCCCAGCTTCGCCTCGACTACGGCGAATGGCTGCGGCGCCGGCGCCGGATCAACGACGCCAAGCCGGTCCTGACCGAAGCCCTGGCCACGTTCCGCCGGCTCCGCGCCCGGTCATGGACGCAGCGAGCGGAGACAGAACTCAGAGCGTGCGGAGTGGCTGTCTCGGGCACGGCCCTCGACCGCGACATCCTGGAGGAGTTGACCCCCCAGCAGCGTCAGATCGTCCGCCTAGCTAGCTCCGGCCTGACCAACCGGCAGATCGGCGCCCAGCTCTTCCTCTCCCCGCGCACGGTCAGTTCGCACCTGTACCGGTCCTATCCCAAGCTCGGGGTGGCCGGCCGCAACCAGCTACACAACGTGATCGCCCGTGCCAGCACGGCAGCAGCGACCGAAGTCGACGGACATCGACCGCCTGACCTGCGTCAATGACCTCTATTGAGCTACCTGTCACTCGATCGCAGCGAAGGGCTCAGATAGGGCACGAGCCCGGAAGGAACCGGCCCGTTACTGATCATCCTCACGGTACGGAACTTCCTGCCGCTGTTCGAGCACGTCTGCTTCGGGCTCGTCGTCGGGAATATCTACTGGCGTCGAGGGCTGCTCACGATCCTCGGCGTCATGGTCGGCGTACTCGTCGTCGGCGTACTCGTCCTCGGGGTTGCTGTCGGTGTTCGATGTCATGGCTGCGAGTCTTGCTTGCGGGTGCCGGGGACGCAAACAGTCGACGCGGGAAGAATCCGTGGCAGCAACTGCGCTCGACCGCTGGCGCGGTCTACAGGTCCAGGACGATGTCGGTGGTGGGGCGGGCGCAGCAGATCAGGACCTGGTCGCCGGGGGGTGGCTCGAGGGGGTCGGGGGCGTAGGCGATGGTGCCGGACAGCAGGGGAGTGACGCAGGTGTGGCAGACGCCGGTGCGGCAGCTCCAGCGGGTGGGGACGTCGCAGGCGTCGGCCAGGTCGAGGACGTTGCTCCAGGAGTCGCCGAACGGGACGGTGATGCCGCTGCGGCTGAAGGTGATCTGGGGGCCGGACCCGGGTGGGCCCGGCGGCTGGTGCGGTGGCTTGGCCACCTGGCCGGTGATGCCGGGGTTGATGGCGGACCGCGCCCCGAACAGCTCGGTGTGGATGGCGGTCTGGTCAAGGCCGATCGCGGTCAGGGCGTCGCGCATGCCGGCCATGAACGCGGCCGGGCCGCACACGTAAGCGCTGGCCAGGGCCGGGATGTCCAGGCCGGCCACGGCCTCCTTGGTGAGGCGGCCAGGGGAGGCGTGGGCCCGGCTTCGTTCGGTGGCGGTGGCCGCGCTGTAGTAGATGAGCTCACGAGTGTGGGGGAGCGCGGCCAGCAGGGTGCGGGCCTCGGCCGCGAAGGGATGCTCACGGGGGCCGCGGGCCCCGTGCAGCCACCAGATGTCGCGCTGGCTGTGCCGCGCCGCCAGCTGATGCAGGATCGACAGGACGGGGGTGACACCGATACCGGCCGAGACCAGCAGGACCGGCCCGGTGCCGTCGTCGAGGATGAAGTTCCCCCGCGGGGCGGCGGCGTCGAAGACCGCTCCCGGCCCGACTTCCTGATCGAGATAGCTGCTGGCGACGCCGTGCGGCTCCTGCTTGACGCTGATCCGGTAGGTGCCGGTGTCGGCCTCGGACGACAACGAGTAGTTGCGGACCGGAGCCGGCTGCCCGGCGCCGCTCACCTTCAGCGTGAGGTACTGGCCCGCGCGGAAGGCCGGCAACGCCGCGCCGTCGTCGGCGGCGAGGTAGAGGGAGACGACGGTGTCGCTTTCCCGGCTGACCTCGGTGACGCGCAGTTTCCGGAAGCCGGGCCAGGCCGGCTTGGTGACCGGGGGAGGGGAAGGGGCCAGGCCGTCGCTTCCCGGCACCGCCAGCAGATCGCGGAACGACGCCTGCCAGCCCGGGCTGAGGGCCGGGATCGTCAGCGCGGCCTGGAGCTTGGCCCGGTCGTGATCCCCCAGGTAGAGCAGCGCGTCGACGTCGGCCACCGACAGGGCGCCCGGCCCGCTCCTGGTCTTCACGATCGTGTCCCCGGCCTGGATCTGCCCCTCGGTGATGACGCGCATGTAGAAGCCTGGCCGGTGGTGACCGACCAGTAGCGCGGGCAGCTCGGGCGCGCCGAAGCGCAGGCCGACCCGGTAGCAGGTGACCCGGGGCTGGGTGACCTCGAGCTCGGCGTGGCCGATGCGGTACCGGTCCCCGATGCAGACCTCGTCGTCGGCCAGGCCGTCGACGGTCAGGTTCTCGCCGAAGATGCCGTACGTCAGGTCATCGCGCCCGAAATGCTTCCGCCAGTGCTCATAGGACTCGATCTGGTAGACCATCACGGCCCGCTGCTCGCCACCGTGCCCCGCCTTGTCACCCTGCCCGTCGCCGTCGATGTTGAGCCGGCGGACCATCTGCGGCCCGGCCACCGGCTGCTTGTAGACACCGGTGTAGACGGTCTTGCCGTGCCACGGCACGTCCTTGGGCAGCCCGACGTTGACCGACAGCAGCACCGGCCCGCCGGACTGCCCCGCGGCAGGACTCACGATCGCGCTCCTTGGGCAAGGGTGAACATGACTCAAGCATGACCATCCTCGCGCCCAGCGCGAAACCATCGCGTCCGTGATCGCCCCTGGCCGCGTCCCCGGACTCGTTCTGCCCGCCTTGAACAGACGCCGGAGCCCGGGCTGACCAGCCCCTTCCGGGTCGCTAGGGCGGGCCGCAGCAGATAGGCCGCCCACAGCAGGGCCGCGGCGGCGGTGGCGAGGTACAGCTGCCGGTAGCTGGCGTAGCGGATGGCCAGGGACCCCAGCGCCTGCAGCGGCGCCTGCGGGCCGAACATGGCCAGTGCGACCGCGGCCGAGACCCGGCCCTGCAGCGACAGCGGGGTGAGCCGCTGGGCCAGGTTGAGCACGGCCAGGAACACCCAGGGCAGGGCGAAACCGAGCACGACCGTGCCGATCAGGGCCGGGACCAGCATCCCGGTGGCCCGGAGCGCGGTGCCAACCGCGAAGTTGAACATGCCGAAGATGGCCAGCCACTCCTCGCCGGTCCGCCGCAGCACGCGGCTGCTGACCAGGCTGGCCACGATCGATCCGCCGCCCAGGCCGGCGCTGAACACGCCGAGGAAGGCCGGCCGCTGACCCACCGCTTCGACCAGGCTGAACTGAGCGGCCACCACGATCGCGGACAGCGCCATCACCCCGGCCCCGGCCGCAAGGACGCGGCGCAGGACCGGAGTCTGCCCGATGTGCGCGAACCCGGCCAGCAGGTCGGCACGCCAGTGCGACGCCGCGCGGGGCTGCGGGTCGCGCGGCCGCAGCCGCAGCCGGGCGGTCATGACCGCGGCCACCGCGAACGTCGCGGCGTCGGCTGCGGCGACCACGCCCCCGCCTGCCAGCGCGAACAGGCCGGCCCCGGCCAGCGGGGCCACCAGCCGGCCGGTCTCCTGCAGGCCCAGCTGCCAGCCGTTGACCCGCTGGCGTATCTCTAGCGGCAGCATCTCGGCGAACAGCGCGCTCTCGGCCGGGCCGGTGACCATGAGCACGATCCCGTACCAGGTCATGACCACGAAGATGATCCAGACCCCGGCCGCTGAACGCACGGCCAGCAGCCCCAGCAGAACCAGGGCGGACGCGATGTTGAGCCGGATCAGCAGCCGCTGACGATGGACCCGGTCGGCGATCACGCCCCCAACCGGCCCGAACAGCGACGGCAGGTACACGCAGGCCGAGACCAGCCCGGCCAGCGAGCTGCTCCCGGTCAGCGACTTGACCCAGATGCCCGCGACCAGGCTCATCGCGCTGTCGCCCAGCATCGAGGTGGCCAGGCCGATCAGGTACAGCCGGGCATTGCGGCGATCGGCGGCGGTCCCCTTCACCGCTTCCGCCGTGCCGCTCGTCATAGCGCCAATCAACCACAGCGATCCCGTCCATGGCAACATAGTTGAGTCAGGTCGGCTCAATCAATGAGAAGCCACGCACAAGCGAGGATCACTGGCCGGAAGAAGATAAGAGCGCGACGATGGCTGGCATGCAGCCGGACTCCTTCGCGCCCTGGTCGCAGGTGCCCGCGTGCCGCGCGGCCACCGCGCTGATCCCGCCGGCCAGCAGATCGGCCAGGGACGTCTGGGGCTGGCTGCCCATCCCGTCCAGCAGCCGCGTCCCCAGCTGGCGCACGTACCAGTCGGTGCCGTGCACACACCCGGTCGGCATCTCGGCGGGCCCGCCCGCCCCGTCCAGCAGCACCGCGCAATCCGGCAGGGCGGCCGGGAAATCCTCGTTGGGCCGGTCGTCGCGTCCGGGGATGGTGGCCAGCTGCACCAGCATGGAAGGCCTTCTCCTGGGTCGGATGTGCGGGTCAGGCGGGCAGGGGGCGGTCCTCGACGACGCGCTTCATGACCAGGGTGGAGGTCATGCGCTGGACGCCGGGCAACGAGGTCAGGGTGTCATCCTGCAGGCGCTGGTAGGCGGCCAGGTCAGCGGTGACGATGCGCAGCAGGTAGTCCGGGTCGCCGAACAGCCGCTGGGCCTGGACCACCTGCGGGATCGCGGCCACCCCGGCTTCGAAGGCGACCAGGGTGTCGCGGTCTTCCCGGCCCATGGTCACGAACACCAGCGCCTCGAAGGACAGGCCGAGCACGTCGGCGTCGACCACGGCCCGGTACCCGCGGATGGCCCCGCCGCGCTCCAGCTCGCGCAGCCGCCGGTGGCAGGGGGACACGCTCAGCCCGACCCGGCCGGCCAGCTCGGTGACGCTCAGCCGCCCATCCTCCTGGAGGGCAGCAAGAATCTTCCGGTCAATGACATCCACAGGGATAATTCTTCCAATAAGAACGCCTCCAGGAGCAATAGTTGGCAGCACTTTTCGCCTGATCAGGGCTATTTTTTTAATATCGAAGGTCTTCTCCCCGGAGGCTCATTCCATGGCTCTTGATCCGGTGTTCGCGTTCTGGGCGGTCTGCCTGCTGCTGATCGTCGTGCCCGGAGCCGACTGGGCGTTCGTGATCAGCACCGGGCTGCGGGGCCGGTCGGTGGTGCCCGCGGTCGGTGGCCTGGTCCTCGGCTACACCGTGCTCACCGCGGTCGTCGCGGCCGGGGTGGGGACCCTGGTGGCCCGGGAGCCGGTCCTGCTCACCGCGCTGACCGTGGGCGGCGGCGGCTACCTGATCTGGCGGGGCGCGGTCACCCTGGCCAGCCCGGCTCCGGAGCTGAGCCCGGTCCCGGCGCCGGGGGCCGAAGCCGTTCCGGGCCCGGAGGCCGCCGCGCCGGCGCCGGCCGGGCCGACCCTGGCCCGCGGCCTGGGGGTGAGCGGGCTCAACCCCAAGGGCCTGCTGCTGTTCCTGGCCCTGCTGCCTCAGTTCGCCGACCGGCACGGGAGCTGGCCGCTGCCGGGCCAGCTGGCCCTGCTCGGGGTGGTGTTCACGGTCACCTGTGGCGTCTTCTACCTGGGCCTGGGCTCGGTGGTGCGGGCCGTCCTGCTGCCCCGGCCCTGGACCGCCCGCGCGGTGACCCGCATGTCCGGCGCGGCCA
This sequence comes from Streptosporangiaceae bacterium, assembly GCA_036495425.1. Classification (GTDB taxonomy): domain Bacteria; phylum Actinomycetota; class Actinomycetes; order Streptosporangiales; family Streptosporangiaceae; genus Bog-532. The sequence continues at coordinate 21,169 of DASXMW010000074.1, read as the reverse complement.
TGATCGTGATCGGCGCCGTCCTGCTGGCCGAGCGCTTCCTGGCCTGACCGCCGGGCTGACCGCGGGTCAGACGCCCTGGGCCCGGCGGATCGGCGCGAACGTGGCTACCGGGTCCCGGGCCAGGAACTCGGTGATGAGCAGGTTGCACAGCGCGGGCTTTTCCACCAGCAGGCCGTGCGAGGTGCCCGGGACCACGGCCAGTTCGGCGTCGGGCACGCCGCGGTACAGCTCGAGCGCGTGCTCCAGCCGCACCTCGTCGTCGTCCGCCACCATGACCAGGGTGCGGGCGCTGACCTGGCCGAGATCGGCCGCGGTGAACGCGGGCTCACTGGCGTGCATGGCCGCCAGCTTGGCCACGACCTGCTGGTAGTGCCCGATGCCGTCGGGCGACAGCTCGCCGTAGCTCTGCCGCAGGAACTCCGGCGGCTCGCCGTCCAGCACACCGCCGGCCCACCCGTCGTGGTGAAACACCCCGGCCACGAACACCAGCCGCCGCACCAGGTCCGGCCGCCGCCGGGCCACGGTCAGCGCCACCACCGCGCCGTCGCTGATGCCGGCCAGGAACACCGGGCCGCCGACCACGGTCTCGATGAACTCGATGGTGTCGGCGGCCATGGCTTCGTAGCTCGCCGGCCCGCCTGGGTCCGGGGTCCGCCCGTGCCCGCGCTGCTCCGGGGTGAAGACCCGGAACGCGCGCTCCAGGCCTTCCACCGTCGGCCCCAGCGCTCTCGCGTCCACCCCGGCGCCACCGGGGTGCAGCAGCACGCACGGGTCGCCCGCGCCGTGCTGGTCGTACCACATGCGCACCGTGGTCAGTTCGGCTGTCGCCACCTCAAGCCCCTTCCGTCTGCCGTCCCAGCTGAGACGGGCGGGCGGCCCGGAACTAAGCGGTGGTGGGTCCGGGTTGACCAACGGTGCCCGCCGGGGACGCGGCGGTACCCGCCGGGGACGCGGCGGTGCCCGGTCCCAGCTAACGTCAAGGGGTGACCGTTTCGTTTACCACCACCGACTACTCCGCCGTCGTGTCCGCGCTGCGCACGGCGGGGTGCGTGTTCGCCGAGGACGAGGCCCAGCTCCTGGTGACCACGGCGGCCACCGACGCCGAGCTCACCGACATGGTGGGCCAGCGGGTGTCCGGGCTGCCGCTGGAACAGGTGCTGGGCTGGGCCGAGTTCTGCGGGCTGCGCATCGCGGTCGAGCCGGGTGTGTTCGTGCCCCGGCGGCGCACCGAGTACCTGGTCCGGCAGGCGATCACGCTGGGCTGGCAGTCGGCGCGCCCCGGCGAGCCGGTGGTGGTGCTGGATCTGTGCTGCGGGACCGGGGCGCTCGGCCTGGCCGTGGCCCGGGGGTTGAGCCACGGTCACGGTGAGTCCCGCTCGGGCGGCCATCCCGATCCCCGCGAGTACGCCGACGTCTACGCGGCCGACGTCGACCCGGCCGCGGTCCGGTGCGCCCGGCGCAACCTGGCCCAGGTCGGCGCTCAGGTCTTCGAAGGCGATCTGTTCGGCCCCCTGCCAGCCGCGTTGCGCGGCCGCGTCGACCTGCTCACCGCCAACGTGCCCTACATCCCGTCCGGCGACCTCGAACTGCTGCCGCCCGAAGCCCGGCTGTACGAGCCGCGGGTCGCCCTGGACGGCGGCGGCGACGGCCTCGGCGTGCTGCGCCGGATGGCCGGGTCCGCCGCCGGGTGGCTGGCCCCCGGTGGCAGCCTGCTCAGTGAGGTCAGCGCCGAGCAGGCCCAGCCCGCCCGCGAGATCCTCCGCGCCGCCGGCCTCGGCACCCGGGTCAAGCGCAGCGATGACCTCAACGCCACTGTCCTCATCGCCACCCGTCACGGTCACGTCCTGCCCGCGCGGTAACCGCGTCACCCAGCAGCAGGCCGTCCGGCTCATCGAGTCGTTCGGCCGCTTCCCGGTTCAGGACTGCACCAGCGCGCGGACTGCGCGGAAGTGCTGTCCGAGGACCTGAGCGATGGCCGGGACTACGCCGGGGTCCGGGTGATCAACCCGTTCCGGTGAGCCAAGGGGCGCCTCGGTCGTGTGAGCGACGCCTCACCAGCAAACCCTGCTTTAGAGGTTAGGTTGGTGGCATGGCAGCGGCGGTCGTCCCGGGCAGAGTACAGACGGCGGGCAGCTGGCGCCGGGTGGCGGTGGCCATGTTCGCGGTGGGCTGGGGCGCCAATCAGTTCTCGCCGCTGCTGATCGAATACCGGCATGACCTCAGCCTCAGCGTCGGGACGCTGGCCGGGATATTCGCCATCTACGCGGCCGCGCTCATTCCCGGGCTGCTCATCGGGGGACCGGTGTCGGACCGGATCGGGCGCCGCCCGGTGGTGGTGCCGTTCGTGGTGCTGTCGCCGCTGGCCACGCTGATGCTCATGCTGGGCCCGCGCTCGCTGCCGGTGATCGCGGCCGGCCGCGCGCTGGCCGGGCTGTGCTCGGGGGTGGTCTTCGGCTCGGCCACCGCCTGGGTGCAGGAACTGTCCGGCGACCCGGCGGCCAGCGCCCGGCGGTCGGCGGTGGCGCTGTCGGCCGGGTTCGGGTGCGGCCCGGCCGTCGCGGCCGTGCTGGCCCAGTGGGGCCCGGACCCGCTGGTGCTGCCGTATCTGCCGCACGTGATCATCGGCCTGGCGGCCGTGCTGCTGCTCTGGCCGACCCCGGAGACCGTGCGCCCGGAGACCGTGCACCCGGGTCCCGGGGCTGAGGAGCCCGCCGCGGTCCGGCGAAGGTGGCCGCCGCAGGCGGTGCGGACGGCCCGGTTCTGGCTGGCGGTCGCGCCCGCCGCGCCCTGGGTGTTCGGCGCCGCCTCCCTGGCCTTCGTGGTGCTGCCGCAGGAGGTGACCACCGTGGGCAGCCCGTCGGTGGCCTACGCGGGCTTGATCACCACGATCACCGTGGCCAGCGGGATCGCGGTCCAGCCGCTGGCCCGGCGGCTGGAGGCCCGGTACCGGCTGGCCGGGGAGATCGCCGGGCTGGCCTGCGCGGCCGTGGGCGCGGGGGTGGCCATCGCGGTGATTGGCGCGTCGAGCCGGGCCGGTGCGGTCGGCTGCGCGGTGGCGTTCGGCCTGGCTTACGGCCTGTGCCTGGTGTCGGGCCTGCGCGAGTGCGAGCGGCTGGCCGCCCGCGGCGAGCACGGCGCGGTGGTGGCCTGCTTCTACGCCCTGACCTACCTGGGCTTCGGTGCTCCCTACCTGGTCGACGGGCTGAACGGCCTGCTCGGCCGGACCGGTACGTTTACCGCCCTGGCCATTGTGGCCGCAGTCAGCGCCATCTGGACCGCCCTCTACACGGCCCGGACGGGCTCCCGGGTCCCGGCGCAGGCGCTCAGAATCCCTTCCAGCCGCTGAACGACGGGATGGCCGACGTCCAGGTTCCAGTGTCGCCGAAGACCGAGATGTTGGTGCCGAGCCCGAAGGTGTACGTGGTGGACGGGCTGCTGGCCGCGGACACACCGGTGGTCAGCTTGCCGCCCATGGACCGCCAGCCGGCCGCACCCGAGGCGGTGTACGGGTTGTAGTAGCCCGCGCCGTTGGTGCCGCGGCAGAACACCGCCAGCGTGGTCGACGATACGGCGGTCAGCGCTGGGTTGGCGGTGGTCTGGCCGCCGATGGAAAAGAACCCGCCGGAGCCGTTGGCCACCTTGAGGTACACCTGATGGTTGGTCCCGACCACGGCGACGTACAGGCGCCCACTGCCGGTGAGATAGGCGGCCGTGGGCCCGGTGCCGGCCAGCACCTGGCCGCCGATCCGCGTCCAGTTGGCCCACTTCGAGCCGTTGAAGACCCGCTCCCAGACGGCTCCGTCGGTGCCCCGCGCGAACACCGCGTAGGCATTGCCGCCCAGCGAGGCCGCTCCCGGCTTGGACGTAAGCCGGCCCCCCAGCGGGTAGTACGGCTGGCTGAATCCGGTGGTGGTTCGGTTGTACCAGAGCTGGCTGTCGGTGCCCCGGCCGAAGTTGAGCACCGCACCGTCGGCCCCGCCGATGTACAGCGGCGCGGGGGCTCCGATCAGCCGGCCGCCGTAGGGGACCGCCAGGCTGCCCGAGCCCTGGATGACCCAGACCGAGCCGTCGCTGGCGGTATAGAGCACGCTGACCGCGTACCCACCCTCGCCGTCCGGCTGGGCCACCGCGCCCGGGGTTACCCCCGCGGCGGGAGGCAGGATGACCGGCGGCGGGTCCGGCTGAGCCGCCGCGGTGCCCGTGAACCCGGCCATCAGGGCCGCTCCGGCCAGAGCCACGAGCATCGCCCGTCCGGGCTGGCGCCACCACCGCCGCATCGTCATCCCCCCAACCGGTCCGGTATGGTCGCCTCGCTCCAGCCGCTGAAGGTCGGTGTCGCCGGATTCGACGTCGTCCAGGTGCCGACGTCTCCGAACACCTCGCTGTTGGTGCCGAGCCCGATCGTGTAGGTGGTGTACGTCCCGTTCACGATGCCGGACGCCGCAGACAGGCCGGAGGTGAGCCGGCCGCCCAGGGGCTGCCAGGGGGCGGCCCCGGCGCCCTGGGTGTAGTAGGTGTAGTAGCCGGCGTCGTTGTCGCCGCGGTAGAAGGCGGCCAGGGTGTTGGGCGCGCCGGCGGCCACGGCCGGGTTGACGCTGGTCCGGCCACCGATGGAGAAGAACCCGCCGGAGCCGTTGGCCATCTTCAGATACACCTGATGGTTGGTCCCGACCACGGCGATCCAGAGCTTGCCGGTGCCGGGGAGGTAGGCGGCGGCCGGGCCGGTGCCGGCCAGCACCTGGCCACCGACCCGGGTCCAGTCAGCCCACCTCAAGCCGTTGAAGACCCGTTCCCAGACCGCCCCGTCGGTGCCGCGCACGAAGACCGCGTAGGAGGCGCCGCCCAGCGAGGCCACCCCGGGCTTGGAGGTGAGCCGGCCGCCCAGCGGGTCCCACCCGCCGATGGCGCCCTCGCTGCTGAACCACAACTGGTTGTCGGTACCTCGGCCGAACGCCAGCACGGTGTCGCTGTACACCAGCGGTGCGGGTCCCCCGATCAGGCGGCCTGATCCCCACGGCATCGCCGGGTTGCCGGACAGCCCGGCCCCGCAGACCCACACCGTGCCGTCGGTGGCGGTGTAGAGAAGCTGTTCCACCACCGAGCTGTCGGTGCCCGTCACCACCATCGCCCCGGGGGTCACGCCCGGGGCGGGATTGGTGACGGGGGGTGGCGGGTCCGGCTGGGCCGCCGCGGTGCCCGCGAACCCGGCCAGCAGGATCGTCCCGGCCAGAGATACCAGCATTGCCCGTCCGGGCCGGTGCCACCGCCGTCGCATCATTGCGCTCCCCTTCACCCCTGGTTTGTCGAACCTTACGCCCTGCGGCGGGGTTCTGACATCTCGTGAAAAAAGCCGGCCTGCGCGGGGAGGTGCCGCGCAGGCCGGCGATGGCCCGGGAGGGAGCAGAGACCCGGGCCGGCTCGGGCCGGTCGCTAGATCACGGGTAGCTGGTGACGTCGACCGGCGTGGTGTTGGACGGAGTGGCCCCGCCCGTGGAGTTGATGACGTGCTCGATCACGCCGACCCCGCCCAGGGACACGGTGAGCAGATCGTGGAACTGCACGCCGGAGGCGTTGGGCGCCTCGAATGCATGGTCCGCGACCACGGCCGGGTTGACGTTGAAGTAGCAGTAGCTGCCCAGCCCGTAGGCCTGATGGCTGGTCACGCTGGGGGCGACCTCGTAGGCGGGATAGCCGTTGCTCGACCCGTTCATCCAGGCCGCCTGGTTGGGCGGGTCGTAGGGCATCTCGTCCTGGAAGAAGATGGTCTCGCCGCCGTTGGCGTTCCACACCACCTGCTGTTGCTGGTAGTGCTCGACGAACAGGCCGGTGGCTAGCACGTTGCTGCCGTTGACGACCAGGCCGTGGGCGGCGGTGTTGGTGGTCCAGCCGACGGTGCCCGAATTGCCGTGGTCGGCCCGCCAGGCCCAGATGTCGTTGATCAGGGTGTTACTGGCGTTGACGACCAGGCTGTTGGTGGCCTTGCCGGCGATGTCGCCCCCGATCCGGAAGAACGTGTCCTGCACCGAGTCCGGGTCGCTGGCGTGGCTGGTTGTGTTCCCCTGGGTGCCCACGGTCAGCAGGGCGTTGGAGTTGGTGGTGCCCGCGTCGAACAGCAGGCCGTCGATGCGGACGCCGTTCACGTCCGACACCTGCATGGTGTTGACGCCGTTCTGCGGGATCAGGGTCGGGAAGCCGACCCCGAGCACCACGGTGTCGGGGTTGGTGACGTTGATCGTCTGGTTGATGTTGTAGACGCCGGGGGTGAAGAACAGGTTGCAGCCCTCGGCCAGGGCCGAGTTGATCTGCGCCGCGGTGTTCGAGGGGGTCGCGACGAAGAACTGGCTCATCGGCAGGGACGTGCCCGGCGTGGCGCCGTTGGCCCAGCTCGCGCCCGAGGCGTTGGTCCGCAGCGACGGCACGAACACGTGGTAGTTACCGGCGGAGTCGACGTACAGGTAGGGCACGTCCCGCGACGTCGGCGTGGTGGCCAGCGTGGTCATCGGCGGGCTGGGGAAACTCTGAGCCGGTGCCCCGGTCACGCCGGAGAACACCATGTTCCACACCGAGCCGCTCCAGCTGCCGAAGTTGCTGTCCTGGGAGTACCACTGCTGCTGGGACACGCTGGACACCTGGCCGGAGACCTTGCTGTCGGCGATGTAGCCGCCGCTGGCGTAGCCGTAGCTGGCCGGGTACAGCTCCAGCCCGCCGTGCACGTCCATCCGGCGGAACGGCCCGGCCTGGGCCACAGCCCAGCGGTCGGAGCCGGCCGACGGGTTGATGGCCATGTTCTCGGCCGACCGCCAGAAGTTCTGGGTGGCGTTCCCGGTGCCGTCGAAGGCGTCCACGGTGACGTCACCGTTGATGGTCACGTCGTCCGGGTTCTGGCCCAGGCCCTGGATGGAGGTGTAATAGCCGATGTTGGCTTCGGCGCTGTAGGTGCCCGGCTTGAACAGCAGGGCGTAGCGCTGGGTGCCGAACTGGTTCAGCTTCTGGGTGTTGAACACCGAGTCCAGCGTGGACTGGATGCTCGAGGCCGACATGCTGGGGTCGAAGATCTCCACGTTCGGGCCGAAGTTCGGCGTGTTGGACTGGCCCGTGCAGCCGGTGGTGCCGCCTCCGCCTCCGCCGCTGCTGCCGGTGCTGAACACCTGGAACTCCCACAGGCTGTAGCCGTAGGCGGTGGCGCGGGCCGTGCCGTACATCCGGATATAGCGGCCGGTCCCGGAGACGGTCAGGTTTTGGGTGCCGCCGGTGCCGGTGGTGGTGGAGTAGATCGAGGTCCACGTCGACCCGTCGGTGGAGGTCTGGATCTGGAATGCCTTGGCGTACGCCGCCTCCCAGTTCAGGGTGACGCCGCAGATCGACTGGGAGGAACCGAGGTCGACTTCCAGCCACTGCGGGTCGGAGAACGCGCTGGACCAGCGGGTGCCGGTGTTGCCGTCGACCGCGCTGGAGGCCGGGTTGGCGGCGTTCTCGGTGGAGGAGGCGGTGGCGGTCTTGTTCAGGGCCACGTTGGTGGTCCCGCAGGTGGTGCCGCCGCCGCTGCTGGCACCGAACACCTGGAGTTCCCACAGGCTGTAGCCGTAGGCGGTGGCCCGGGCGGTGCCGTACATGCGGAGGTAGCGGCCGGTGCCGGAGACGGTGAGGTTCTGGGTGCCGCCGGTGCCGGTGGTGGTGGAGTAGATCGAGGTCCAGGTCGACCCGTCAGCCGAGGTCTGGATCTGGAACGAGGACGCGTAGGCCGCCTCCCAGTTCAGGGTGACGCCGCAGATGGACTGGGACGAGCCGAGGTCGACTTCCAGCCACTGCGGGTCGGAGAACGCGCTCGACCAGCGGGTGCCGGTGCTGCCGTCGACCGCGTTCGAGGCCGGGTAGGCACCGCTCTCGGCCGAGGACGCGGTAGCGGTCTTGTTCAGGGCGAGGTTGGTGGTCCCGCAGGACGCGGCGGTGCTGGCTGTTTTCGCGGTGGTGGCCGTGGTGGTGGTGTGGGCGATGTTCGTGGTGCTGATCGCCGAAGGCAGGATCAGGCCGACGAGCAGTACCGCCGCGGCCAGCAGGAACGGGGGTCTGAGGGCTCGTTTGAGCCAGCGGGACGAGCGGGCTGAGCGCATGGGCGCGGCTCCTGGTCGTGACGGCAGAGGGTCCCGTCGGAAACAGAACCCCGGGCGGGGACGTGCGGGTCTGGACGCGGTGAGCCTGCGCCCAGACCGGGAGAGCCAGGAGACGCTGCGCGTGCGCACGCGCCCCGTGCCCAGGGGTTTCCCGGGCACGTCACGCCTCCGCCGTGGCTCGGTAGGGCCGGCCGGCGAGTTGCTACAAGACTTATTTAATGGTGTAACTTAACCGTGCTGTAAAGGGTCGTCAAGACTTTGGCTGTTCAACTATGTTCGAAAGTCGGTCAGCCGGACACACTGCAACGTCGCGAGTCCAGCCGGGCGCCGGCTCGGCGTCCCCGGCCCCGCCCAGCCCGCCCGGCTCCGCGAGCTCACCGGCCCGGCCGCATTACGCGCTTTACGCATCGGGCCCACCCCGCCTCGCTGGTCGGGCCCGTTGGCGCCAAAGGGCCGGCTATAGCCGACGCGATGGCGCCATGGCATCACCTATAGCCCACGCGATGGCGCCATTGGGTCGGCTGGCCGCCCGGAGAGGGTACCCGGCCTTGAGCTGATAACAGCAAGAACTGGGGCCCGACCCGCCGCCGGGGTCTGGGCAGGGCTGGGCCGGGCCGGCTGATAACAGCAAGAAGCGGCACGCGACGCGCGCTGGGGCGGAGAGCAAGGACCCCGGGCGGCCGACAGTGCGGCCGCCCGGGGTGGGCCTGGTCAGTCCCCGGAGCCGGCTGGCTTGTCCGGGGACACCGCGGAATTGGTGGTCCCGGGCCGACTGGCGTTGGCTTGCTGGCCCGCGGGGGCCACCGGGCGGTGCGGCGCCACGGTGGGGGCGTCGTCGATGCGTTCCGGGGGCTTGAGGCCCAGCAGCTCGTACACCATTTCACCGCCGACGGTTTCCTGCTCCAGCAGCAGACCGGACAGCTGGTCGAGCTGAGGCTCGTGGCCCTTCAGCAGGCTGACGGCCTGCTGCTCGGCCTCCCGCAGCAGCCGGGAGACCTCCCGGTCGATCTCGGCCTGGGTGGACTCGGAGAACGGCCGGCTCGACACCGCGCCGCCGTCCCCGAGGAACATCGACCCGCCGGCCGGGTACCCGACCGGGCCGAGGGCGGAGGACAGGCCGAACTCCCGCACCATCCGGGTGGCCAGGTCGGTGGCCGAGGCCAGGTCGTTGGAGGCTCCGGTCGACCCCTGGCCGAACTTGACCAGCTCCGCGGCCCGGCCGCCCAGCCGCACGGCGAGGGACTGATGCAGGTAGTCCTCGCTGTACAGGTGACGCTCGACCAGCGGCAGCTGCTCGGTGACGCCGAGTGCCTGGCCGGCGGGCAGGATCGTCACCTTGGCCACCGGGTCGGCTTGCGGCGACAGGGCGGCCACCACGGCGTGCCCGGCCTCGTGCACGGCCACCGATTTCTTCTCCTCGGGCAGCAGCAGGTTGGAGTCTTCCCGGCGGCCGAGCAGGACGCGGTCCCGGGCGGTGTCGAAGTCCACCTGGGTGATGGTTTCGCGCCCGGCCCGGACCGCGAAGATCGCGGCCTCGTTGACCAGGTTGGCCAGGTCGGCACCGGAAAAGCCGGGGGTGCCCCGGGCCACCTTGTTCAGGTCCACGTCCGGGCCGACCTGCTTGCCGCGGGAGTGCACGGCCAGGATCGCGGCCCGCTCGCTGACGTTCGGCAGCGGGATCGTGACCTGGCGGTCGAACCGGCCCGGGCGCAGCAGCGCCGGGTCCAGCACCTCGGGGCGGTTGGTCGCGGCCAGCACGACGATGCCGGTGGCCGGGTCGAAGCCGTCCATCTCCGACAGCAGCTGGTTGAGCGTCTGCTCCCGCTCGTCGTTGGACGCGTACACCTGGCCGCCGGAGCGGCGCTGGCCGATGGCGTCGATTTCGTCCACGAAGATGATGCAGGGCGCGCGCTTGCGGGCCTCGCTGAACAGGTCGCGGACGCGGGCCGCGCCCACGCCGACGAACAGTTCCACGAAGCTGGAGCCGGCCACCGAGAAGAACGGCACATTGGCCTCACCCGCCACGGCCCGGGCGATCAGCGTCTTGCCGGTGCCGGGCGGCCCGACCATGAGCACGCCGCGCGGGGGCACCGCCCCGACCGCCTTGTACCGGTCGGCGTTCCTGAGGAAGTCGACGACTTCGCTGATCTCGCGCTTGGCCCCGTCGTAGCCGGCCACGTCGGAGAACCGGGTGGTGGGCCGTTCGGCGTCGAAGACCTTGGCCCGGGACTTGCCGACGCCCATGATGCCCTGGAGTCCGCCGCCACCCGCCGCGTTGCGGGACAGCCGGAACCACACCCAGCCGAACAGCAGCAGCGGCAGGATGATGATCGCCCAGGACAGTACCTCCGAGCCGAACGACGCGCCGGTGGGCGCCGCGGTGATCTGGACCTTGTTGTTCTGCAGCTCGGTCAGCAGCGAAGAGCCGGCCTGGGCCGGGACCACGGTGGTGAAGTTCTTGCCGTTGGTCAGCTTGCCGGTGCTGGTCTGGCCGCTCTGAGCCAGGTCGATGGACTTGACCTGGTGGTCGGTGACCCTGGACTGGAACTGTGAGTAGGTGAGCGAGACCTGCGGCGTCGAATGGGCCGCGGGCAGCACGATCCACAGCACCAGCGCGGCAAAGATCGCGACCGGCCACAGCCAGTGCCGCCACGTGGGCGGAGGCGGCGGCGCAGACGGCGTTGGCTTGTCGCCCGGCGGCGGGGGCGATGCCTGCTTGGTCATGAGACGTCCAGGGTCATGCTGCCAGTTTGCCCTACACCGAATTGATCTTTGCGCCATGTGTCCAGCAAATTCGCTGACCGCGTAAATGGTTCAGTCCGGCTGACACGACGGGCACCAGTAGGTGACCCGGTCGTCCAGTTCCGACTGGCGGATCCGGGTGCCGCACCGTCGGCAGGGCTGGCCGCCCCGACCGTAGACCCAGACCTGCTGGCCGCGGCGCGGCACCCCGGTGGTGACCCGCTCGACCCGGTCCTTGTTGGCGTCGAGCATCCGGTGGGCCAGGCTGACCAGCCCGTCGACGTCCTTGATGCCGCTGACCGGACGCCAGGGCCGAATGCCACGCAGGAACAGGATTTCCGACTTGTAGACGTTGCCGATCCCGGCCAGGTTGCGCTGGTCGAGCAGGGCCTCGGCGGCCGCGCGGTCGGGGCCGGCCCGCAGCCGCCGGGCGGCCTCGTCGGGATCCCAGTCCGGTCCCAGCAGGTCGGGGCCGAGGTGCCCGGTGATCTCGTCCTCGCGATCGGTGGGCAGCAACTCGGTGATGCCGAGGTCGTATCCGGCCGCCTGCCACTCCTGGTTGGCCAGGATCAGCCGGATCCGGAAGCTCTCCCGGACCCGCTCGCGGGCGGGACGGATCCGCCACCGGCCTTCCATCTTCAGGTGGGTGTGGATGCTCAGGCCCGCGCTGGTCCGGGTCAGCAGGTGCTTGCCGCGCGGGATGACCTCGGTCACGGTCTGCCCGGACAGGTCCACGGTGGCGAACCGGGGCACGCGGAAGTCGCTGCGCGTCAGCACCTGGCCGGCCAGGGCCGCGCGCAGGTCCTTGGCGGCCCGGTAGACCGTGTCTCCCTCAGGCATGTGCCCAGCATGCCGCCTGGGTCACCATGCTCCGGCCCGGGGCCGACGTTCACCCCGGGCCGGGTGCGGGAGATCAGTAGCGGCGGTACTGGTCGTCGTAGCCGTCGTCGGGCCGGCGGCGGCTGCCGCCCTGGCCGTCACGGTCCTCACGGCCGTTGCCGCGGCGCCCGCGAGCATGCTCGCCCGGGCCGGCTGGGCCATTCGGGCTGCCCGGGGTCCCGGGGTAGCCGCCGCCCGGCCCGCCGGGGGCGCCGGGCCCGCCCGGGCCTCCAGAGGGTGCGCCCGGGTAAGGGCTGCCGCCGTTCGGGGTGAAGGCCGGCCGCCGGTCGGTCCCCGCGGGCCCGCCCGGACCGCCGGTGCCGGGCGGCCAGTTGCCGGTCCCGGGCGGCGGGCCGGACTCGGAGCCCTGGCCGGGGGCGGGCAGGGCCGGACGGGCCCGGCGCCCTCCGCCGTTGCCGGGACCACCCGGAGCGGGCGGCCGGCCGCCCGCCGGGGGATACCCGCCGGACGGGGCGTAGCCGTTGCCGGGTTGCCCGTTGCCCGCGGAGTAGCCGCCGCCGGGGGAGTAGCCGTTACTGCCCGGGTAGCCGTTGCCGGCCGGGTAGCCGGGGCCGCCCTGGGCGCCGGGGCCGCCCGGGCCCCCTGGCCCGCCCGGGCCGGAGGCCGGTGGCCGGCCCCCGCCGCGGCCGGGCGGGGGCGGCGGGTAACTGCCGCCGCGGTCGGGATAGCCACCGCCCGGCCCGGTGCCGTTGCCGTAACCGTTGCCGGAGTACGGGTCGCGCCGCGGCGCCGGCGGCGGCGGGCCGCCGGGCGGGCCGCCCGCCGGGCCGGGGCCGCCACGGCCGCCGCGCGGGCCCGGCGCCGACAGCGGGCTCGGGCCGGTCAGCGGGTCGGCGCTGTAGCCGCGCGGGTCCCGGGGGTCACGCTGGATGGACTGGGTGTCCGCGCTGGAGGGGTCCCGGCGGCCGTGCGACGGCGGCTGGCTGGAGCCCCGGGGCGGCGGCCGGTAGGACCGGCTGTCGCCCCCGTCGCGGGCGTGCCGGGAGAAGGACTCACTGGTCAGCGGGTCCTCCTCGGCCGATCGGGACCGGCCCAGGCCGCGTCGTCCCGGCCCCGGACCGGGGTCCGGCGGCGCGGCCGGACGGGGCTCGGTGCCGGCGTCGAGCGGGCCGCCCGGGGCCATCGCGTCCTCCTGGCGACGGCGGGCGCGGCGGCCCCGGCCCTGCTGCAGCGCGGGGTCCGGCTCGGCTGGAGCCGGGCCCGCGTCCGCGGCCGGCGCGCCCCAGTCCCGGTCAGGGCCGGACGCGGGCTGCGCGGTCCGGGCCGTGGTCGACAGCGGCCGGTCGGAGTACATGTCCTGCCAGTACTTGTCGTCCGGGATCGCGCCGTCTTCCTCGTCGTACCCGGGCCACGGGTCCTCGTCGAAGTCGTCCTTGTCCCGGCGCAGGCGCGGCTTCTGGATCCGGGCCAGGCGCCGCCGCCCACCGCCCGCCTGGTCGTCTGGTCCCTCGTCTTGCGGCCCTCGCGGCCCGCCCGGCCCAGCCGGGTCCGGTGCGGCCCCGAACGGGCTGGTGCCCATGGCGGCGGTGGCGTCGTCGAGGTCGCCAGGCCCACCGGGTCCCCCCGGTCCAACGGGGCCGCCCGGACCGCGGCCCCGGCGGCCACCGTGGCCGCCGGTGTCCGGACCGGCCACGAAGCCCGCCGTAGTCGCGTTGGGGTCGGTGTCAAAGTCGTAGCCCGCGGCCGGCCGGGCGCCGGGGCCGCCGTCGCGGAAGCCGGGGGCTCCCTGGCCACTGCTGCCGCGGCCGTGCCCGTGCCGGGCCCGCGGCGGCTCGGGGGAGTCGTACCGGCCCGCGCCGAACACCTCGGTGCCGGCCTCCGAGTTCGCTGCCCCGGCCTCCCGGGCCCCGGGGCCGGCGTCGAAACCGCCGGTGTCGCGCCCGTAACCGCCGCCCCGGAACCCGGGTTCGGGGTCGCCGAAGCCGGGGCCGGGGCCGGGATACCCGCGGTCCTGCCGCCGTCCCGCCCCGCTGGCCACCAGGCTGCTGTGCTCCGGGCCTCCGGCTCCGCGCGGCCGCCGCCGCGCACCGTAATCGTCGTCGTAGCCGTCGTCGCCGCCCCGGCCCGCTCCGCGGCGGCCAGGGTGGTCGTCAGACTTGTCCCGGCCCAGGGACCGGGCCCGGTCGGCCAGAGACGGTGATCTCCCCGACCTGCTCCCGCCTCGGCCCGGCCGGTCGCCGCCGGCGGCGGACGCACCGTCCCGGTTCCGTCCCGACTTCAGGCTGAGGAACAGGGCCGCGAGAATCGTGATCACGACCACGATCCCGAGGACCACGAGCAGAGTCATTACACCACCCAACAAACCATGGCCACCTGGGCGGCGCTAGCGAGGCACACGCGGCCATAGACGCGGACCTGCCCCTGTTGTCGCCAGCGCCCCGGACCGTCAACGTCTGGTCGCCCCGAACTTCGATTCTCGCGGACCACCTCGGCCGGTGTCTGATGATTAGGAAAGTTTCGGCCCGCTTCGGTCATCTGCCCTAAACCATGAGGATCGGTCAGGGGCTGGCCCGCACCGCCACCCGTCCCCGGGCGATGGCCGCGTTGGCAATGGCCTGCCAGGCCTTCAGCGTCGGCGCCCCCTTGGTCAGGTTCAGGGTCTTGTCCAGCGCGTACACGGTGAACCGGTAGCTGTGGCCCGGGCTGTCCGGGCAGGGCGGGTCGTAGCTGGCCTGCCCCAGGCTGTTCTCGGCCACCTGGGCCCCGGGCGGCAGCTGGGCCGCCTGCACGTCGGTGGTGGCCTGCGGGATGTTGAACACGATCCAGTAGATGTACGGCGTGATCGGGGCGGCCGAGTCGTCGACCACGATCGCGTAGCTCTTGGTCCCCGACGGCGCCCCGGACCAGTCCAGGGGCGGGCTGGTCTTGGCGCGGTGGCAGGTGAAGTGCTGCGGCAGCATCCCCTGGCTGAACGCGTTGCTGGTCACGGTCATGGTGGACGGGGCGTCGGGGGTCAGCCCGGTGCTGTTGGCCACGCCGCAGCCGGTGAGCAGAGCCAGCCCGGCCGCCAGGGCCGCCCGGGTAAACCGGCTCACCTGCCCGTCACCTCTGCCCTTCGCCGTCTGGCCCACCTGACCGGAAACCGCTCCGTCGCACCGGAGTACGGCCGGCTTCCGGTGCCCGATCCTATGTCGGTGCGGCCGGCCCGCGGGCACGATCGCCGGGCTCAGTCGGGCTGGCGTGAGTTCCCGAGCATGATCTCGTCCCAGGACGGGACCGAGGACCGGCGGCCGCGCTGGCCGGCCTTCTTGGCCCGGCCACGGCCGGGCGGGGTCTCGGCGGGCCGCTCCTCGGCGGCGGCCGGGGCGGGCTTGGCCGGGGGCTCCGGCTCGCGCTGGGGTGCGGGGGCCGGCTCCTCCGGGGCCCTGGCCGCGGCCGGCGGCGGGGCCTGCGCCGCGGGTGGCTCGGCGGCCGGGCGCTCCACCGGGGGCAGGTCGCCGGGCCGGGGCATCGACGGTGCTTCGGCCGCGGGCGGCGTGCGCACCGGCGCCCGGGGCGGGACCGGCGCGGCGGGGCCACCACGGGACGAGGCCTGGGCGGCCACCCGGGCGGGCACGTCGTCGGCCTCCTCGGCCGGCTCGTCCCGGGGCGGCTCCTGGACCTCGGCCGGGTCCGGCGCCGGGCTGGCGCCGGACCGCTGCGGCGGGAAGGACGGTCGGTCCGGCCGCCGGATCGGGGTCACGGTCGCGGCGCCCAGTGAGCCGCCCGTGCCTGCGGGCGCGGGCATCTCGCCGTCCGGCAGCGACAGCCGGGCCGCGTTGTCGTCGGCCGGGGCCACGTGGCGGCGGCGCGGGTCGAACACCCACTCGGCGATGTGCGGGCGGCCACCGGCCCGGAAGGCCAGCTGGACCTGCCAGCTGCCGTCACCGTGCTTGCGGGAGTCCCACTGGGCGTCCTCCGGGTCGGCGCCCAGGTCGGTGAGCCGCTCGGCCACGGTCTCCCCGAGCCGCGGGCCCGGGGTGGAGTCTCCCTGCCGGCGCACGGACGCGTTCTGCGCCTGCTCGGCCACGTAGGCGCGCTCGGCCAGCACCGGCCCCTCGAACCAGCGGACTCTCTCGACCGGGATCCCCGCCGCGTCTGCGATCTCCTCGACCGTCTCCCCGGAGCGAATTCGGGCCTGGATCTCCTTGGGCCGCAAGGGATTCTCCACTTCGATCTCGTACTGGGCGAGCCGGGAGAACTGGCCTTTGGCGACCGCCCGCAGCCGGTCGTCGATGGGCAGCATGAAACGCCCGCTCCGTCCCGGAATGGCGAGCACGGCGTAGCTGCCGTCCTCGCTCACCGCGACGAAGCGCAGTTCCTGCATGGGCGTCCCTTCCGTCCTCGCACGCTGTCCGGGGGCCTCCCGTCGTACCCTAAGTCCGGCACCTGGGCTCCCGGCACGAGTCTGCCGGTCAGGGGGTCATCTGGCCAGCACCTTGCCCGGCATGTCCCGAGTTCAGGTCGGTATTCTCCGGCTCGGCCCGGAAAAGCCGGCCAGGCCACCAGTTCCAGCGGCCGGGCAGCACCGCGATCGGCGGGACCAGCACAGTCCGGACCACGAACGTGTCCATCAGCACCCCGAGGGCCAGGCCCACGCCAACGTCGCGGATCTGGGTGCCCAGCCAGGCCAGGTCGGCGCTGGTCAGCCTGGCCTGGCTGGCAGCGACGGCAGGAACCGGGGTACCGCCACGGCGGCGACCACCCATACGACCAGCGCGAACCAGCGAAATTTAACCGCGAAAGCGCCGATCGCCCCGAATATCCCCTGGATTGACACGCGCAGAACGATAATGGCGTCGGCCTGTGCCCTGGCTGAGCGGAGGGTTACCCCGAGGCCGCCAGCCGCAGACGCCCGATCCAGCCCGAACTGAGCGGTTCGGCGCTAGCCTCGGTAGCGACGTGGGGCGACGAAGGGAATAGAGGAGATGCGGCACTTTTCTGGGTTCTTGCTCGCCATCGTCACCGCTCTGGCGATCTTCTTCGGCGGCAGCTGGGGCTACCTGCACCTGCTGCGGGTGCCCACCGCGCACGAGGCGGTGAGCAGCCTGCCCGCGGCCGGCGGCTCGCTGCTGCACCACCATCAGGTCCTGTACGCGATGGCCGCGCTGGCGGGTGTCGGCCTGCTGATCGGGCTGCTGATGGCCATCCCGTGGGTCTCGCCGCTGGCCACCGGCCTGCCCGGGCTGGCCCTGGTCGCCCTGACCGGGTTCTACCTGGTCCGGGTGCACCAGGTCGTGAAGCTGATCCCGCTGCGCAACCATCCGTACGGGCTGGGCTTCGAGGCGCTGCTGTTCAACGGCGTGCTGGCCCTGGCCGGGCTGGCCATGGTGATCCCGCTGTTCGTGCCGTCGCGCTGGCGGCGCCGGCGCCTGGCCGGCGCCGAAGCGGACCCCGGGACCATCGACTCCGGGTCCGGCCTGCTGTCCGACGACACCGCCGTCACCCAGCAAGGCAGCTACTTCCCGACCCAGGACTTCCCGGCCCAGGGCACCACCACCCAGCAGGACCCGTTCCCGCCGGTGACCAACCCCTATCCGCCCACCGAACAGCAGAACCCGTACCCGCGCTAGCCGGGTCGGGGTTCCGGCCGCGCGGATACGGGTCCTGGGCTGGGGCGGCGCGGGCCGCCGGAGTGACTCAGCCGCTGACACGGCTCACGCCGTGGTGAACTGCTCGCTCTCGGTCGACCCGGCCAGCGCCGCCGTGGACGAGTCCGGCGTGATGGCCGAGGCCACCAGGTCGAAGTACCCGGTGCCGACCTCCCGCTGGTGCCGGGTGGCGGTGTAGCCGGACGCCTCGGCCGCGAACTCGGACTCCTGCAGCTCCACGTAGGCCGGCATGCCCTCGGCGGCGTAGCCCTGGGCCAGGTGGAACATGGAGTAGTTGAGCGCGTGGAAGCCGGCCAGGGTGATGAACTGGAACTTGTAGCCCATGGCGCCCAGCTCCTTCTGGAACTTGGCGATGGTGCCGTCGTCCAGGTGCCGCCGCCAGTTGAAGGACGGCGAGCAGTTGTAGGCCAGCATCTGATCGGGGTACACGGCCTTGACGCCTTCGGCGAACTTGCGGGCCTCGTCCAGGTCCGGGGTCGAGGTCTCCATCCACAGCAGGTCGGAGTAGGGCGCGTAGGCCAGCCCGCGGGCGATGCACGGCTCCAGGCCGGCCCGAATCCGGTAGAAGCCCTCGGCGGTGCGCTCGCCGGTGCTGAACTCGCGGTCCCGCTCGTCCACATCGGTGGTGATCAGCTTGGCTGAGTGGGCGTCGGTCCGGGCCACGACCAGGGACGGGACGTCGCACACGTCGGCGGCCAGGCGGGCCGCGTTCAGCGTCCGGATGTGCTGCGAGGTCGGGATGAGCACCTTCCCGCCCAGGTGGCCGCACTTCTTCTCCGAGGCCAGCTGGTCCTCCCAGTGGACGCCGGCCGCGCCCGCCGCGATCATCGACTTCATCAGCTCGAACGCGTTCAGCACGCCGCCGAACCCGGCCTCGGCGTCGGCCACGATCGGGGCCATCCAGTACGGCGTGCCGCCGGCCTCGCCGTCACCATCGCCGTCACCGTCGGCCGCCTCGGAGAACGTGATCTGGTCGGCCCGCAGCAGCGCGTTGTTGATCCGCCGCACCACCTGGGGGACAGAGTTGGCCGGGTACAGGCTCTGGTCAGGGTAGGTCTGGGCGGCCAGGTTGGCGTCCGCCGCCACCTGCCAGCCGGACAGGTAGATGGCCTTGAGGCCGGCCCGCACCTGCTGCACGGCCTGGTTGCCGGTGAGCGCGCCCAGCGAGTTCACGTAGTCCTCGCTGTGCAGCAGCCGCCAGAGCCGCTCGGCGCCGAGCCGGGCCAGCGTGTGCTCCTCGTGTACGGACCCGCGCAGGCGGATCACGTCCTCGGCGGTGTAGGTGCGCTGTACATCAGCCCAGCGGGGGTCCTCCTGCCACTGGCTCCGCAGCTGGCTGGCCTGCTCGCTGATCCTGGTCATGCCGGTGCTGGTCATGTTGGGTTCGCCTCCTGTCCGGGCTCCATTACTGGGTGCCGTGACAAGAGCATCCCCCGCCATAAAGCTACTACACAGTAATTTTCGATATAAAAATTGCTGAAATTTCACTCACGCGAAGATATGCTGGATTTCATGAATGAAGGATCATCGAAGTTGACGCCAGATCATGGTCTAGACCTTATGACGCTGGGCCAGCGGCTGCGTCATCTCCGCCGATCCCGCGGCCTGACCCTGGCCGAGCTGGGGGAACGGGTGGGCCGGGCCCCGTCCGCGCTGTCCCTGCTGGAGAACGGCCGCCGCGAGCCCAAGCTGTCGGTGCTCGAGGACCTGGCCAGCGCGCTGTCGGTGCCGGTGGAGGAACTGCTGCGGCGGCAGGCCCCCAGCCACCGGGCCCAGCTGGAGATCGCCCTGGAGGACGAGCAGCGCAGCCAGGCCTACGCCGACCTGGGCCTGCCCCACCTGAAGGTCGGGACCCGGGTGCCCACCGACGTGCTCGAGCACCTGGTCAAGCTGGCCACCGCGCTGCGCGAGCAGCAGGCCAAGCCGACCGCCACCCCGGAGGAGGCGCGGGTCGCCAACGCCGAGCTGCGCGCGGCCATGCGCGAGCGGACCAACTACTTCTCCGGCATCGAGCAGGCCGCCGACCAGGCCCTGCAGTCCGCGGGCTACACCGGCGGCGGGGCCTTGTCCCAGGGCATGCTGCTCTCGGTCATGAGCCACCACGGCTTCGCCGTCCGCTACGTCCAGGACCTGCCCCGGTCGGTGCGGTCCCTGACCGACCTGCGCAACCACCGGATCTACGTCAAGCAGGAGCCGGTCGGCACCCACTCGCCCCGCGCCGTCCTGCTGCAGGCCCTCGGGCACTTCCTGCTCGGCCACGAGGCCCCCCGCGACTTCGCCGACTTCCTGCGCCAGCGGGTGGAGAGCAACTACTTCGCGGCCGCTGTGCTGATGCCGCAGCGGGCCGCGGTCCGGTTCCTGGCCGACGCCAAGGACGCCCGCGACCTGGCCGTCGAGGACCTGGTGGACACGTTCTCGGTGTCGTACGAGATGGCCGCGCACCGGTTCACCAACCTGGCCACCCGGCACCTGGACATGCCCTGTCACTTCACCAAGAACGACTCGGGCGGCGTCATCTACAAGGCCTACGAGTGCGACGGCCTGGAGTTCCCGGCCGACCCGTCGGGCGCGATCGAGGGCCAGCGCATGTGCCGCAAGTGGGCCGGCCGCCAGGTGTTCGGGGCCCCGGACCGGTTCTCGCCGCACTGCCAGTACTCGGCCACCCCGTCCGGCACCTACTTCTGCGTGTCCCAGATCGACCCCCGGGCCGACCGCGGCTTCGCCATCACCCTCGGTGTCCCCTACGAGCACTCGCGCTGGTTCCGCGGCCGGGACACCTCGACCCGGATGCGCTCGGCCTGCCCGGACGGCGACTGCTGCAAGCGCCCGCCCGCCGACCTGTCCGCCCGCTGGGAGGGCATGGCCTGGCCGTCGGCCCGCGCCCACAGCCACGTCCTGTCGGCCCTCCCGGCCGGCATCTTCCCCGGCGTCGACGACGCCGACGTCTACGAGTTCCTCGACAAGCACGCCGCCAACTGAGGGCGACATCAGTCAGAGATCGGGGCCGGGAGGGTCAGGTAACGCCGCCCGGCGGGCGTGGTCCAGCACATGACGCCGGGGCTGAGTTGCCGGAGCCGCCAGCCCTCGGACTGTTTACACCGATGATGGTGCCGGCAGAGCGGCTCCAAACCCCCGCGCGGGGTGCGGACGCTGCTGGGCGGGCTGGCGCTGTGCCCATGCGGGAACGTGGTCACCGGCCTGCCCTCCCATACCGGCCATCACGTCTACCGGTGCTCCCCGGCCACCCGCAACCGCACCTGGCGCGGCGGGCACGTGGCCCGGCAGGCCGTCCCGGTGGAGGAGTTCATCACCAAGCTGGTGATCGGGCGGCTGTCCCGCCCGGACGCCGCCGGCCTCATCGCGGTCCGGGAGGGCGGCCCGGATGTGGCGGCGTTGCGGGAGGAAGCGGCGGCGATCCGCCGGAACCTGGAGGAGATGGCCGCCGACCAGGCGCTGGGCCTGATCGACCGCGCCCAGATGCTGGCCGCCACCGCCCGCGCGAACAAACGGCTCAGCGATATCGAGGAGGACCTGGCGGAGGCCGTGCGGGAAAACGTGATCGCGCCGATGGTCGCCGCCGAGAACGCGGCAGCCGTGTGGGAAGCCCTGGACCTGTCCCGCAAACGCGCCGTGATCAAGACCCTGATGACCATGACCCTGCATTCGCCGGGCCGGGGGCCCGCGGCGCGTTCGACCCGGCCACCGTCCAGGTCACCTGAGGGCAGCGGGACGGCGCCTGACAGGCGCAGCCCGCGTGCTTGGCCGATTTCCGGACGAAGTAGCTAACGGTAGTCCTGCTTGTCACGGTATCGCGGGTTCCCGTAT
>DASXMW010000073.1:0-2995 GCA_036495425.1 Streptosporangiaceae bacterium | reverse complement strand
AGCCCCAGCAGCAGGTGCTCGGTGCCGACCCAGTCGTGGCCGAGGTCGGCCGACGCGCGGAGGGCCTGGTCGATGGCCTCCTTGCTCTCGGGCCGGAACGCGATGTGACCCCGCGGCGCCTTCTTCCCGGCCGGCGGCATCGCTTCCTCGACCGCGTCCTGGATGCGCTGTTCCGGGCCGGACTTCGCCATCAGCACCTCGTAGGCCAGGCCCCGCGGCTCGCCGAGCAGGCCGAGCAGCATGTGCTCGGTGCCGATGAAGTCGTGCTTGTGGCTCCGCGCGGCCTCCTGGGCCAGCACGATGCTGTGCCGGTTCAGGTCGGTGAACCGCTCGAACGGGGCGGGCGCGTGGCGTTGCTGGGCGGCCTGCTTGGAGACCCCGATGGCCTCGCCGATCTCGCTCCATGACGCGCCGGCCTGCTTGGCCTTCCCCACGTAGTGGCCCACGAGCTGGTCACCGAGGTCGGACAGGGTGTGAGCTCGCAGCTGCGCTTCGCTGATGCGAGCCAGGTCGCTGGTGCCGGGGAGGTCGGCGTCGAGACGGTTGATCAGGTCGGTGAGGCTGATGTTGAGTGGGCTCATGCGTCAACCGTAAGTTGACGACGCGAGATCGTCAACCTGTGGTTGACGGACGGCCAGCAGGCCCGCGGTGACGCCGGCCAGGGCGGCCAGGCCGATGAGCACGAAGGCGGCGGTCAGCCGGCCTCCGGCCAGGCCGGGGCTGAGCACCGAGCCCAGCACCGAGATCGCGATCAGGGCGCCGCTCTGGCGGGTGGTGTTCTGCAGGCCGGAGCCGAGCCCGGCCTGCCCGGTGGCCACGCTGGACATCAGCAGCGAGGTGAGCGCGGAGAACGCGATCGTGCTGGCCGCCCCGGTCAGCAGCAGGCCGGTGGCCGCGACCGCGTAACTGGTCCGGGGCCCGAGCCAGGCCAGGGTGGCGGTGCCGGCCGCGCAGCAAACGAACCCGGCCAGCAGCAGCGGCGGGTGGCCGTAGCGGCGAGCCAGCGGCCGGTACAGCAGCAGCGGCCCGATCGCGCTGCCCGCGGTCAGCGGCAGCAGCGCCGCCCCGGCCGCGGCCGGGGACAGGCCGCGCAACTGCTGGAAGTACAGCGAGGTCACGAACAGCGTGCCGTAGAACGCGAAGCCCATCAGGCCCGCGCTGGCGATGGCCACGGTGCGGGCCCGGTCGGTGAAGAACGACGGCGGCACCAGCGGGTGCCGGGCCCGCCGCTCCCACCACCAGAAGCCGGCCCCGGCCGCGATCGCCGCGGCCAGGGCGCCGAGCGTGACCGGGTCACCCCAGCCGGCCGCCCCGCCCAGGATCAGCGCGGCGGTCAGCAGGCCGAGGGCCGCCACCGCGGCCGCCTGCCCGGCGTGGTCCATCGGGGCCGCCCGCCGCGGGGTCTCGGTCACACTGACCGCGATCAGGCCCACGCTGACCACGCCGATCGGCAGGTTGATGAGGAAGATGCTGCGCCAGCCGAAGGCCCCGATCAGGACGCCGCCGGTCAGCGGGCCGAGCGCGACCGCCACCGCGCCGGCCGCGACCCAGGTCACCGCGGCCCGGGCCTGACCGCTGGCGGCCGGGAACAAGTACGGGATCATGGCCAGGGTGGCCGGGAGCAGGGCGGCCGCGCCCACCCCCTGGACGGCCCGGGCCGCGATCAGCGCCCCGGGGCCGGGGGCGGCCGCGCACGCGGCCGAGGCCACGGTGAACACCGCGATACCGCCCAGGAGCAGGCGCCGCAGCCCGATCCGGTCGCCCAGCGCCCCGGCCGTCAGCAGCAGCGCCGCCAGCGGCAGCGTGTAGGCGTCGATCACCCACTGGGCGCCGGCCATCGAGGTGCCCAGCCCGGCCCGGATGGCCGGGACCGCCACGTTGAGCACGCTGGCGTCGAGGATGATCGCGCAGTAGGCCAGGCAGATCGCGAAGAACCCGAGCCGGGCCCGCCCGGTCGCGCCGCCGCCCCCGCCATCGCCCACAAAATCTCACATAATGGTACTTCTATACCGTTATCCGATACGGCGAAGCTACCACGGCGGCTCCCGCACGTCACGCCGGTCAAAGCCCCGAGCGCATGACGAGCTGGCCCCGCCCGGCTGACGGGCTGACGGGCGCGACCCCCGGGCCATCACTGGTCGTGGCCCCCGGGGCCTATCGCTGGCCGGTCCAGGCGGCGAGGATGTGATCATGCCGTGGTTTCCGGACTTCGTCAGCGCCGTCGAGCTGGCCCGCAAGCAGACGCGGGCCGCGAGCCAGGCCGATCCCATCGGGCAGTACTTCACCGCGCTCAACAACGGTGACGCCCACCTGCTGGAGACCGCGTGGCCCGGCCGCGTGGTGGTGTACGACCCGCGGGCCGGCGAGGTCCACGGCCACCGTCACCTGCGGGAGTACGTGCAGGAGAATCACGCCTGGATGGCCGAGCACGGGGCGCGGACCGAGACCGTGGCCACCACGCACATCGGCGACCGGGCCGTGCTCGAGCTGCTGGCCCACCTGACCGTGGACGACGGGCAGCAGGTGGCCTGGCCGGTGGCGGTGGTGGCCGAGTTCCCCGACGAGCTGTCGGTGGTGTTCCGTACCTACTGCAGCCAGTGGCCGGTGGACGGGCGCCGGCACCTGCGGCCACCCCTGCTCCGGCCCGGGACGGCCCGTCCCGGGGACGTGGTGGGCCGCTACTGGGCGGCGCTGGAAGCGGGCGACGCGGACGCGATCGTGGCCGACTTCGATCCCGACGGGTACTACCGCGAGCCCATCGGCCCGCACCTGACGCACCGGGGCCCGGCCGAGCTGCGCTCGTACTTCACCCGCTGCTTCAGCGCGGGCGGCGGGATCAGCCTGCAGGACTGCATGGTGACCGACGACGGGGTGCGCTGCGCGGTGGAGTACAACTGCGTGCGCTGGGGCGACCGTGACCTGCCGCCCCAGGCCGGGCTGGGCGTCTGGGAACGGGGCCCCGACGGCCGGCTGGCCGCGGTCCGGGTCTACGACG
>DASXMW010000072.1:0-13519 GCA_036495425.1 Streptosporangiaceae bacterium | reverse complement strand
CCGCGGTCCTGGAGACCAGCAGTGACGCGGTCACCCTGCGGCTGCTCACCCTGATCCCCGGCCTGATCCTGCTCGAGGGCTACCTGCTGGCCCGCCGCTACCAGCGCAAGCGCGGCCGTCGCGCCGACCTGCTGCCGGACGACTTCGTGCCCACCGTCGCCGCCTGCCTGTTCGGCGGCCTGACCGCGGGTCTGGCCCTCCTGGCCGTCATCGCGCCACCGGCCGCCACCGGGGCCGGCGGCGCCGGCACCTTCCTGTCCGCGGCCATCGTCACCCTGCTCATCACGATCGGCTTCGTGCCCGCGCTGCGCCGCGTCCTGCTCCGGTACGCCTACGGCTGAGGACCGCGCCCAGCTGACCGTCCGCACCGCCCGAGCTCTCACTTTTATCGAAGGTCTTGACCTCGGGTCCCCACCCCGGTTTGACAGTCAGGTGAAACTAACCTTGAACGCCAGTTCAACCGGCTGACTAGCCGACCGAGGAGAGGTGCCGCCGATGTCACCCGTGGAGCCGTTGCCGGCCGCCGAGCTGCACCTGCACATCGAAGGCACGCTCGAGCCGGAGATGCTGGTCGCCCTGGCCGCCCGCAACGGGGTGACGCTGCCCACCACCGACCTGGCCGAGCTCCGGGCCCGGTACCGGTTCGCGGACCTGCAGTCGTTCCTGGACCTGTACTACGCCAACCTGCCCGTGCTGCGGGCCGAGCAGGATTTCTACGACCTGGCCACGGCTTACCTGGACCGGGCGGCGGCCGCGGGGGTGCGCCGGGCGGAGATCTTCTTCGACCCGCAGACCCACCTGGCCAACGACGTGCCGCTGGCCGCGGTGTTCGCGGGCCTGTCCGGGGCGCTGGCCGACGGCCGGGACCGGCTCGGCCTGTCGGCCGATCTCATCGTGTGCTTCCTGCGCGATCTGGGCGCCACCGCCGCCGACGAGACCCTGTCCGCCGCCCTGTCCTTCCGCGACCAGTTCATCGGCGTGGGCCTGGACTCGGCCGAGATCGGCCACCCGCCCGCCCTGTTCCGCGACGTCTACGAGCGCGCCGCCGCCGAAGGCCTGCACCGCGTGGCCCACGCCGGCGAGGAGGGCGGGCCGGACTACGTCTGGGAGGCGGTCGACCTGCTCGGGGCCGAGCGCATCGATCACGGCATCCGGGCCATGGAGGACCCGGCCCTGGTCGGCCTGCTGCGCGACCGGCAGCTCCCGCTCACCGTGTGCCCGCTGTCCAACGTGGCCCTGAAGGTGGTGGACACGCTCACCGCCCACGTGCTCCCGGACATGCTCGCCGCGGGCCTGCGCGTCTGCCTGAACAGCGATGATCCGGCCTACTTCGGCGGCTACCTGGACGACAACGTGGCCGCGGTCCGGCGCGAGCTCGGCCTGGACGACAAGCAGCTGGCCACGCTGGCCCGCAACTCGTTCGACGCCTGCTTCGCCCCCGAGGCTGACAAGCGCCGCTGGAAGGCCGAGGTCGACGCGGCCCTGAGCGCCCGGCCGGCCGGCGCCCCCGGCTAGGCCCCCCGGGTGGTGGCGGGCACGATCCGGAAGTCCCGCTGGAACACCAGATTGTGCAGGTCGGCGGCGGCGATGGCCCGCAGTACCGGCAGCTCGGCCCGGGCCTGATCGTCGTCGAACACGTTGAGCGGCCAGGTCCCCACCGTCGCCCCGCGCAGGTGCGGGTGATGGAACCCGGCCCCGTAGGTGGCGTCGATGGTGATCGGGTCGATGCCCGCCTGGCGCTGCTCCGGCCAGGACAGGGTCCAGACCGCCTCCCGGCCCCCGTCCGCGCTGGCCCGCACCCCACTGGCCTCGATCTCGCCGGTCCCCAGCAGCGTGGCCTGGTTCATCTCGGCCAGCACCTGCCGCGCGTACGGCCCGATCAGCGCCGCGGCCTCGGCGAACTTCTCCTCCTTGCCCGCCCGCGACGTCTCCCCACCGTGATTCCGCTCCCGCAGGTCCTCGAAATGCCGCAGCAGCGCCGGGATCGCCGCGTTGTCCCGGCCCGCCTGGCCCTCGCCGGTTGTGCTCTGCGTCACTGGTTCTCCTCCTGGGTCGCGCGCCGGGCCCGCTTGCTACTACCTTGCCATCGGTGATGGTGGCCACCGCTCCCGCCCACCGGGCCCCGGGCCGGCCTCACCCGGCCCCGCACGTGCGTCGCGGCCTCGCGCTGAAACACCGCATTTGCCGCGCGAAAGCCCTGAATGCGTTGTTTACAGCCAGGCAATTGCGAGAGACAATCGCGCTGAGTGTCTCCCCAATGGCAGGTGGTCATCTTGGGCGGTGATGGCGCCTGACCCTCGCTTCCCCTGGCGCTCCAACGGCGCAGCGCTACCGATCCCCCGCATCGGCCCGAGCACCAGCAGGAAGAGAGCATTCGATGGTCTGCTACGCCCCGAGCACCGGCACGCTGGCCGTGATCGGCGTCGGTATCTACGTCCTTTGGCATAAGACGATCGGCCACCTCCTCGGGATGTTCGGCACCGTGCTGGAGATCGCCGTCATCCTCGGCGCCGAGGTCGGCGCGGCCATTGTCCTGGTCTGGCTCACCCGCTCGATCCGCCGCCGCCGGGCCCGGAGCGGCGCCTGCACCACCTGCCGCTTCCGCTGCCAGCAGGCCCTGTCCGCCCGCCCCAACCTCCTGGTCAACGTGGTCGACCGCCGCGTGGCGCCCGCGGCCCGCCCCGCGCTGACCTGCCACCCGGCCGCCCCGCTGCTCCCGGCCCGGGTCACCACGGCCGCCCCCCGCCTCCGCCCGGCCGCGGTCACGTCGCCGGCGGCCCGGGCCGCCCTGCCCCGGGCCCACGGCACCCCCCGCTTCACCGGCCCGGTCCCGGCCCCGTTCTCGGTCCGTGGCCCGGTGCACGCGCCCGCCCCGCCCGTCCCGGCCCCGGAGCCGGAAGCGGTCGACGTGGACGGCTACGTCCTCACCCCAGACGGCGTCGACACCCCCGACGGCGCCGGCGCTCAGCCCGCCACCGCCTGATCGGCGAGGGCCCGCACGTCACGGGCGATGGCGGGCCACAACGGCGCGGGCAGCTCGTGGCCCATGCCGGGGAAGATCACCAGCCGGGCGCCCGGGATGGCCCGGGCCGTGGCCCGGGCCGCGCTGACCCGCAGGATCGGGTCCCGGTCGCCGTGCAGCACGAGCACCGGCTGGCTCAGCTCACGCAGCCGGGGCCCGTGCCAGGGTGCGCCCGCCTGCCGCGACTGAGCCTCGGTGTCGCGGGGGCCGGTGTCGGCCTCGCGTTCGATCCACTCACGGGCCGCGTCCTCGTCGAACGGATAGGCCGGCGAGGCCACACCGCGGGCCACGGCCAGCCCGGCCTGGATGTCGCCCTCCCGCCCGGGCGGGTACTTGGACCGGGCCAGCCGGGCCAGCAGCCCGAACCGCACGTACCGGCCGGCCGCCAGCCCCGAGGCGTCGCTCGGCAGGCCCATGGCCGACGTCACGCTCAGCACCCGGTCCGGGTGCCGCAGCGCCACCCGCTGGGCGATGACCCCGCCCAGCGACGCGCCGAACACGTGCGCCCGCGCCCACCCCAGCGCATCCAGGACCGCCACCGCGTCATCGGTCATGTCCTCCGCCGTGTACACGCTCCGCCTCCGGGCCACCGCCGCGAACGGGTTACGCGGCCCGCTCCCGGTCAGCCGGGTCGACTGCCCCGCGTCCCGCTGGTCATAGCGGGCCACCGCGAACCCCTGGCCCGCGAACTCCCGCGCCAGCCCGGCCGGCCACCAGAATCGCGACACCCCCAGCCCCATGATCAGCAGCAGCGGATCCCCCTCCGCCCCCGCCAGCCGGTCATACGCGATCTCCACCGCCCCGTTCCGCGCGTACGCGGCCGGCGTCCACGCACTCCGCCACCCCGCCCCATCAGGCACCCTCACCCCATCGGGCATCCCCGCCCCATCGGGCCACCCCACCCCATCCGCCGTCCCGGACGGGGCCCGCGCCCCCGCAGCCCGTGCCCCGTCCGGCGCCGCCTGCCCCGCACCCGCCGTGCCCGTCATCCCGCCTCCCTTAACTGCGATCAGTGTTCGCTTTAAACCCACCCTACGTACTGAGTACTGTGTTCGCAATGGAGAGCATCTGGTTGCGCCCGGAGCGCTCGGCCCGCGGGCCGGTCCCGGAGCACAGCCGGGCCGAGATCGCCCGGGCCGCGATGACCCTGGCCGACCAGGGCGGCCTGGCCGCGGTGACCATGCGATCGGTAGCCGCCGCCATCGGGACCGGACCGGCCTCGCTGTACCGCTACGTCGGCACCCGGGACGAGATCCTGGAGCTGATGGCGGACGAAGCCGCCGGCGAGTACCGCTTCAGCCCCTCCGTCCCACCCGAACCCCAGCAACCCCAAAAACCCCAGCAGCCTCATCCGGGAGACCCGCTGTCCGGCCTGCTCCAGCTGGCCCGCCAGGCCCGGCGGATCTACCAGCGGCACCCGTGGCTCATCGACCTGCCCGCCGTCGGCGTCCTGCCCGGGCCGAACGCCATCGCCTACACCGAGCAGGTCCTGGCCGTGCTGGACACCACCGGCCTGGACCACAGTGCCCGGCTGGAGACGGTCGGCATCTTCACCGGCCTGGTCCGCCTGCTGGCCCGCACCGAGGCCGACCAGCAACGGGCCGGGCAGCAACTGGCCGACTGGCAGGGCGCCCTGGCCGGCTACCTCATCGCCGCCGTCGCCGACGGCCGCTACCCGCACCTGGCCGCCGCCCTGTCCGGCCAGGGCGGCGGCCAGGCCACCGGAGCCGCCGCCCCCGGGCCGGCCGCTGGGCCTGCCGGCCGCCCGCCCGGCCCGGCCGGTCCCGACGACCCGTTCGACCGCACCCTGACCCGGATCCTCGCGGGCCTGCTGGCTCCGCCCGGATCTCAGCCCCCGGACCAGTGAGGACCACATGACCACGCTCGACCGCCCGGACACCGCCCTGTTCGACCTGGACGGCACCCTGGTCGACTCGGGACCGTCGATCCTGGCCGCGCTGCGCAAGGCGTTCGCCGAGGAGGGCGTGCCCGCGCTGCCGCCCGACGTCGAGCGTTCCCTGGTCGGCCCACCGTTCTACCAGGCCCTTCCGCCCCTGATCGGCGACGCCACCGATCGGGTCATCCCGGCCTATCGCCGGATCTACGTGGCCGAGGGCTTCGCCTTTCAGGCGCAGGTCTACCCGGGGATCGAAGCACTGCTGGACGGGCTGGCCCGGGACAACGTGCGGCTGGCCGTGGCCACCAGCAAACTGGAGCCGTCGGCCGTGGCCATGCTCGAACACCTGGGCCTGGCCGGCCGGTTCGCCACCATCTGCGGCGACACCGCCGGCGCGGGCCGGCCCTCCAAAAGCGCGGTGATCGCCGAGGTGCTGCGGCGCATCGGGACGTCCCCGGGCACGACCATGGTCGGCGACCGCAGCCAGGACGTCCTGGGCGCCCGCGAGCACGGCCTGCCCTGCGTCGGCGCGGGCTGGGGCTACGGGGCGCCCGGCGAACTGGAAGCCGCGGGCGCGGTCGCCATCCTGGCCGGCCCGGCCGCCCTGGCCGCCGCCTGGAACGTGACCTGATCGCGCGGCGTCAGGCCGCTTCGTCCGACGGGCGGGGCGCCGAGGTCGCCCACCGGATCGCGCCCACCATGGCCTGCCCGGCCGGCCGAACCAGGGCCGCCTCGGCCCCGGGCAGCCACGGCAGCCGCAGCGGCCAGCGGGCCCAGCCCGGCAGCAGCGACACCGCCGCCCCGGCCAGCAGCCCGTACGGCGGCCGGGCGACGACCGGCAGCGGCGGGTTCAGCAGCAGGAACCGGGCTGCCGCCCGGGCCGCGGCCGTGCTGGCCAGCTCGCCCCGGTAGGCCTCGATCCTGGCCGTCAGCTCGCGTTCGGTGCGCGGCGGGTCCGGTACGCCCAGTTCGGCTCCGATCCGGGCCATGTCCTCGACGTAGCCGTCCCGGCCGGCCTGGTCGAGCGGCTCGGACCCGAACCGGGTGTGGGCGCGCAGGAAGCTGTCCGCCTCGGCGATGTGCACCCAGGTCAGCAGGTGCGGGTCGGCCGCCGCGTACGGGCGCCCGTCGGGGGCGGTCCCGGTGACCCGCTGGTGAACGGCGCGGACCCGGGCGATGGTGGCCTGCGCGTCGCTGGCCCGGCCGAACGTGGTGACGGCCAGGAAGTAACTGGTCCGCTGCAGGCGGCCCCACGGGTCACCCTTGTACCCGGAGTGCCCGGCCACCGCGGCCATGGCCAGCGGGTGCAGGGACTGCAGCAGCAGGGCCCGCAGGCCACCCACGAACATCGACGAGTCGCCGTGCACCCGGCGGATCGGGCGGTCGCCGGAGAACCATCGCTCGCCGTCCGGGGCGAAGATCACCTCGTGGTGCGCGGGGCCTTCCGGGCCCGCGACCCGCTGGAAGATCGACGCCCCCATTCGGCTGCGCATCTGGTTCGCCACGTCGTGCCATCCCACCCCGCCATTATGAGCCGGCCGCCGTGATAGGAAGACAGGGGTCATCCCGCCCGTACCAGCGGAGGAAGCCATGCCCAGCGACGTTCAGTACACCATCGGCGCCCACGTCCGCTGCACCGACGGGGAGGTAGGCCACCTGGTCTGGGTGGTGGCCGACCGCGGGACCAGCCCGTGGGTCATCACCCACCTGGTGGTCGAGCCGGCCCACCGGTCCGGGCTCGGCCGGTTCGTCCCGCTGAGCGACGTGAGCGAGGTGGACCCGAACAGCGGGGCCATCGCGCTGACCATCAGCAAGAAGGAGTTCGAGCAGCTCGACTCGGCCGAGTTCACCGAGTTCGTGCCGGGCAGCGAGGCCTACGACACCTACGGGCCGGCCCAGTTCGTCACCCGGCCGTACTACGCCGACGAGATCAACCTCAGCGGCAACACGGTGCCGGAAACCGCGCTCACCGTGACCAGCGACGCACCGCTGCCGGACGGCGACCGCGGCGTGGCCGTGCACGCGGTGGCCGCCCACGCCACCGACGGGGCCATCGGGCACGTCGACGGCCTGGTCATCGACCCCGGCACCCACCAGGTGACCCACGTGCTGCTCCAGGAGGGTCACCTGTGGGGCCGCAAGGACGTGGCCATCCCGCTGTCCGCGGTCCGCGACCTGGACGACGACGGGCTGCAGCTCAGCGTGACCAGGCAGGAGGTCGGGGAGCTGCCCGCGGTGCCCATCGCCCGCCGGCGCCGGTAGGCCGCCGTGCCGGCCGGAGCGCCGCCCGGGCCGGGGGCGCGGCAGTACGTGGTGATCGGGGCGGGCGTGCTGGGCGTGACCCTGACCGCCCGGCTGGCCAGGGCCGCGGGCCCCGGCGCCCGCGTAACCCTGCTGGAGCAGAACCAGCCCGGCTCGGCCGCGACCCGGTCCAGCTTCGCCTGGCTGAACGCCAACAACAAGGTGCCCCGGGCCTACCACGACCTGAACCACGCGGGCCTGCGGGCCTGGTCCGGGCTGGCCGCGAGCCTCGGCGGCCCGGACTGGTACCGGCCGTCCGGCAACCTGGAGTGGGCCGCCACCCCGGCCGCCGCCGCCGAGCTGTCGGCCCGGGTGGACCGCCTGGCCGGGTGGGGCTACCCGGCTCACCTGATCAGCCCGGCCGACGCGGCCGGACTGGAGCCGGCCCTGCGGCTGCCGCCGGACGTGGCCGCCGTGGCCTGGTTCCCCGAAGAGGGCTACCTGCTCACCGAGCCGATGATCGCCGAGCTGACCGTGCTGGCCCGCCAGCACGGAGCGACCGTGCTGACCGGCGAGCCCGGCCACGTGACTGGCCTGGACGTGGCGAGCGGGCAGGTGCGGGCGGTGCGCACCGCGGCCGGCCAGGTCATCCCGGCCGACGTGGTGGTCTGCTGCGCGGGCCGCTGGGTCCCGGAACTGGCCGCGCTGGCCGGCTCGGCCCATCCGCTGCCGCTGGTCCCGTGGTCGGCGCCGGGGGCCGAAGCCCCCGGCCTGGTGGTCGAGGCCGGCCCCGTCGACTCCGCTGACGCGGGCCCGGCCCGGATGGTGCACGCGCCGGACATCGACTTCCGCCCCCACACCGGCGGCCGGGTGCACCTGGAGGCCCCGGACGTGCACGCCGACCTGCACACCGCCGAGCCGCACCTGGGTGACCTGGCCGAAGAGCTGCTGCGGCGAGCCCGCCGGGTGACCAGCGGGCTGGACCGGGCCGCGGTGACCGGGTACCGGGTCTGCGTCCGGCCCATGCCCGCCGACGGCCAGTCGATCGTGGGCTGGCTGCCTGGCACCGGCGGCCTGTACGTGGCGGTCACCCACAGCGGCGTGACCCTGGGCGCGCACCTGGCCGAGCTGATGACCAGCGAGCTGCTGGCCGGGGTGAGCACCGGGGAACTCGCGTCCTACCGGCCCGGGAGGCTCACCGGCCCCGCGACGTAGGCTGGGTGCACGGGAGGTTTGCGATGCCGGACGCAGAAAGCCAGGCCACGGGCACCAGCCGGGCCGACCGGACCATCGCCCAGTGGCGGCAGGCGGCCGAGAACCGCGACGCCACCCGGGCCATCGCCTGCCTGGCCGACAACGCCGTCCTGATCTCCCCGCTGACCGCCCAGTTCACCTTCGACGGCCGGGACCGCGTGGCCGACGTGATGATCGCCGCGTTCAAGGTCATCGATGACATCCGCTTCCACACCGAGGTCGGCGACGACCGGACCCGGGCCCTGTTCTACTACGGCCGCTGCGGCCGCCAGGCGCTGGAGGAAGCCCAGCTGATCCGGCTCAACCACGAGGGCCTGATCACCGAGATCACCCTGTTCGGCCGCCCGCTGCCCGGGCTGACCGCGGTGATGCGGCGGATCGTCCCGCTCATCCTCGGCCGCCAGGGCCGGTCCCAGCTCGGCAGCGTGCTCGGGGTGGCCGCCGCGCCGCTGCACGCCATCACCGTGTCCGGCGAGCAGCGGCTGGTCCCGCTGGCCGACCCGCACCGCAAGCCCGGCTTCCGGCTGCGCCGCCGTGCTCACCCTTGACGACGTCGCCCGCCTCGCTCTGGCCCTGCCCGAGGTCAGCGAGACGGAGCGCCACGGCACCCGCACCTGGGCCGTCGCCGGTAAGGCGTTCGCCTGGGAACGCCCGTTCAGTAAGGCCGACCTGAAGCGCTTCGGCGACCAGACCCCGCCCGACGGCCCCATCCTGGCCATCCGCACCGAGGACCTGGCCGAAAAGGAAGCCCTGCTGGCCGCCCACCCGGACTGCTACTTCACCATCCCGCACTTCGACGGCTACGCCGCCGTCCTGATCCAGCTCCCCGAGATCACCCGCCCCCTCCTCCGGGAAGCCCTCACCGACGGCTGGCTCGCCCGCGCCCCCGCCAAACTGGCCCAGCAGTTCGCCGACGGTTGACCGCTGTCCCCGCGAGCCCGTGGCCGCTATGAATAGGCCATGACCTTGCTGACGCACCGAGGGCAGGGGGCGTCCTTCCCCTACGCCGGCCAGCCCACGCACATCCTGGCCGGGCAGGCCGCCCAGCCACCGGGGTTCGCGGCCATGGAGCTTTCGGTACCGGCCCGCTTCGGCGGGCCGATCCCGCACGCCCACGACGAGTTCGACTAGGCCATCTACGTGCTCACCGGCCGGCTCCTGGTCGGCGGCGACGGTGAGCCGGAGGAGGCCCGGGCCGGCTCGATGTTCGTGGCCCCGCGCGGCCAGCGCCACGCCTTCAGCAACCCCTTCGATGAACCCGCCCTGGTCCTGGGCGTGTGGGGACCACCCGAACCGGCCCTGGCCTTCATGCGCGACATCGGCGCCGCCCTCCGCCCGGACACCGCGCCCGACCCCGACCTGATGCGGGACATCTACCACCGCCACGCCAGCCGCCTCCTGCCCTGATCAGCCCCGCCGCCCCTGGACCGGCTCTCCCCCGGGCTCCGCGGCCCCAGAACCCCTAGCCCAGAACCCGCTGGCCCCAGAACCCGCGGGTTTGCTATGTGTGCAATGGTCCCTCTGCGTACATAAGAGTGTCCGCAAAGGGATCATTACGTACATTGGCTCGTCTCTGGCCAAGTGGCCATGTCCTGATAACAGCAAGAAGCGGCGCGCCGTCTGGGACGGCCTGCTCAGACTGGGGCGCTGCTCGAGTCTGAGGCCTCAGGCGGACGGGTCGCCCGGGATGACCAGGCCGGTCTCGTAGGCCAGGATGACCGCCTGCACCCGGTCGCGCAGGCCGAGCTTGGCCAGCAGGTTGCCGACGTGGGTCTTGACCGTGGCCTCGCTGACGAACAAGGTGGTGGCGATCTCGGCGTTGCTGCGGCCGCGGGCCAGCAGGAGCAGGACGTCCTGCTCGCGGGCGGTCAGCGAGGCCAGCCGGGACGGCGACGGGGCCGCCTCCGGTGGCCGCCGCGCGAACGCCTCGATCAGCCGGCGGGTCACCGACGGGGCCAGCAGCGCGTCACCGGCGGCCGCGGCCCGGACCGCGGCGATCAGGTCGTGCCGGGGCGAGTCCTTGAGCAGGAACCCGCTGGCGCCGGCGCGCAGCGCCTCATAGACGTAGTCATCCAGGTCGAAGGTCGTGAGCATGACCACCTTGGGCCGCCCGGACCCGTCCCCCGCGGTGATGATCCGGGTGGCGGCCAGCCCGTCCATGCCCGGCATCCGGATGTCCATCAGCACCACGTCGGGCCGGGTCTCGGCCACGGCGGCCACCGCGGCCTCGCCGTTGGCGGCCTCACCGGCCACGGTGATGCCGTCGGCGCTGTCCAGGATCACGCAGAACCCGGACCGGACCAGCTCCTGGTCGTCCACGACCAGGACCCGGATCGGGGACGCCACGCGGTCCATGGGACTGGTCACCGGGCCGGCAGCCGGGCGGTGACGGAGAAGCCGCCCGACGCCGTCGGCCCCACCGACAGCTGGCCGCCACAGGAGGCGACCCGTTCCGCGATGCCGGCCAGGCCCAGGCCGGACCCGGTGAGCGCCGATTCGCGCTCCCCGGCCACGGCCAGGTCCGGGCCCCGGCGCGCCCCGGAGTCGGCCACCGACACGGTGATGTACCCGGGCTCGTGGGTCAGGGTGACGGTGGCCCGGGCGGTGCGGGCGTGCCGGATGGTGTTCGTGAGCGCCTCCTGGACGATGCGGAACGCGGTCAGGTCCACGCCGGGCGCCAGCCGGGCCGGCGTGCCCCGCACGTCGAAATCGACCTCCAGCCCGGCCCCACGCACCTGATCGAGCACGCCGCCCAGCTCGCTCAGGGAGGCCGACGGGGCGGTTTCCAGCTGTTCGGACGGGCTGCGCAGCACCCCGAGCAGGCGCCGCAGCTCGGTCAGGGCGGCCCGGGCCGTGTCGCTGATGATGTCGGCCGAACGCTGGGCCTTCTCCGGCTGGGCCGGCAGCAGCGAGGCGGTCGCCTCGGCCTGCACGGCCATCAGGCTGACGTGGTGGGCCACCACGTCGTGCAGCTCACGGGCGATCTTGGCTCGCTCCTGGGCCGCGGCCCGGGACGACTGCCGGTCCAGCTCGGCTTCGGCCCAGGCCGCCCGGCTCTCGGCCGCGGCCAGGGTGGCCCGCTTGGCCCGGGTCAGCACCCCGGCGATCCCGGCGGTGAGGAAGATGAAGGCCTGGGTGATCGCGTCGTAGGGCTCGTTGTGACCGGGCGCGGCCAGCGCCACCGAGATCCCGGCCACCACGAACCCGGTCACGATCCAGCGCCAGACGGCGCCGGTCCGGTCCATCACCGTGTAGTAGGCGATGGCGACCCCCAGCGGGAACGGCGCGAACAACAGCCCGCTCTGGTCGTAGGCGACCCGGGCGACCCCGATGCCCAGCGCGATCAGCACCGGGTGCCAGCGGCGGCCGGTGAGCAGCACCCCCTGCAGGGTGACCAGCACGATGGCCAGCCACAGCGGGTGCTGCTGGTGCCGGTAGGGCAGCACCGACAGGACGTTGACCACGGCCAGGGCCACGCCCAGGGCCCCGTCCTGCAGCAGTTCCTGCCGGCGCCGCGGCCACTTGTTCACCCGCACGACCAGCGCCTGCGGGAAGCTGGTGAGCCGCCTGGCCAGGGTGTGCACGACCCGATGCTACGGCGCGGCCCCGGGGCGGCGGATCAGCCGCGCGGGGGAGCAGCCGGCTCCTCCGCGCGGGGGAGACACGCCGGCCAGCCGGGCTTCAGGTCCGACCCGGGGACCACCAGCCGAATCGCCAGCCAGCCCGATGTGCTCTACCACCCGGCCCGGCCACGATAAGGCCATGCTCACCACCGGCCGCCCGCGCCGGCCCGCACCGTATCTGGACCGGGCCGCCCACCCCTCCGCCACCGTCTGGGTCGCGCTGATCGCGGCCGCCGCCTTCGGGCTGGAAATGGCCGTCAGCGCGCGCTACGGCTACTTCCGCGACGAGCTGTACTTCCTGTCCGCCGGGCACCACCTGGCCTTCGGCTACGTCGACCAGCCGCCACTGACCCCGCTGCTGGCCCGGCTCGGTCAGCTGGCCACCGGCAACACGCTGGCCGGTTTCCGGGTGCTGCCCGCGCTGGCCCTGGTCGCGCTGATCCTGGCCACCGCGGCCATGAGCCGCCGTCTGGGCGCGGGCCGGACCGGGCAGATCCTGGCCGCGCTGGCCACCGCGACCTGCGGGGAGTTCCTGGGCGCGACCCACGAGCTGACCACCACCACCCCGGACATGGTGTTCTGGGCCATCACCCTGCTGCTGGCCACCCGCCTGCTGGCCAGCCAGGACCCGCGCTGGTGGCTGGCCATCGGGCCGGCCGTGGGCGTGGGCTCCGAGGCCAAGTGGAACATCGGGTTCCTGGTCCTGGCCCTGCTGGCGGGGCTGGCCGCGACCCGGGAACGGCACCTGCTGCGCAGCCGCTACCTGGTGATCGGCGCGCTGCTCGCCGCGGCGCTGGCCGCGCCGGACCTGATCTGGCAGGCCGGGCACGGCTGGCCCAACCTGGACGTGCTGCGCGCCCTGCAGGGCGACGCCGGGACCAACCGGATCACCTACTGGCCGGCTCAGATCTTCTTCACCGGGCCCGCGCTGACCCCGATCTGGGTGGCGGGCCTGGTCTGGGCGCTGCGCAACCCGGCGGCCCGGTCGTTCCGCCCGCTCGGCCTCGCCTGCGCGATCACGGTCGTGCTGCAGTTCGCGCTGGGCGGCAAGCCCTACTACCCGGGCGGGGCCTACACGTTCCTGTTCGCCGCGGGCGGGGTGGCGGCCGAACGCTGGCTGGCCGCCCGCCGGGCCGAGGGGAAGACGCGGCTGAGCGCCCCCCGGCTGGGTGCGGTCATGCTGGTCAGCGCGGCCATTGGGCTGTCCATCGCGCTGCCCGTGCTACCGGCCCGGGCCCTGCACGCGGTGCCCCTGCAGAAGATCAACTACGACCTGGCCGAGAGCATCGGCTGGCCGCGCGAGGTGACGCTGGTCGCCCGCCAGTACCGGGCGCTGCCCGCGGCCGAGCGGGCCCGGACCACGATCCTGACCGGCAACTACGGCGAGGCCGGGGCGCTGGCCCGGTACGGCCCGGCCCACCGCCTGCCCACCGCCTACAGCGGCCACAACAACTTCTGGCTCTGGGGGCCGCCCCCGGCCGC
>DASXMW010000071.1:0-10565 GCA_036495425.1 Streptosporangiaceae bacterium | reverse complement strand
ACACGAACTGGGCCGGGCCGGTGGCCATGCTGACCGGCGTGGTGGTGTCGATCATCTTCTTCTCGAACCAGACCGAGTACATCGGCGTCGTGCCCAAGCACGTGGGCGCGGCGGGCGACCTCACCTTCGAGGTGGGCTTCGTGCTGACCGCGGTGATCTACCTGGGCTGGCACGCGATCACCGACCGGCGGGCGCCCGCGGCGGTGACCGCGTAGAGCCAACCCGCGTCGGCTCGGGGATGGCCGGTACGGCGACCAACCGGTGCAAAGGTAACTTCACACCGGTGATGGCCGGAGCAAAGTTACCTTTGCACCGCTACTGAGGTGCGCCCTGCGCGCGGGGCGGCTGGTCTGGCCCATTGAGGTGCGGCGCCAACCTGGCGGGTTTCTGGGGCACGGGCGGGGGCGGTGACGGCGGTGCGATGGGAGCGGGCCGGTACCGGAGCGGGGACCGGAGTACGGCGGGGTGCTGGCCGGTCACGGGAAATAAATGGGCCGGGCGGCCCGGGCCAGCTGGAACAAGCCTAGGCCGGGCCGCTGCGGGCCGGCGGCGGCCGCCAGCGGGAGGCGGGCGGGTTGCGGGGCAGGAACACCGCGAACACCGGTGGCCGCTGGCGGACCAGGACCACCCGGCCGCCGTCGGCCGCGGCCATGGTCCGGGCCAGTGACAGGCCGAGCCCGGTGCCCTCGGGCCGGGTGCTGACGCTGCGCTCGAAGATCCGGGACACCAGCTCCGGCGGCACGCCCTTGCCCTGGTCCTCGACCTCGATCACGGCCGACTTGGTGTTCTGCGAGGTGCGGATCTCGACCGGGCCGGCCCCGTGCATGAGCGCGTTGTCGACCAGCGTGGCCAGCACCTGGGCCACCCCGCCCGGGGTGACGTGGGCCCGCAGCCCGCGCTGGCCGGTGACCACCAGCTTGCGCCGGGCCCGGCGGAAGGCGGGCTCCCACTCCACCACCTGCTGGTTGATGACCGCGTCGATGTCGGTCAGCGAGGCGGTCCCGGCCGTGGCCCGGCGGGACGGGTCGAGCAGCTGGCTGACCACGTCGGCCAGGCGCTCGGCCTGGGCCAGTGCGGCCCCGCCCTCCTCGCGGACGGCGTCCGGGTCGTCGGCCGCCGCGATCACCTCTTCCAGCCGCATGGACAGCGCGGTCAGCGGGGTGCGCAGCTGGTGGGAGGCGTCCACGGCCAGCTCCCGTTCCGCGGTGAGCAGGCTGGTCAGCCGGCGGCCCGCGCTGTCCAGGCCGTCGGCCACCTGGTCCAGCTCGGCCACGCCGTAGCGGCGGCCGATGGGGCGGGGGTCACCGGACCGCAGCCGGTCGGCCGCCTCGGCCAGCTCGGCCAGCGGCCGGGACAGCCGCAGGGACAGCATCAGCGCGGCGGCCACCGCGACCACGATCACCGCGGCGCCCAGCCCGAGGACCAGGGCCTGGGTGTCGGGGTCGGCCACCACGATCGTGGGCACGCCGACCACCAGCACGGCCGCCACGGTCAGGCCGACCATGGTCAGCAGGAGCCGGCGCCGCATGCGTCAATCGCCGCGCTCGAACCGGAACCCGACCCCGCGCACGGTGGTGATGTAGCGGGGGCTGTGGGCGTCGTCGCCGAGCTTGCGGCGGAGCCAGGAGATGTGCATGTCCAGGGTC
This sequence comes from Streptosporangiaceae bacterium, assembly GCA_036495425.1. Lineage (GTDB taxonomy): Bacteria > Actinomycetota > Actinomycetes > Streptosporangiales > Streptosporangiaceae > Bog-532. The sequence continues at coordinate 8,919 of DASXMW010000071.1, read as the reverse complement.
TTGGTCGAGGTCCACCACTTGGCGTCCCACACCTCGCGCATGATCTGCTCGCGGGTGATCACCTTGCCGGCGTCCCGGAACAAGATCCAGAGCAGGTCGAACTCCTTGGTGGTGAGCTCCAGCTCGTCGTCCCGGTGCCAGGCCCGGCGGGCCTCGGGGTCGATGCGGACCCCCATGACGACAGCGTTGTCCGCGGTGCCGCGGCGGAGCAGGGCCCGCACCCGGGCCAGCAGCTCGGCCAGCCGGAACGGCTTGGTCACGTAGTCGTCGGCCCCAGCGTCCAGGCCGACCACGGTGTCCACCTCGTCGGCCCGGGCGGTGAGGATCAGCACCGGGACCGCGTGGCCCTCGGCCCGGACCCGGCGGCAGACCTCCAGCCCGTCCAGCACCGGCAGCCCGATGTCCAGCACGATCAGGTCGACGGCGTCGCTGAGCGCACGCTCGAGCGTGGACGGGCCGTCGGCGGTCACGTCCACGTGGTAGCCCTCGCGCCGGAGCGCGCGGGAAAGAGGCTCCGAGATGGACTCATCGTCCTCGGCGAGCAGAACGCTGGTCATAACCTGATCGTAGAGCGTTGGCGGACCCCGCCGGGCCAGGCGGCTCAGAGGTCGGCGGCGCCGCCCACGTCCAGCCGCTCGAACGTGGCGCCGCTGGGCCGGCCGGCCAGCTCGAACCAGTTGGCCAGCATGGCGACCCCGATCTCGTTGAGCAGGCCGTCGTGGATGGCCAGCCCGCGCCGGGGCGCGACCGCGCGAGCGTAGTCGATCATCTCGCCGACCTTGAGCCAGGGGCCGCTGACCGGGAGCAGCAGCATGTCGACGTCGGCCTCGGGGACGGTGTAGCTGTCACCGGGATGGAACACGGTGCCGTCGAACAGGAACCCGGTGTTGGGGATGACCGGGATGTCCCGGTGCACCAGCGCGTGCTCCCGGCCGTAGACGTGCACGCTGAACCCGGCCACGTCCACGGCGTCCCCGGCCCTGACCCGGTGCACCCGATCACCGAAGTCGTCGAACTGCTCGACCACCGAGTCGTTGCCCCACAGGGTCAGGTCCGGGTTCGCGTCCAGCGCGGCCCGCACCGCGTCCACGTTCAGGTGGTCGAAGTGCTCGTGGGTTACCAGCACCGCCGCGGCACCGTCGAGCGCGCCCGGGCCGGTCCAGTTACCGGGGTCGACGATGACGCTGGTGCCGTTCTTTTCCAGCCGGACGCAGGCGTGTTCAAGCTTGGTGAGACGCATGGTCCGACCCTAGTAGCCGTCGTCCGGGCGGTCGTCCTGGGCCGCCCCGTGCTGCTCCTGCTCGACCAGGTCGAACAGGATGGCCTGGACCCGTTCCACCTGCGGGATGTCGGTGAGGACGATCTGGCCGTGCTCGCCGGGCGACTCCACCACCAGCCGCCCCGCCCCGACCAGGCGGTCGAGCAGGCTGCGGGTGAACGACACGTCGCTGATCCGGGCGAGCGGGATGTCCCGGCCGCGCCGGGTCACGATGCCCTCCCGGACCCGCAGCCGGCCGCTGGTCAGCTCGTAGGTGGTGGTCTTCCAGCGCAGCAGCGGCCGGACCAGCACGATCAGCAGCAGGAGCACGGCCACGGCCAGCACCACCAGCCGTTCCGTCCCGGCCTCGGTACCGGCCGGGATGGCCAGGGCCCCCGCGATCGCCGCGGCCACCACGATCACGCCGAGGATCACCGGGCCCACCAGCACCTTCCAGTGCGGGTGCAGGATGAGGACGCTGCGTTCCGGCCCACCGTCGGGCCCGGGGTCCTGGCCGGCCGGCCACGCGTCGAGAGCCATGGGCATCAGCGTAGATGCCGGACATCACCCGCGCTGACGGCCTCACGGCCGGCCGGCCCCTCGACGATCAGCTGGCCGTCGGCGTCGAGGCCGGTGGCCCGGCCCGCCGTCACCTGCCCGGCGGGCCGCTCGACCCGGACGTCCCGGCCGACCGTGGCCGACAGGTCCAGGTAGGCCCGGCGCAGGCCGCTGGTCCCGGGGTCGCCGGGCGGTCCGGTCCGGAGCCAGGCCCGGTACCAGTGCTCGAACTCGCCGAGCAGGGCGGTGAGCAGCGCGGCCCGGTCCAGGGAGGCGGCGTGCTCGAGCCACAGGGACGTGGCCGGCAGCGCGCCGCCGGCCGGTTCCGGTAGTTCTTCGGCGGTGGTGGACACGTTGATGCCGAGGCCGGCCACGATGGCGTCCCCGGACTGCTCGGCCAGGATGCCCGCCAGCTTGCGGTCCGCCACCAGCAGGTCATTCGGCCATTTCAGGGTGGCTTCGACCCCGGTGACCCGGCGCACCGCGCGGGCGGCGGCCACCCCGGCCAGCAGGGGCACCCAGCCGCGCCGGGACGGGGCCACCTCGGCCGGGCGGAGCAGGACCGAGACCATCAGCGCCGAGCGGGGCGGGCTGACCCAGCGCCGCCCCATCCGGCCCCGCCCCTGGCGCTGTTCCTCGGCGGCCAGCACGGTGCCCTCGGGCGCGCCCGCGGCGGCCCGCCCGGCCAGGTCGGTATTGGTCGACCCGGTGCTGGCCACGACGGCGATGTCCCGCCACAGACCGCCCGGCCGGACCAGGGCGGCCCGCAGGGCGGACTGGTCCAGCGGCGGCCGGGGCGGCGGTTCGTTTTCGGTGCTCATCGCCGACCATTGTGCCGGGAAAAGCGAAAGGGCCCCGCCTGGGCGGGGCCCTTCACTGGTGCCGAGGCTACTGCTGGTTCTGGTTCTGGTCCTGGTCCTCGACGCCGAGGTAGCCCTCGACCTTGTCCTCGCCGGACTGGATCTGGCCCTCGTGGCCGCCACCCGTCTTGTCGTTGGCGAAGTCCGCGGCCTTGTCCAGGCCCTCGTCGGACTGCTTGTCGTGGTCGCCGGCGAAGTCCTTGGCCTTGTCGGCCATGTCACCGAAGTCAGGCATGGTGCCCCCTCCATCGTTGGTTCGGCCCATTCCTTCGTACCAGGTCAGAGCTTCCCGGACCGCTGATCGCTAAACAGGCCTTCCTAGTCCGAGACCTGGATGCGCAGGCGGCGGAAGCCCTTGCCCTTGTTCTCGATCTTGACCACCTGGATGCGGCCGACCTGGCGGGTGGAAGCCACGTGCGTGCCGCCGTCGGCCTGCTGGTCGAGCCCGACGATGTCGACGATCCGGACGTCCTTGACCTCGGGCGGGACCAGGTTGGTGGCGGTGCGGATGATGTCCGGCAGCGCGAACGCCTCGTCCCGGGGCAGCACCCGCACGTCGATCCGGCGATCGGCGTCGATCTCCAGGTTGCACCGGTCCTCGACGGCCTGCCGGAACCCCTCCGGCACCTGCGGCAGGTTGAAGTCCATGCGCGCGGTCAGCGGTTCCATGTTGCCCCCGGTGACCAGGGCGCCGAAGTCCCTGAACACCACGCCGCACAGGATGTGCAGGCCGGAGTGGGTGCGCATCAGCGCGGTGCGGCGGGCATCCTCGACGGCGCCGCGGACCGTGCTGCCGGGGGGCGGGAGGGGGTCGCCCTCGGCCGGAATCAGGTAGAGGTCATCGCCCTTGCGCACGCCCTCGATCCGGGTCTGCACCCCGCCCCAGAGCAGGACGCCCTGGTCCGGGGGCTGCCCGCCGCCGCCCGGGTAGAAGGCCGACCGGTCCAGCACGATCCCGTCCGGGCTGGACGCCAGCACGGTCGCGTCCCACTCGCGCAGGGTCTGGTCGTCCAGGTCGAGCCGGTGGGTACGCCCCTCATTGTCCGCCATCCGGTCAGCCTAGTAGGGGTTCCCTAGGCGACGCGGCGGCTGGCCAGGAAGCGCCGGATGTCGGCGGTCTCCTCGTCGCTGTGGCGGTCGAGGATGGCGTCCAGGTCGTTCAGCTCGGACGGAGTGGTGTAGCTGGACAGTTCCCGCTGCAGGGCCCGACGCGCGGCCCGGGCCTCCCGGTCACCCCGGAAGTCGTGCCGGATCGCGGCCAGACGCCGCCCCAGCGGCCTGGTGGTGGTCTTCATTTTCTTGTTCCTCCTCTCGGTGTCTTTCGTTATCAAGTGTCGCCAGGAATGACCTATGCGTCCAATGAAAAAAGGGCAAGTAATCCATGAGCTAACGTCATGTCTATGGACACCGATGCGCTGCGCTGGTTCCAGCAGGTCGCCGACGGGACCACGGTCACCGAGGTGAGCGAGCTGGAAGGGGTGACCCAGTCCGGGGTGTCCCGGGCCCTGGCCCGGCTGGAGACCGAGGTCGGGACCCCGCTGCTGCAGCGGTCCGGGCGCATCCTGCGCATGACCCACGCCGGGTCGGTGTTCAAGCACCACGTCGACGCCATGCTGCACCAGCTGGACGACGGGATCGCCGCCGTCAGCCAGCTGCTCGAGCCGGAGACCGGGACCGTGGCCCTGGCCTTCCAGCATTCGCTGGGCACCTGGCTGGTGCCGTACCTGGTGCGCAGCTTCCGCGCCGCCCACCCCCAGGTCCGGTTCGAGCTGACCCAAGTCCGGGACGAAATAAACTCCGAGGCGCTGGCGGGCGGCCGGGCCGACCTGGAGATCGGCACCCGGCGGCCGCACGACGCCGCGCTGCTGACCCGGCAGCTGGCCATGGAGCCGCTGCGGCTGGCCGTGCCCCGCGACCACCGGCTGGCCGGGCGGGGTCAGCTGTGGCTGTCCGAGGTGGCCAGCGAGCCGTTCATCAGCCTGCGGCCCGTGTCGGCCCTGCGGCGGCTGACCGACGACCTGTGCCAGGCGGCCGGGTTCCGGCCCGACGTGGTGTTCGAGGGCGACGACCTGTCCACCGTGCGCGGCTTCGTCGCGGCCGGGCTGGGCGTGGCCGTGGTGCCCGCGCCCCGGGCGGGCTCACCGGAGTCGGCCACCGGTCCCCTGGTCCACCTGGAGATCCTCGACCCCGGCGCGGTCCGGGAGATCACCCTGACCTGGTCGGCCGAACGCCGGCTGCTGGCCGCGCCCGACCTGTTCCGCCGCTACGTGCTGCGCCGGGCCACCGCGGGCCGGGTCCCGACCCTGTCCTGACCGGCCGCGGTGATCCAGGCCGCGATCTGGGCCCGGGACCGCACGCTGAGCTTGCGGCGGATGTTCTCCACGTGGGCCTCGGCGGTCCGCGGCGCGATGGCCAGCCGGGACGCGATGGCCTGGTTGGTCAGCCCGTCGGCGATCAGCGCGGCCACCTCCAGCTCCCGGCCGGTGAGCCGCGGGCCCGCGGGCAGGCTGAAGAAGCCGAGGGTCGCGTCCCGGACCTCGGTCCAGGGCCCGTGGTAGAAGAGGTGGCTGGTGCCGGGCAGCGGGATCAGGGTCGCCCCGGGGATCAGGGCCGCGACCTCGCGGCCCAGCGCGAACGCGGTCGCCTGGTCGGCCTCCCGGTGCAGGACCAGGGTCCGGGCCCGGATCATGGGCAGCAGGGCGCTCACGTCGGTGCCGTAGTAGACCTCGAGGGTCTGCCCGGCCACCGCGGCCGGGGCGCAGGCCCGCTGGGCCTGGGTGAACGCGGCCACCTCGTCGGGCGCGGGCTCGGAGATGAAGATGCTGGCCAGCATCGTCGAGCCCAGGCCCCAGTGCGCCCGGACCAGGGCCACCAGCGAGTCCCGGACCGGGGCCGGGGCCAGGTCACGGCCGCGGGCGCAGGTCCCGTACAGCACCAGTTCCTCGACCCGCTCCGGGTGCCGGGCCGCGATGGCCGCCGCCACCTGGCCGCCCTGCGAGGCCCCGAACATCCGGAACCGGTCCGCCCCGGCACTGTCGGCCACGGCCAGCGTCACCGCGATCTGGGCCTCGAACGACAGGTCGGGCGGGTCGTCGCCGGGCCCGGTGGCGGCCAGGCCGCAACCCGGCTTGTCGTAGCGGATCACCGTGAACCGCTCGGCCAGCGCGGCCACGAACGGGCCGAAGCCGAACAGCTCGAGCCCCCGGCGCAGGTGGGTCACCCAGCCCGAGTCGATCAGCAGCGGCGGCCCGGAGCCCGTCGCCGACCAGGCCACCCGCCCCGCCGGGGTGGCGCAGTACCGGACCGTCTGCACCGGGTTACCAGGGCACCCGGTCGGGGCGGCCGCGCGGCGGCCGGGGCTGGCGCAGCGGCGGCGCGGTCCGGTCCCAGGTGCGCCGCTCCTGGCGCTGGGTGCGCAGCGGCCCGGGCAGCCGCAGGACCACGAAGCTGTCCGGCCAGTCGGCCGCGGTGTAGCCGGCCCCCAGGTCGACGTGGTGCAGCTCGATCTCGACCAGCCGCCGGACCAGCAGCTCCCGGGCCGGGAACGGGTCCAGGCCCGGCACCCAGGTGATCGCCACGTCCCAGGCCTCGTCGGGCAGCTGGCGGCTGACCGTGCGGAAGGCGCCGGCGGCGGCGGCCACGTCGTCGAGCAGGTCGGCGCGGGACTGGCCCGCGCCCGCCTCGATGCCGGCCTCGCGGGCCTCGGGACTCGGGTAGGCGGGCCTGGGCTCGCCGGTGCGGGCGCCGATCATCAGGTTGCGCAGCGCGTCGGCGCCGCGGGCCAGATGGGCCAGCACGTGGGCCCGGGTCCAGCCGGGCAGCAGCGACGGCACCCGCAGGTCGCTGTCATCGATGATCCGGGCGGTGCCGAGCAGCCGCTGGCCGGCGAAGTCGATCTGGTCGCTCAGCGGCTGGAGCGCGGGGTCCATCAGCCCACTCTAGATCGGCCCGCCCGGTCAGGGCGTGCGCAGCTTGTCACGCAGCCGGTTCAGGTCGTCCTCGCTCAGCCCGTGCGCGGTCAGCCAGGCGGCCGCACCGCCGAACCTGGTGTCCAGCTCGGCCAGGAACGCGGTCATGGTGCCGGCCTGGGGCTTGTGGGCGTCGTCGGACTTGCGGTTGACGTCGGCCGAGTAGGTCACCGACCGGCGCAGCCGCGCCAGCAGCGGCCCGGTCCGGTCGCCGGTGACCGCGTAGTCGGCCGCGATCGCGTCCGGCCGGACCCCGGCCACGCTGAGGGCCAGGGCCACCACCACCCCGGTGCGGTCCTTGCCCGCGGCACAGTGCACCAGCGCGGCGCCCTCGGCCCGGGCCACGCTGCGCAGCGCGTCCACCACCTGATCCGGGCGGTCCGCCAGGTAGCCCAGGTAGTGGCCGGTCAGCGCGTTGCCCGGGTAGCGGGAGCGGTCGCGCTGGTTGCGGGTCACCAGCACGTCGGCCACGGCGTCGGTGGCCAGGCCCTCCTCGGGCAGCACCGGGTGGTGCCGGTGTTCGACCGACGCGACGTCGTCCAGCGGAGCCGGCCCCTCCGAGTGCAGCTCGGCGGTGCTGCGCAGGTCGACCACGGTGGTCAGGCCGAGCTCGCCGGTCAGCTTGGCGATGTCGGCCCCGGTCAGGTCCTGCAGGTTGTCCGAGCGCAGCAGGCGCCCGGGCACGGTTTTGCCGCCGTCCTCGGTGGGCAGGCCGCCCACGTCGCGGGCGTTGGCGGCACCCTCAAGATCAATCCACGGCATACCCTCATCCTGGCCGGCCAGAGCTCAAGCGCACAGGGGTTCAGTCCAGGCCGCGCTTGCCCGGGGCCCAGAAGGGCTTGGTCCGGACGGCCTGGCGGGGCCAGCCCCGCTCGGCCACGAAGTGCCGGCGCAGCAGCTGGACCGTGCGGGCCTCCCCGGCCAGGTAGGCGGCGCCGGGCTCGCGCGGCAGCTCCAGCCGCCGGGCCGCCTCCAGCAGGCTGGCCGACGCGGCGGCCGGGCGCCCGTCCCGGTACAGCCAGGGCACGTCCCGGGACATGGGGAGCCGGTCGTCCGGCCCGGGCACCTCGATCAGCGGATAGGCCGGGGTGCCGCCGGGCAGCGCGGCCAGCATCGCGCCGAAGGCGACCGCGGCCGTCTCCTCGCCCGCGAACACGTGATACGGCGCACCGCCGGCGAGCACGAACGAGCCTTCGGGGCGGCCGAAGGTGACCGGCTGGCCGATCCGCAGCTCGCGGGCCCAGCGGGCGCCGGGACCGCCGGTGTCGTGGTCCAGCACGCACAGCTCCAGGCCGCCGTCGTCGCGCCAGATCGAGTAGGTGCGCAGGATGTCCCGCGGCCGCCGCCAGCTGTGCGGGTCGAGCAGGTCGCTGACGTGCACCCGCACCTGCTGGCCCGGGGTCCAGGTCAGCCCGGCGACCTCGTCGCCCTCGATCCGGATCCGCCGCAGGTGCGCGGCCACCGGCTCGATCGCGGTGACCGCGCCGGTGACGGAGATCGCGTTGAGCACCCGGCCCCCGATACGCCGGGGCCGGGCCGGGGAAGTCGGCGCGGTCATGGTCGACACGATATGACTTAACCCGCCAAACGATGAAGCTATATCTCAATATCGAAGGTTGGTCCGCCCGGTCCGGGCCGGTGCGAGCGTTCAGGAAGCGGGGCGGGCCTGGAGGAAGTTGAGCGCGGTCAGGCTCAGGACCGGGCGGTCGTCGCCGGCGAACATCTCGCCGTGGGTGTGGACCAGGCCGCGGTCCGGCTTGGACCGGGACCGGCGGGCGGCCACGATCGTGGTCCGGATCCACAGCTTCTCGCCCGGCCGCAGCGGGCTGGGCCAGCGCAGCTCGTCGATGCCGGGCGAGGCCAGGCTGGCCACCCGGGACAGGTAGTGGTCGGCGTACAGGCGCATGAACATCCCGGACGTGTGCCAGCCGCTGGCGATGATGCCACCGAACGGCCCGGTCAGCGCGTACTCCGGGTCTACGTGCATCGGCTGCGGGTCGAAGCGCCGGGCGAACTCGATGATCTCCGGTTCGGTAACGCTGGCGTAGCCGTACTCGTGCACGGCACCGGCCTGGTAATCCTCGAAGTACCGGTCGGTGAGCGGGACCGCGAAGTCGGCCTCGCTCAGCGTGCGGGTGCTGATCGCTTCGTCTGCTGCCTCTGCCATGCTGGCCATCTTGCCAGCCAGGTGATCGGGGTCAGAGGGCGCGCATCCGGTTGTTGCGCGCGTTGTGCTCGACCTCGGCCAGGCCCAGCACCTCCAGCACCGGGGGCA
>DASXMW010000070.1:0-7373 GCA_036495425.1 Streptosporangiaceae bacterium | reverse complement strand
TACGAGCGGATCGTCACGGCCGCGGGCACGCACGGCAGCGACGCGGGCGAACCGCGCATGCTGGTGGGGACGCTGCTGTCGCATGTGAGCGGGCACTTCACGGCGCTGATGGCCCTGTTCTCCGGCCAGGCCGTGGTGCTGGTGCCTGGGGAGGGCTTCGAGGCGGGCCCGACGCTGGACGTCATGAGCCGGGAGAAGGTCACCGAGCTGTGGCCAGCCCAGCACGACCTGCGGCGGCCGCACACCCTGCAGAGCTGCGGCAAGCCCGGCAACGGTGTCGAGATCGAGCTGCGCGACGAGCACGGGGTGATCACCGAGGCGGGCCGGATCGGTGAGCTGTACATCCGCAGCGCCATGGTGACCGAAGGCTACTGGCGGGACTCCGAGCGCACCCGCGGGCTCAAGGACGGTGAGTGGGCCCGCTCGGGCGACCTCGGCTACTGGGATGATGAGGGCTACTTCTACCTGGTCGATCGGTCCCGCGACATCATCGTCACCGGCCGGACCTCGGACAACGTGTACTCGCGGCTGCTGGACGACTACCTGTGCACGCTGCCCGGCATCAGCCAGGCCGCCGCCGTCGGCGTCCCCGACCAGGAGCTGAGCGAGGCCGTGCACGTGTTCCTGGTCCCGCGGGAAGGCGCCGACCTGGATCTGGCCGCGATCCGCCGCCAGGTGGTCCGCGAACTGGGCGACCTGTACGAGCCGAAGGCGTTCTCGATCATGACCAGCCTGCCGTACACCACGGTGGGGAAGGTCGACAAGAAGGCCCTGCGGACCGCGTATGTCCTGGCCCAGGCGGCCAGCTCCGAAGCCAGCCCGGTGGGCAGCTACGCCTGACCCCTCCACCGGGCGGGAACCCGCCGGCGGCCGTTGTCTCCAGGCCGCCGGCGGGTCATGTCCGGCTGGTTCCGGCCGGCTCCGGTTCAGACGTACCCGGTCTGGCGGAGGTGGCTCTTCTGCCGGGGTGAGGCGACTGGTACGGTCGGGGCCACCTGCGTGGGAGGGACGTTCCCGATGGCGTTGAGCACGTTCACGTTTGCTGGCGAGGATGGGGCCGAGGTCACCGGGTACCGGTGGGATCCGGCCGGGCCGGCCCGGGCCGTCGTTCAGATCACGCACGGGATGGGCGAGCACGCGCGGCGGTATGAGCATGTGGCGGCGGCGCTGAACGACGCCGGGTATGTCGTGTACGGGCAGGATCACCGCGGGCACGGGGCCAGCGTGATCAGCGAGCCCGGGGATCTGGGTGAGGGTGGCTGGACGGCGCTGGTCGACGACATCGGCGCGCTCAGCGCACGGGTCAGGGACGAGCAGCCGGGGCTGCCGCTGGTGCTGCTCGGGCACAGCATGGGCTCGTTCGCGGTCCAGCAGTACCTGCTCCGCCACAGCTGGGAAGTGGACGCCGCCGTCCTGACCGGGACCGCGGTCATCGACCTGCTGGAGCCCGCGCTCGATCTGGACCAGCCGATGGACCTGGCCGTGTTCAACGCGCCGTTCGCGCCGGCCCGGACCGATTACGACTGGCTGAGCCGGGACGAGGCCATCGTCGACGCCTACATCGCCGACCCGCTGTGCGGCTTCGGCCTCGACCCCCGCTCGGCCCGGCAGATGTTCGAGGGCGCGCGGGCCCTGGCCGACCCGGGCGAGGTCGCGAACATCCGCCCCGACCTGCCCGTGTACATCGCGGCCGGTGAGCAGGACCCGGTCAACGGCGGGCTGGCCCTGCTGCTGCCGCTGGAAGACCGGTTCAAGCAGGCCGGGCTGACCGACGTCACCCTGGTCACCTATCCCGGCGCCCGGCACGAGATCCTCAACGAGACCAACCGGGCCGAGGTCATCACCGCCCTGATCAGCTGGCTCGACCGCGTCACCGGCTAGGGCCCCGTAGTGGCGGGGAGCTGGCCAGATCCCGGCCCGCTTACCGGCGCGATGGTAACTTCGCACCGGTCATAGCCGGGGCGAAGGTAACTTCGCACCGGAGGGTCACAGGCGGCGGGCGCCGTGGGTGAGCAGGGCGGCGACGGTGCGCTGGTGGCCGGGGATGACCCGGAGCCACAGGGCGCGGGCGAGCCGGGAACGCTGGCCGACGAAGGTGGCGAACAGCAGGCCGTCCGGCTCGCGGCGGAACAGCAGTTCGGCGGGCAGGCCGAGGCGGGAGCCGGCGCCGAGCAGCAGGTGGCCGGGGGTGCGCTGGCGGACCCGCCAGCCGAGGATGCACTGGCTGGCCGGCCGGATCCCGAGCCGCAGGCCGAGCAGGGTCCAGCCGGCTACCAGCTTGATCCGCACGGGGCGCGGGGCGCGGGACAGCACGGCGTGGGCCCACTGCTCGGGTGAGTACTCCCCCGCCGGGCCGACGGTGAAGGCGTCGACGTAGTCGATGGCGGGCAGCGTGCTGAGGGCGCGAATGGCCGCGGGCGGATCGACCTGGCGGACCTGACATGGAGTCACGGCCGGCCTCCATCCATACAGTGCTGTATGGATGGAGGCTAACACGCGGCTGGAGCGGACAGGCGGCCCGGTCAGGCCGGCTGCGCGGCCGCGGCCGGAGTGCGCAGCGGGTGCAGCGCGGTCTCCAGGCGCACCAGTTCGTCCAGCATGGTGTCGGCGGCCTGGTTGAGCAGGTCGTTGGCCTCGAACGTGCCGTCCTTGATGAGCTGGGCGTGGAATGGGATGTTCACGCTGTCGAACACCGGGACCATGCGCAGGGTGGTCACGACCTGCTTGAGCTGCTGGACGGCCCGGGTGCCGGCCGCGACGCCGCCGTAGGACACGAAGCCGACGGGCTTGTCGCGCCACTCGCGGTGCAGGAAGTCGATGGCGTTCTTGATCGTGGCCGGGTAGCCGTAGTTGTACTCGGGGGTCACGAACACCACCGCGTCGGCACGGTCGATGATCGCGCTCCAGTCCTTGGTGTGCTGCTTGGTGTACTGCTCCAGCCGCGGGTGGTTCGGCTCGTCCAGCAGCGGCAGCCCGATCTCGGCCAGGTCGGCCACTTCGACGTCGAAGCCGCCGTGGGCACGGGCGCGCTCGATGAACCACTCGGCGATGGGCTGGCCGGCCCGGCCGGGACGGGTCGAGCCGAGGATGACGGTGAGCGTGGGCATGGTGGCTGGGGCTCCAATTCTTGGTGGTGACGGGGCAGGTGGGTGCGGGTGGTCAGCCAAGGCCCAGGCGGGCGATGGGTTCGACCAGTTCGCGTTCCTCGTAGGCCAGGTGGGACCGGAGACTGTCGCTGAGCAGGTCGGCACTGTCCCGCAGGCCGGTCAGGGCCTCGGCACCGCCGCCGGCCGCGACGAACGCGACCAGGGCCTGGTCCACGCCGTCGAGGACGTCGTGGATGACCCGGTGCTCGGCCTGCAGGCGGTCGATGACCGGGTCCAGCCGCGGATCGCGCCGCCGCAGGTAGGGGAACATCGACTGGTCTTCGATGGTGTGGTGCACGGTCACCACGCGGCAGTAGGACTCGCAGTAGGTGCCCAGGGTCCAGTTGTTCTGCCGCATGGTCATCTCGTTGATGGCCGAGCGGGCCGCACCGGCGTCCAGCGTGCCCGCGGCCACCTGGTCGATCAGGTCGTAGATCTGGTCCAGCTCACCGCGCAGGTGGTCGTGGACGTCGACCAGGTGCTGGCCTTCGGCCTGCTGGCGCGGGGTGTAGGTGCGATCCGGGTCGCGAGCCGGGCCGGTGGGGCGATCGGCCTCGTCCCAGACCCGGGTCGCGCTGCGGCGGGTCCCGTCGTCGGAGGTGGGCACGACCGCGAACGCCTCATCTGAGGGGGGTGGGGTCAGTGAGACTGGTACTTCTTCTGTGATTGCGGACGCGGCCGGGGCGGCGCGTTCGGCGTTGACCAGGTCGCGGACGGCCGGGGCGACCTCGGCTGCGAAGCGGCGCAGGTCGTCGGGGTCGTCGGCGGCGACGATGAACGTGCTGATGCCGTCGGACAGGGCCAGGCCGGCCAGTTCTTCGGCCCACTGGTCGGGCGGGCCGTCGAGGGAGCCCCGGCTGGCCGGGCCGAACTGGCCGCCGATGTTGAGCAGGCGGCGGATCGCGGCCGGGGACCGCCCGGCCTCCTGGGCCGCCTCGTCGATGATCTTGTTGCCTCCTGCCAGGTCGCCGGGCTGCAGGTAGCTCAGGGACGGCAGCCAGCCGTCGGCGGCGCGCCCGGTCAGGGCGAGCATGCGCGGCTGGTAGGCGCCGAGCCAGATGCCGACCTCGTGCGCGGGCGCGGGCCCGCGCTTGGCCCCCTTGACCGGGTAGAACTCGCCGCCGACGCGGACGCCGCCGCGCTGGCTGGTGTCCCAGGTCTGCCGGATCACGCTGATGGCCTCGGCCAGGGCCTTGCGGGCCTGGCCGGGGCTGAGCCGGCGGCCGCCCATGGCCTCGATCGCGTCCCAGAACGCCCCGGCGCCCAGGCCGAGCTCGATCCGGCCCCCGCTGAGCAGGTCCAGGCTGGCCACGGAGCGGGCCAGCACGGCCGGCGGCCGCAGCGGCAGGTTGGTCACGTTGGCGGCCAGGTGCACCCGGCTGGTCCGGGCGGCCACGTAGCTGAGCAGGGTCCAGGTGTCGAGGAAGGCCGGCTGGTACGGGTGGTCCTGGAAGGTGACCAGGTCCAGCCCGACCTGCTCGGACAGCACGGCCAGGCCGACCGTCCGCTCGGCGTCGCCGCTGGCCGGGCTGATGAACGAGCCGAACAGCAACGGATGCCCGTAGTCGGTCATGTTCGGTCGCCTCCCTGGGTGGTCGCTGTCCGGTCTAACTGCTGCGTCACAGATATTATGCCGTACAGATCATTTATATAGTCGAATTTCTGCTGCGCTGCGTTATCCTGATCACATGGCGACCAACCTCGAGGGCGATCTGGGCTGGATGCTGGGCGTGGTGTTCCGGGCCTACATCAAGGCGTCCGAGCACGCGCTGCGCGATCTGCCCGGCGGCCCGCGGGGGTACCAGGTGCTGACCGCCGCCGTCGGGGAGCGGCCGCGGAACCAGGGGGCGATCGCCGAGGACCTCGGCATCGACCGGACCGTGCTGACCTACCTGATCGACGACCTGGAAAAGCTGGACCTGGTGGCCCGGCAGCCGGACCCGGGCGACCGGCGCAGCCGGCTGGTGGTGGCCACCGATGAGGGCCGGGCCACCTGGCAGCGCCTGCAGGACGAGCTGCGCCGGGTCGAGGCGCACGTGCTGAGCCCGCTTCCGGCCGCGGACACCGCGGAGTTCAAGACGCTGCTGAGCCAGCTGGCCTGCCGGGCCCAGAGCCTGGACCCCCTGGCTGATCTTTGCCAGGTAGCTCAGCAGGTGAAGGCCTAGCTAGAGCACGCGGCCGAAGCTGGCGAAGAAGGCGGCGGCCATGTCGTCGCGGCCGTGGCCGAGGGCGGTGGCCCGGGCGAACCGGGCCCCGGCCGCCGCGGTCACGTCCATGTTCAGGCCGGCGTCCTCACCGGCGGCCACGATCAGCGCGGTGGCCTCGGCGGCCAGCCGGGTGGTGAAGTCCGGCGTGTAGTCACCGGCCAGGATCGCGGCCGCCTTGGCCTGCAGGTAGCCGCAGTCCAGCGGGCCGCCGCGGACCGCGGCCAGGAACGCCTGCGGATCGGTGCCGAGGCCGCGGGCCAGGGCCAGGGTCTCCCCCGTGGCCGCGGTCACGGCCGCCACCCAGCTGCTGGCGACCAGCTTGAGCCGGGTGGCGGCGCCCGCCTCGTCCAGCCAGATCGTGGTGCGCCCGATGGCGTCGAAGACCGGCTGGACCTCGGCCCGGACCCGGCTGTCGCCGTCCTCCGGGCCGCCGGCCAGCACCACCAGCTGGCCCCGCTCAGCCGGGACCCGGCTGCCGAGCACGGGCGCGTCCAGGTAGGCCAGGCCCCGGTCCCGGGCCAGCCCGGCCAGTTCGTCGTTCCACTTGAGCCCGACCGTGCTGGTCTGGACCCAGATCTGGCCGGGGACCAGGCCGGGGCCGGCCGCGGCCAGCACGTCGGAGGTGGCGGCACCGCCGCTGAGCGCGGTGACGATGATCCCGGCGCCGCAGATCGCGTCGGCGGGCTGGTCCACCACCAGGGCCCCGTCGGCGTACAGCGGCTCGGCCTTGCGGCGGGTCCGGTTCCAGGCCCGGACCGGGATCCCGGCCCGGAGCAGGCTGCGGCCCATGCCCAGGCCGATGGTGCCGGTGCCGAGCAGGGCCACGGCCGGTTCCGGTTCGCTGTGATCCGTCATCGGCCCGCACCCTTCCGCCTGGTCTGCCCGGTACGCGCGGGACCCTAGGGCGGAGCGATCAACGGGCGATTGACGCGCCGGTCAGACGCTACGCAGGGCGCGGACGACGTGCGCGTGCTCGCGCATGGTCTCGGTGCCGTCGGCACCGGGCTGGCGGCCGAAGCCGCAGTACATGGCCACGCCGAAGTCGTCCAGGTAGCGGGACGCGGTCGCCTGGCGGCGGCGCAGGCCGGCCAGGCCGTCGATGGGCAGCACGATGCCCAGGAACACCCGGGCATCGCCCGGTTCGAGGTCGGTCAGCGGGCGGAAGAAGCTGCGGTCCTCGCTGCGCAGGTAACGGGGCCCGGCCAGGTGCAGCCAGTCGACCGGGCGGCCCGAGCTGGCCACCGCGAAATTGGCCATCCGCACCAGCAGGCCCAGGTCACGCGCCTCGTACATCGGCCACTCGGGGAACGTCCCGTAACAGAGGTGGTAGCCGACCAGGGTCTCGGCCGGGATGAGCCGGGTCAGCCGGGTGACCGGCCCGGCGAACCGCTCCCAGGCGCCCTCCGGGGTCCAGGCCAGCACCCCCTCCAGGTCCTGGGTCTCGTAGGCCAGGTCCCACTGGATGGCCAGGTCACCGGCGGGGATGGCCGCGGTGAGCCGGGCCAGCTCGCGGGCGGCCAGGTCCTCGAAGGCCCGGGCGGCCACCGGGTAGTCGGCGGCGTAGTCGGCCTTGAAGGCATTGAGCGCGCTGGCCGGGAAGGGCAGGCCGACCTGGAAGCGGAGGCCGCCGGGGATCACCCCGCCGGCCCGCAGCCGGGCGAATACTTGGTAGCCGGCGATCGCGTCGTCGATGCGGGGCCAGGTGTCCCAGTGCAGCTCGGTGACGCCGGGCTTGATGCCGAAGACCGGGGTCTCGTAGGCATGCCGGGGCAGGCCGGTCGGCGATTCGGTTTCCTGGACCACGACCACACCCGGGTTCGGCCGGGCCAGCCGCTCCCGCTCGTAGCTGACCCACCCGGCCCGGGGACCGGTCTCGCCGTCGGGCAGGGCGAACACCAGGTCGCCGAAGAACCCGGCCGCCGAGCGCAGCGCGCCCTCGGTCGAGTCCGCCGGCAGGCTGCCCACCAGCAGCAGCTCGCTGTCCACCCGCCGTGCCATGGCCTTCTCCCCTCACTTGGGT
>DASXMW010000069.1:0-3791 GCA_036495425.1 Streptosporangiaceae bacterium | reverse complement strand
TGGCGGTTCGGCCGCATCGAGCAGAAGTGGGCCACCGCCGAAAGCCGGGATTAGCGCCTGGCCCGGGTCGTCCACGTGGCGGCGGGGGCGGTCCCCGCACCGCCGGCGTGGCGGCGGCTGGCGAGGATCCGGTCCACCGCGGAGTTCACGTTGCCGTCGGCGTTGATGATCCGGCGGGCCACCACGATCAGGCAGGGGATGGCCCAGAAGTCCCCGCAGACCCAGAGGATCCCGGCCCCGATCTGCTGGTCGGCGAACGGCGGCAGCGTGACCCCGGCGATGTGGTTGTAGACCGGGTACCAGGAGACCTGGGTCAGGAAGCCCATCGCCATGGCCAGGATCCACATGGTCATGTTGGTGGCCACCAGCGCCAGCGCCTGCGAGACCGGAGGCATCCGCATCCGGAACGGGGGAGAGGGGATGAACTGCAGCCAGAACAGCACGCCCGCCAGGAGGAAGCTGGCGTGCATCAGCCAGATGTGCACCAGCTGGTTGTTCTCCGCCAGGTCGAACAGCACCGGGACGTGCCAGGCCAGCATCACCGCGCTGAACGCCGTCACCGCGACCCACGGCCGCAGCAGCCAGCCGGCCACGGCGCGCAGCGGCCGTGACCAGCCACCGCGCAGCACCCCGGCGGTCGCGCTGCGGCCAGCGTGGCCGGGGAGCGCGTCGAGGAGCGGCTGCCACGGGGCCCCGGCCACGATCAGGGTCGGGGCCGCGAACATCAGCAGGAGGTGCTGGACCATGTGCACGAAGAAGTAGTCGTCGGCCCAGTAGTCCACCGGTGACTCCACCGAGAGCAGCAGGACCACCAGCCCGCCATAGAACCAGAACGACCGGCGCCTGCGCTCCCGGGTCCGCTCCGGGCGAGAGCGCCGGGCCAGCCGGGCGAGACCGATCTCGTGCCAGCCGACCAGCACGATCGCGACGATCAGGAACGGGTCGAACGACCAGTGCGCGGTCAGGTAGCTCATGGCGGTCCTATCCCGACGAACCGTAGGGGATGGTGACGTGGATTGTCTGGGCCAGGCCCCAGCCGCCGCCGGCCCCCAGCCTCCAGTCGGCGAACCTCTCGGCGTGCGCAGTGAGGGCGTCCACCCGGCCGCCGGGCCCGATGGCGAGCGCAGCCGCGGAGGCGGGCAGCCGGGGCAGCGCGCGCCACGACGATCCCGGTCCGGCCAGAGTCTCGCCGTGGCCGCCGGGCAGAACGACGGCCACCGCCGTCCCCGGCCCGAACGACATGGACCGGAGCCCGCCAGTTCCGATGCGCAGCGGCGCCGACAGGGCCCACCCGCTGGCCTGCGACCAGGCGGCGATCAGGCTGGCTGCCGCGCCCGACCCGGCCTGCAGCAACGCCACGACGCCGGTGCCGGTCGCGGCGAGCCTCAGCACGTCGATGTCCTGGCCGGCCAGTGATCTGGGTACGGCCGGGCCGGCCGCCTGCCAGCTCCCGCCGCGCTCGGTGAAGATCCCCGCGGTTCCCGGCCGGCTGCAGCTGCCGGCCAGCATCGGAACCTCCGACCGGCCAAAAGTTGCCGCCGTGAAGCCGGTCAGCCCGCAGGCCTGTCCCGCTGCGGTGCCCGTCACCGCCCGCACGCTGGCCAGCCGGGTCCACGTGGTCCCGCTGCTCGTGCCCAGCTCGGCGGTCCCCCCGCTGGTCAGCGCGATGAGGCGACCGCCCGGGCCGGAAGCCAGGGCGTCCGGCGCGTCGACCAGGCCCGGGCTGAGCGGCCCGCCCGGTGACCAGCTGGCCCCGTCGTCAGTGGTGGCCGCGAGCGGTGAGAACGTCAGGTCCTGACTGGGCCGGAACCCGGCCACCAGCGACCTGCCGGTGCCGGTGGCCTCGATGCCGCCGTTGTCGGCCACCCCGGTCGGGGTGGCCAGCCGCCAGCTGGCCGTTCCTGCCGGCCGCACGAACAGCTCCCAGAAGTTGTCCTCCTGGGCCGCCGACCCGCCCATCTCGACGATCGCCCGCCCGGCCCCGGAGCTCCCGGTCGAGGCAGTAGCCAACGGTGGCCGCGTGGCCGCCTCGGTCGTCTCCGGCGCCGTCCTGGCTTGCGTGGTGCCGCAACCCGCGGCCAGGAGGCAGGCCGCCACTACACAAGCCAGGCGCTGGGTCGCCTTCATGACGGCTTCGACACCCGCTTCGCCGCGCTGGTCAGTTCGGCGGCGAACGACGATTCGGTGCTGGACGTCCCGGGTCCGGGATCGAAGTTGAGCTCGGTCCGGGTGTGCCCGCTCGCGTCGATGACGAAGGCCACGTCGCTGTGGGCGATCATCCCACCGGCCGGCAGGATCCCGGCCGCGACGCCGTAGTTCTTCCAGGTTTCCCGCAGCTCGTCCAGGGGGCCGGTCAGGAAGAGCCAGTTCCGCAGCCCGGTGAGACGCTCCTGCTGATCGAAGGCCTGGGTGTAGGCGACGGACCGATAGACGGGGTTGGCCACGATCGCGACGAGTTCGACACCCCGGGCGGTCGTGCCGAGCATCTGGTCGGCTTGGCGGAATTCCTGCGCGATCAACGGGCAGTCGCTGGTGCAGACCGGATCGAGGAAGGTGAGCAGCACCACCTTGCCCCGTAGCCCGGCCAGGCTGGCCGGCTTGCCATACTGGTCCGTCAGCTGAAAGGCGGGCGCCGTGACATCCAGCGGGGCGGCGTTCCCGTCGACCGCCTGGGCGATGATCGGGGCGGCGCTGCGGCTGGTCTGGGCCATCGCCATCGGGGCCGCCCCGATGGCGACGATCGCCACCGCCCAGGTGGCCACGACCGCCCGGGTACCCGCCGCTCTGAACGTGCTCGCCAGGCCGGCCAGCTGCCCTGGCCCGAACCGGCGCTGCCCGGGCCCGGTCGGGGCTGGTTCCGCGGCTTCCGCCGCCACTTCCGGAAGGGGGGCCAGGCTCAGGGCCCGAGCCGACGCCAGGTAGCCAGCCACCCCCAGCAGCGCCAGCGGGATCATGCTGTTGGGATCGGTGCCGAGGCCGCCGAAGAAGCCGAAGTCCTCGACCAGGACCCAGTCCGCCAGGCAGAACGCCACCAACACGATGACGGTCAGGCGGAGCAGCCCGGGCCGCCCGCCGCCCGCGGTCACCAGGCCGGTGCCGATCGCCGCCAGCGCAATCACGGCGACCAGGTTGACCGCGAATCCGTGCGCCGCGGTGAAGGAAGCGAAGCTGCTCACCCAGCCGGCCAACAGGGCTGGCTGCGGCGTGCCCGCCATGGATTTGACCATGCCGGCCAGCGTGCCATTGCCCCCGTGCACCGTGCCCTGCCAGAAGCCGCGGCCGGGCCAGGCCTGCAGCACCGCCATGACGGCAAAGAACGCCCCCAGCATCCCCAGCATCGTCCGGCCCAGCTGCGGTGTCCGCCAGCTGCGCTGCGGTGCGGCGATGAGCAGGCCCGCGGCACAGTAGAACGCCGCCGCCCCCGGCGCGCCGAACAGCCAGGTCAGACCGGGAGCGAAGATGCCGCCGAAGGCCTCGCCGAACACCCAGACCACCAGGGCCCAGCCAGCACTGGTCAGCCCGGCCAGCCGGGACCACCACCCCTGGGGTGCGGCGATCAGCCAGACACCGATACCGATCTGGATCCAGACCGCCGAGGCGCCGGCCTGGATCGGATGGTAGGACCAGCTGGTGCCCGCCCAGTTCACGATGTGCTGCACCCAGCCGGGTGAGCTCGCCGCGGCCGGCTGGATGACCTGCGAGGGCAGACCCTCAGCCATGGCCGGCTGGGCCTGCAGCAGGCCATCGAAGATCCAGAGGACGCCGAAGCCGATGCGCAGCAGCTGGCGCCA
>DASXMW010000068.1:0-6770 GCA_036495425.1 Streptosporangiaceae bacterium | reverse complement strand
CATTTAGGGTGGGACGACCCCCCTGGACCCCCCGGAACCCGTGCTACGGTCCTCGCCGCACCACCGGCCACTCACCGAGCCTTCGGCCCGGTCAGTCCCGTCCGGGGGGCCGACCCCCCTGGACCCCCCGGAACCCGTGCTACGGTCCTCGCCGCACCACCGGCCACTCACCGAGCCTTCGGCCCGGTTCGCTGGGCCGGTCAGATCGGCTCGCCGTAGCCCGCGGTGGGTGAGGTTAAACCCCTGCAACGCAGGCAGCGCGGGCGGCTTGAAGCCGCCCGCGCCGCTCTGGGGAGCCGGTTCTCGTCCGAAGTTTTTATTACTTCTTCTCGCCGTTGACGAGGGCCTTGAAGTCCGCGCCGGGGCGGAACTTCGGCACCGAGGACTTCGGCACCTGGATGGTGGCCCCGGTGGCGGGGTTACGAGCGGTCCGGGCCGGACGCTCGCTCTTCTCGAAAACACCGAAACCGGTGATCGCGACCTTGTCACCCTTGGCCACGGCCTCCTGGATCGTGTCGAGGACGGCATTCACGGCCTCGGTCGCGGACTTCTTGTCGCCCAGCCGACCGGAGATCGCGTCAATCAGATCACGCTTGTTCATATTCCACTCCTGCGGTTCCCCCACGGGAGGCCGCGCGCACAAAGCACCCGAGACGCGCGACCTCTGACCTGCCCGAAAGTAGGCGATCCAGCGCCGTTACACAATAACCATGGCCAACATTGCCGGGCGTGTCGGCGATGGAACGGGCCAGAACTACGCCGTCAGCGCGCCGAGATAGCCGTATATCATGCGTAACCGATGGTAACTGGGCCGAAACTCACCATAATTTCGGACCATTATTTAAACGCCGGATAATGACCAGATCTACTGTATCGGCGCGTAATAGTGTGTAGCCGTACGTAATCGACTTTCGGGTCTTTGCTGGCAGAAGGGTCAGGCGGTCACCGGCAGCCAGCCCGGCCGGCCGGCTTCGAAGGTCGCGATGTCGTCCGCGTGCCGGAGGGTGAGCCCGATGTCGTCCAGGCCCTCTATCAGCCGCCAGCGGGTGTAGTCGTCGATCTCGAACGGGGCCTTGACCCCCGCGCCGGCGTGACACACCTCACGAGCCTCGAGATCCACGGTGATCTCGGCCGACGGGCTGGCCTCGGCCGCGTCCTGCAGCGCGGTCACCGTGTCCTCGGGCAGCCGGACCGGCAGCAGGCCGGCCTTGGTCGCGTTGTTGCGGAAGATGTCCCCGAACCGGGGCGCGATGACCACGCGGAAGCCGTAGTCGACCAGCGCCCACACCGCGTGCTCGCGGGACGAGCCGATGCCGAAGTCGGTGCCGGCCACCAGCACGGTGGCGCCGTCGTAGGCGGGCTGGTTGAGCACGAACGACGGGTCCTCACGCCAGGCGGCGAACAGGCCGTCGCCGAACCCGACCCGGCTGACCCGCTTCAGGTACTCGGCCGGGATGATCTGGTCGGTGTCCACGTTGCTTCGCCGCAGCGGCAGCACGCGCCCCGTGTGCGAGATGAATGGCTCCATGATGTCTCCTGGGCAGTGTTCGTGAAGGTCTGCGGGTCGTAACGGCCCGCGGTCAGAGCCGGGCGGGGGCGGACAGGTGGCCGGTGATGGCGGTGGCCGCCGCGACCTCGGGTGAGACCAGGTGGGTGCGGCCGCCCTTGCCCTGGCGTCCCTCGAAGTTGCGGTTGGAGGTGGAGGCGCTCCGCTCCCCCGGCGACAGGGTGTCCGGGTTCATGCCCAGGCACATCGAGCAGCCCGCGGCCCGCCACTCGGCCCCCGCCGCCGTGAACACCTGGTCCAGGCCCTCCTGCTCGGCCTGGGCCCGGACGGCCATCGAGCCGGGCACGACCAGCATGCGCAGGTTGTCGTGGACCTTCCGGCCCCGGATGATCTCCGCGGCCGCGCGCAGGTCCTCGATCCGGCCGTTGGTGCACGAGCCCACGAACACCGTGTCCACCGCGATGCCGGTGAGCGGGGTGCCCGGGGTCAGGTCCATGTAGCGCAGGGCCCGCTCGGCCGCGGCCCGCTCGTCCGGGCTGGCCAGGTCGGCCGGGTCGGGTACCGAGGAGGCCAGCGGCAGGGCCTGCCCGGGGTTGGTGCCCCAGGTCACGTACGGGGTGAGCTGGGTCGCGTCCAGCGTGACCTCATGGTCGAAGGTCGCGTCGGGGTCGGTCGGCAGCGAGCGCCAGTAGTCCAGCGCCGCCTCCCAGTCCCTACCCTGGGGCGCGTTCGGCTTGCCCTCGAGGTAGGCGAACGTCGTCTCGTCCGGCGCCACCAGGCCGGCCCGGGCGCCGGCCTCGATCGACATGTTGCAGACGGTGAGGCGGCCCTCCATGGACAGGCTGCGGACGGCCTCGCCGCGGTACTCGACGATGTAGCCCTGGCCGCCGCCGGTGCCGATCTTGGCGATGATGGCCAGGATCAGGTCCTTGGCCGTGACCCCGGGCGGCAGCTGGCCGTCCACGGTCACGGCCATGGTCTTCGGCCGGATCTGCGGCAGCGTCTGGGTGGCCAGCACGTGCTCGACCTCGCTGGTGCCGATGCCGAAGGCCAGCGCGCCCATGGCCCCGTGGGTGCTGGTGTGCGAGTCACCGCAGACGATGGTCAGGCCCGGCTGGGTCAGCCCCAGCTGCGGGCCGATGACGTGCACGATGCCCTGGCCCGCGTCGCCCATCGGGTGGAGCCGGATGCCGAACTCGGCGCAGTTCTTGCGCAGGGTCTCCACCTGGGTGCGGGACACCGGGTCGGTGACCGGGCTGGACGGCCCCTCCAGCGGCACGCCGGGGCCGGTGATACCCGTGGTGGGCACGTTGTGGTCCTCGGTGGCGATGGTCAGCTCGGGGTGGCGGACCGTGCGGTCGGCCAGCCGGAGGCCGTCGAAGGCCTGCGGGCTGGTGACCTCGTGCACCAGGTGCAGGTCGATGTAGAGCAGATCGGGTTCCCCCTCGGCGCTGTGCACCAGGTGGGCGTCCCATATTTTCTCGGCCAGCGTGCGGCCCATCGCGTTCATCTCCTTCGGCCCGTTCCCGATCATCGAGCTCGTCGCCGTTTCCCGTTCCGGTTGCGTCTCGAATATCGAGACGGCAGTATCAAGACATGAACAACTCTAGCGGAGTCGGCGTTCTGGACAAGGCCGTTTCCGTGCTGAATGCCATGGAGACCGGACCCGCCTCCCTGGCTCAGCTGGTGAGCGCGACCGGGCTGGCCCGGCCCACGGCGCACCGGATCGCCGTCGCGCTCGAGCACCACCGGCTGGTGGCCCGGGACGCCCAGGGGCGGTTCGTGCTCGGGCCGCGGATCGGCGAGCTGGCCGCGGCCGCGGGCGAGGACCGGCTGCTGTCGGTGGCCCAGCCCATCCTCGGCTACCTCCGCGACGTCACCGGCGAGAGCGCGCAGCTGTATCGGCGCCAAGCTGACCTGCGCATCTGCGTGGCCGCGGCCGAACGGGCCAGCGGCCTGCGCGACACCGTGCCGGTGGGCACGGCCCTGCCGATGACGGCCGGGTCGGCGGCCCAGGTCCTGCTGGCCTGGGAGGACGCCGAACGGATGCACCGGGGGCTGCGCGGGGCCAAGTTCAGCGCCCCGATGCTGGCCCAGGTCCGCCGGCGCGGCTGGGCGGCCAGCGTGGCCGAGCGCGAGGCGGGGGTGGCCTCGGTGTCGGCCCCGGTGCGCGGCGCCGGCGGCCGCGTGGTCGCCGCTGTCTCAGTATCCGGACCGATCGAGCGCCTGACCCGCTCCCCCGGCCGGCTCCACGCGGCCGCGGTCGTCGGCGCCGGTGACAAGATCAGCGAACTGGCCGCTGGTTAGACGCGCTCGCCGTGACCCGGCCTGTCGAACTGTTACTTCGCGGGCTTAGCCTGGGCCGCATGAAGGTTGGTGTCATCAAGGAGGATGCGCCCGGGGAACGACGGGTGGCCCTGGTGCCGGAGACCGTACCCAAGCTCCAGAGCGCCGGGGCCGAGGTACTGGTGGAAGCCGGCGCGGGCGAAGCGGCCTGGTTTCCGGACAGCGTCTACGCCGGGGCGGGCGCGGCCATCGTCAGCGGCCCCGAGCTCTACGACCAGGCCGACGTGATCCTGACCGTCACCAGACCCGGCCCGGGCACGGTGCCCCGGCTGCGCGCCGGGCAGGCGCTGTTCGGCCTGCTGGCCCCGCTGACCAACCCGGAGCTGGCCCGGTCCCTGGCCGGCCAGGGGGTCACCGCGGTCAGCCTGGACGGGCTCCCCCGCCGGCTGTCCCGGGCCCAGCCCATGGACGCCCTCAGCTCCCAGGCCAACGTGGCCGGGTACAAGGCGGTGCTGGTGGCGGCGGAAACCTACGGCCGCTTCTTCCCGCTGCTGATCACCGCGGCGGGCACCGCCCGGCCCGCCCGGCTGCTGGTGCTGGGGGCCGGGGTGGCCGGGCTGCAGGCCATCGGCACCGCGCGGCGGCTGGGCGCGGTGGTCAGCGGGTACGACGTCCGGCCCGCGACCAAGACCGAGGTCGAGTCGGTCGGCGCCACCTTCATCGAGCTGAACGGTGCCGTCTCGGCCGAGGGCGAGGGCGGGTACGCCCGCCAGCTGACCGACGAGGAGCGGCGGGCCCAGCAGGACGAGCTGTCCGGGCACATCGCCCGGCACGACATCGTCATCACCACCGCCCAGGTGCCCGGGCGGCGGCCGCCGCTGCTGGTCACCGAGGACGCGCTCAAGGCCATGGGCCCGGGCTCGGTCCTGGTCGACATGGGCGCCAGCGCGCTGGGCGGCAACGTGGCCGGGTCCGAGCCGGGGAAGACGATCGTGACCGACGAGGGAGTCACGATCATCGGTGCCGACAACCTGCCCGCCACCGTGCCCACGGCCGCCTCCAACGCCTACTCCCGCAACATCTCGGCCGTGCTGCTGCACATGACCCAGGACGGCACGCTCACGGTCGACCTGGCCGACGAGATCCAGGCGGGCGTGGTCATCACCTATGACGGCAAGGTCGTCCAGCAGGCCACCGCGGCCCTGCTGCGGCCCACGAACGACGACGGAGAGGCCGATGTCGACGGCACTGGTAACTGACCTGACCATCTTCGTGCTGGCCCTGCTGGTCGGCGTGGAGGTGATCGGCAAGGTCCCGGCGACCCTGCACACCCCGCTGATGTCGGCGGCCAACTCCATCCACGGCATCGTGCTGGCCGGGGCGCTGCTCATCGGGATCACCGCCGACAACGCGGTCGGCTACATCCTGGCCTTCGTGGCCGCGTTCTTCGCGGCGGCCAACGTGGTCGGCGGGTACGTGGTGACCGGCCGGATGCTGAAGATGTTCCGGCGCAAGGCACCGGCGCCGCCCGCCCCGGCCACCGCGGCTCCGGCCACCGCGACACCAGCCCCCGCGGCACCGGCCGGGGCGGCACCGGCCCGGGCGGCCGGCGACCGCCCGGCGGCCAACGGCAGGCCCGCATGACCAGCTTCGCCGCCGTCATCCAGCTGGTCTACGTGCTGGCCGCGGCCTGCTTCGTGATCGGGCTGCACCTGATGAACTCGCCCGCCACCGCCCGGCGCGGCAACCAGGTTTCCACCGCGGGCATGGTCGTGGCCGTGGTGGCCACGCTGGTGCTGCTGATCCACGACGGCACCGTGACCACCGCGGGCTGGATCGTGCTGATCTGCGGGGCACTGGCCGGCTCGGCAGTCGGCCTGTACTCGGCGCGGACCGTGCAGATGACGGCCATGCCCCAGCTGGTGTCGATGTTCAACGCGGTCGGCGGCGGCGCCGCCGCCCTGGTCGGCATCTACGACTACATCCACACCGAAGGCCTGCCCGGCGGGGTCCTCGGCACGACCACGGTGGCCACGCTGCTGGACACCATCATCGGCGGGGTCACGCTGTCCGGGTCGATCGTGGCCGCGGGCAAGCTCCAGGGCGTGATCACCGGCCGGCCGGTGGTGTTCCGCGGCGGCCGCCTGATCAACGTCGCGCTGGGCGTGGTCATCATCGGCACGGCCGCGTTCATGCTGGGCACGGCCAGCCTGCCGGCCCTGCTGATCGTGGCGCTGGCGTCACTGGCCTTCGGGGTGATGATGGTGCTGCCGATCGGCGGCGCGGACATGCCGGTGGTCATCTCCCTGCTCAACGCGTTCACCGGCACGGCCGTGGCCATGGCGGGCATCGTCATCGACAACTGGGCCCTGATCGTGGCCGGGGCCCTGGTCGGAGCGTCCGGCGGCATCTTGACCAAGCTGATGGCGGACGCCATGAACCGGTCGCTGGCCAACATCATCGTGGGCGGGTTCGGCACCGGGGACAGCGTGGTGGCCGTGGCCGGGCCGGGCGGAGACGCCCAGGTGAAGTCGATCCAGGCCGACGATGCCGCCATCCAGCTGGCCTACGCCAGCAAGGTCATCATCGTTCCCGGCTACGGCCTGGCCGCCGCGCAGGCCCAGCACGCCGTGGCCGAGCTGGCCAGCCTGCTGGAGGACCGCGGCATCGAGGTCAGCTACGCCATCCATCCCGTGGCGGGCCGGATGCCCGGCCACATGAACGTGCTGCTGGCCGAGGCCAACGTGCCGTATCCGCAGCTGAAGGAGATGGAAGAGATCAACCCGGAGTTCAGCCGGGCCGACGTGTCGCTGGTCATCGGAGCCAACGATGTCACCAACCCGGCCGCCCGCCGGGCCGGCACCGCCATCTCCGGCATGCCCATCCTGGACGTCGACCAGTCCAAGAGCATCATCGTGGTCAAGCGGTCCATGGGCACCGGCTACGCCGGCATCGACAACGAGCTGTACACCGACCC
>DASXMW010000067.1:0-44681 GCA_036495425.1 Streptosporangiaceae bacterium | reverse complement strand
GGCGCGCACCAGGGAAAACGGGCATGACGAAAGACCTCCACGCGGAGCTGCGGCGAATGAGCGCTGCAGCCGCGGCGTCCCGCACGCGAAGGCCTACTAGAAGAAACCCGCCTGTCCCGGCTTAGCCTGTGCCAGTCGGGGACGCTGAGGGAAGTAGTCCAGGCCTAGGAGGATCGCGCGGATGACGCGGCGGCGTGGAAGTCCATAGTCATATGTGCTGCACCTCGGTGGTCGGCTCCTACATCCGGCAGTGTGCTGGCACCAGACATTCGGCGCAACCAAATTATCGGAGCGGTTGCGAGGACGGTCCGGGCCATGGCGCTCCTCCACGGAGGCGCCCTGCCGGTTCGGATCGTGCTCGCCGGTAACTGGCGTTCTTCGCGCGGCCGTATTCGTCGATATTCGCGGCGGTGGCACCCGCCCGCCTTTTCACCGCGGCGTACTCCCGCCGCCGGGCCGCGTCGGCCCGTCCGGCCGGCTGAGGGTCAGCCCCGGGTGACGCCCGAGTGGTTCAGGATCCGCCGGGGCCAGGCGAAGCCGTCGCCGACGGTGGCGGCCAGCCGCAGGTAGGCCTCGGTGGTGGCCGGGCTGAGCTGTTCCAGCTCGACTTCGGCCCCCTCTTCCAGGTGGGCGTCGTAGGGCACGCGCACCACGTCGCGGCAGCGGGCCGCGAAGTGCTGCTCGAGCCGGTCCAGATCGACCGTGCTCTTGCTGCGCGGGCGCACGGTCGACAGCACCACCACCGCGTTGCGGACCAGGTCGCTGTAGTTGTGCGCGTCCAGCCAGTCGAGGGTGGCGCTGGCCGACCGCGCCCCGTCCACCGACGGCGAGCTGACCAGCACGATCTGATCGGCCAGGCCGAGCACGCCGGTCATGGCCGAATGCAGCAGCCCGGTGCCGCAGTCGGTGATGCAGATGGAGTAGTAGTGCTCCAGCACCCGCGCGACATCGCAGTAGTCGGCCTCGCTGAACGCCACCGACACCCCGGGATCCCGGTCGGAGGCCAGCACCTCCAGCCGGCTGGAAGCCTGCGAGGTGAAGGCCCGCACATCCGCGTAGCGGTGCACCTGCCGGCGTTCGTTCAGCAGGTCACGGACGGTGGCCGAGGTCTCCAGGCGCACCTTGTCGGACAGTGTGCCCCGGTCGGGGTTGGCGTCGACCGCGATGACCCGGTCCCCGCGCAGGGTGGCCAGGGTGGCGCCCAGGCCCACGGTGGTGGTGGTCTTGCCCACCCCGCCCTTGAGGCTCATGACCGCGACCCGGTGGTGGCCGCCGGCCACCGGGGTCCGGGCCCGCCAGACCAGCTCGCGGCGGCGCTGCATGGCGGTGGACTCGCCCACCCGGACCAGGCCGCCGGTGGCCTTGTAGACCGTGCGCCGCCAGCCTGAGCCGGGCGCGGTCCGCTTGCCCTGCAGCAGCGCCTCGGCGGTCAGGCTGTCCGCGGTCTCGCGGGCACCGTCGGCGTCCGGCTCGGGCCCGAAGTCGTCGTGCGGCGGCCCGGGGGGTCCGGCGTGCCGGGCCGGCGCCGGGCCGGGCGGGAAGACGGGCTCCGGCCGGGCGGGCGGCGGCGACGGCCGGCTGAGCGGCGGGGCGGTGGCCGGGTTGCGCGGCGGGGCCAGCCCGGCCGGGGGCGGCTCGGGCGGGGCCGCGCTCCCGGGGGCCGCGCCCATCGGGGGCGCGCTCGTGGGCGAGAGTCCGGGCGAACTGCCTTCGATGGACGGGAAACGGGGCTGATCCGGATCCTCGGCATCGCGGCGGCGATCGTCCAGCCGGCGGTCGAACCCGGGAACCGGCGACTGCTCCTCGCCGGCGGCCGGGGCGCTCCTGGGGTCCGGGGCACCCGGGGCGCCGAACCTCGGTTCCGGCACGCCCAGGTCGGGCAGGGGCTCGGCCATCGGCGGCGGCGGGGCGTACCCGTAGGACTGCGGCGACGGCAGCCCGTAGTCGGTCAGGGCGTCGTCGGCGATCTCGTCGTCCGGCCCGTACGGGGTGAAGGTCGGGTAGGGCGAGGCCCCGTAGCCGGGGCCGTCGCCGGGCCCGCAGCCCAGCTCGTCGTCGGGCAGCGGCGGATACGGCGACGCGGCCGGCCGGGCCGCCTGCCCGTTGGCCGCCGGCGCAACCGGACCCTGTTCAATCGGCCCGTGCTCACCAGCAGCCTCTGATGCCACTTCACGCTCATGAACCCCAGGAGTCCCAGAAACTCCAGGAGCCCCAGGAACCCCAGGAACCCCAGGGTCATCGTGCGGCCCATCGGCCACCGAACTTCCGGACCACGGCACCCGCTCGAACGGCGGGGCGCCCTGCGGATGAACCGAAGAAAACGGGTTCGGCCCCGGCGGCAGATACGGCTCGTAATCCCCGGCGCCGTCCAGGTCGTCCCGGGCACCTTCCGGCCCTCCGGCACCGCCCGGCGTCCCGGTCCCGGAGCCGTTCACCTGCTCGTGCTGGTCACGCGCGCCCTCGGCCACTCCCGCGGGCTTGTCGCGGTCTTCGGTCGCCACAGGTCGGGCCCCCAATATCGATGGGTCGGAATATGTCAACCCGGTACCAGCCGGGTGCGCTTGTCACTCCACGTCCGGTTTGTTACAGCGGAAGCCTAGGCCACCGGCTGCCGTTGCCATAGGGCAAGTGCTTCATCACCCACCGTTCTGCCCATGACTACGAATGACAACACCGCCGGTTCATCACTGAGTGTGGTCATCGCCGATCCCGGGGGCCGGATGAGCCAGGTCCGGGCGGTGAGGTGAAATGGCAGGAGTACTCCCGCAGTCCGACACACTAGGGAGATGGACGGGATGAACGCAGACTCACCAGACCGCCCCCACGTGGTGGTGGTCGGCCCGGACGGGGTGCCGGTCGAGGCTTCCCCGGTCGGCGAGAATGACGAGAACGGCGAGAACGAGGCATCGGAGCGGCCGGTCACCGAGATGGTGGAGCAGCCGGCCAAGGTCATGCGCATCGGCAGCATGATCCGCCAGCTGCTGGAAGAGGTCCGGGCCGCGCCGCTGGACGAGAAGAGCCGGGCCCGGCTCCGGGAGATCCACGAGAGTTCGATCAAGGAGCTGGAGGACGGGCTCGCGCCCGAGCTGGTCAGCGAGCTGGAACGGCTGTCGCTGCCGTTCACCGAGAACGAGCTGCCCAGCGAGGCCGAGCTGCGGGTGGCCCAGGCCCAGCTGGTCGGCTGGCTGGAAGGGCTGTTCCACGGCATCCAGACCACGCTGTTCGCGCAGCAGATGGCGGCGCGGGCCCAGCTGGAGAACATGCGGCGCGCGCTGCCGCCCGGCATGTCGCCGCAGATGCCCGGGCCCGGCGAGGAGCTGGGCCGCCCCGGCCAGCCCGGCCCCGGCGCCTCCGGCCCCTATCTGTAACTGACGGGCGAACCCGGGGCTCCGCGGCGGTCAGAGGTCGCCGCGGAGCCCGGCCAGCCACGTCGCGGCCGCGGCGAACTCCGCGTCGGACGTGCCCCGCGGCATCTCGGTCTGCCCGCCGTCGGCGCGCGGGTAGCTGCCCAGGAACCGGACGTCGGCACAGAGCCGGCGCAGGCCCATCAGGGCCTCACCGACCCGGGCGTCGGCCACGTGTCCCTCACAGTCGATGAAGAAGTAGTAGCTGCCCAGCCCGTCGCCGGTGGGGCGGGAGTGGATCGTGGTCAGGTTGACCCCGCGGACCAGGAACTCGGTCAGGATCTCGGTCAGCGCGCCCGCGTGGTCGTGGGCCAGGAACGCGGCCAGCGTGGTGCGGTCGGCCCCGGTCGGCGGGGCCAGCGGGGCCGGCGGCCCCACCACCACGAACCGGGTGACCGCGTTCTCGCGGTCACTGATGCCGGGCGCCAGCACCTCGAGGCCGTAGCGGGCGGCCGCGAACGCGCCCGCCAGCGCGGCGTCGATCTTCCCCTCCGACACCAGCCGGGCCGCCTCGGCGTTGGAGGCGGCCGGGACCCACTCGGCCCGCGGCAGCTGCCCGGCCAGCCAGCGCCGGCACTGCGGCTGGGCCTGCGGGTGCCCGCCCACCGTGCGCACCTCCGGCAGCCGGGTACCGGGCCGGGCCAGCAGCGCGAACGCGATCGGCAGCGGCACCTCGGCCCGGATCAGCAGGCCGCCCCCGGTGGTCAGGTCGTCCACGGTGGTGGTGACCACGCCCTCGACCGAGCTCTCGATGGGGACCACGGCCCGGCCGGCCGCCCCGGACCGGACCGCGGCCAGCGCGGCCTGGATGGTCGGATACGGGACCGGTTCGGCGTCCGCGGCCACGTCCAGCGAGCGGAAGGCCGCCTCGGTGAACGTTCCCTCCGGGCCCAGGTATGCGTAGCGCTCGGTCATAGTCCCTCGATGCTAGCGGTCTGCGTTAATATCCAGCCGCATAGCGCCAGCGCTAGAGAGCGCTAGAGACTCCTAGCGCCGGGCCGCGCCCGCCGCGCCCGCCGGGGCCAGGCGCACCGAAGGCGGTGCGGCCTGCTCCTGCTCCTTCGGCAGCCCGGTGCCCAGCCGGGCCGAACGCACGGCCTGCTGCTCCTCGGGAGAAAGCGGCTGGGTCCCGGCCCCGCCCAGCACGGCCTTGGCGTAGGTCCGGGTCTCCGACCGGCCGTTGATCGAGCTGAGCACCACCCCGTCGCCGGCCGAGTTGAGCAGCGCGACCGAGAACGACAGCTGCCCGGTCATCTCGTGGAGCGCGTCGTAGCGCACGATGGCCAGGTCACGCAGGGCGCGCGGGTCCACGGTGCCGCGTGATCCGACGCTGCCCTGGACCAGGTCGGTGCACTCGGCCACGGCCCGGGCCGCGTGCTGGCGGGCGCTGATGGCCATCGCGATGCCGGCCACGCCGATCAGGGGACCCAGCACCAGCAGCAGATCTTTGATCACGCTGCGTACTATACCGACGACAATCTGTCTAGACCTGGAGATGCGTCAACGTCGCCTTCCCCGGCCGGTGACCCCGGCGGCCGGTCCCCGTCGCCGTCACCGTCACCGTCGGCCGCGGGCTGGCGGTCCGCGCCGGTCATCCGGGTCCGGGCGATGATCACGATCAGCACGACGGCGGCGATCCCGAACGCCCCCTCGACCAGGCGGCTGACCAGCCGCGGCACCCCGGCGTCGTGCAGCAGCGACTGGCCCCACCACGGGACTTTCAGGCCGAAGAACAGCGCGGTGCCGGCCGCGGTCAGCACCCGCCGCAGCCTCCGGCCGTCCCCGGTCAGGGCGCCGATGGGCACCACGACCAGCAGGAAGTAGTGGATCCAGGCCACCGGCGAGATCAGCACCAGGAGCAGGGCGGTGACCGCGATCCCGGCCGTCTCCCACTGCTGCCGGGCCAGCCGCCGGGCCAGCAGGAACCCGGGCACCGCCACCGCCACCGCGATCAGCACCCAGATCACCCCCGGGGCCTGCCCGGGCAGGAAGAACCGCAGCAGCAGCCCGCGCAGGGACTGGTTCTCGGTCCCGGCGTTGTCCCCCAGCCGGCCGGAGTCGAAGATCACGCTGGTCCAGTAGCGATGCGAATCCCGGGGCAGCAGCAGGTACGCGCCCACCGTCCAGGCCACCGCGGCCAGCACCGCGGTCCGGGCCGCCCGGCGGCGGCCGCTGACCAGCAGGTAGATGATGAACACCCCCGGGACCAGCTTGATCGCGGTGGCCAGCCCGACCAGGGCCCCGCGCGGCCAGCGGGTCCGTACCGCCGCGCAGTCGGCCACCGCCAGCGCGGCCAGCACCGCATCGACCTGGCCGAAGCGCATCTCGTCCTGCATCGGGAACAGGTAGGCGCCCGCGGCGAACAGCGCGGCCAGCAGCACCCACCGCCACGGGCCGGCCCGCCGCAGCAGCGGCCGGAACGAGTAGCCGATGATCACCGCGAACGGCACGTAGACGAATGCCACCCAGACCAGTTGCGCGGCCGGCCAGGGCATCATGGCCAGCGGGACCGCGAACACCGCCGCCAGCGGCGGATAGGTGAACGGCAGCAGCTGCGGCGGCTGGGTCAGCACGCTGTACAGCGGCTGGCCCTGCAGCACGGCCAGGCCGCCGGTCCGGTACACGTCCAGGTCGACCAGGCGCTGGTCGGGCGGGCTGGTCAGGTAGCCGTGCACGATCGGGAAGATGGCGGCCAGGGCCGCGGCCCAGGCCAGCACGCCGAGCAGCACGCTGGCCCGCGGTGACGGCCGCCAGCCGCGGAGCGCCGCGATCACCGGTTCACCCGCTCGTCGGTGGGCTCGCGGGCCGGCGGAACGGCCCTCGCCGCCGGTTCAGCGGCCGGGCCGGCGGGCCCGCGGCGCAGGCTCACGATCAGCCACACGGTGACGATGGCCAGCACGGCCGGGGTCACCCCGGTCCGGACCACCGTCTGCAGCCAGTCCAGGCTGGGCGGCATGACCACCCCGGCCGCCCGCGCGGGCAGGTAGCCCACGGCCAGGGCCGCGGTCCGGGCCAGCAGCAGCCAGTCCAGGCTGGACGCGGCCACCAGCGGCAGCAGCGCCCAGGCCAGCCCGTCGTACCAGGGCAGCACGTACGGCCAGGCCAGCAGCCAGGCCAGCGACAACGCCAGCGCTCCCCGCCCGGCCAGCCCGGCCAGATCAAAATCAT
The DNA here is from genome assembly GCA_036495425.1 of Streptosporangiaceae bacterium. Taxonomy (GTDB): domain Bacteria; phylum Actinomycetota; class Actinomycetes; order Streptosporangiales; family Streptosporangiaceae; genus Bog-532. The sequence continues at coordinate 38,109 of DASXMW010000067.1, read as the reverse complement.
CAATTGATCGAAGGTGGGTGGGCTCGACCTCCGAGGCCGGCTCGGAGCGCAGACCGCGCCAGAGCAGGACGGCCAGGACCACGGCCAGCACGACCGCCGCGGTCTTGACGATGTCGCCGGCCGTGGACTCCTTCATGACCAGGTGCAGCACGGTCCGGACCACCCGCCACGGCGAGCCGACCGAGACCATGCTGCTGGCCTGGACGGTCTGGCCGAAGCCGCGGGCGCCGCCCACGGCCAGGGCCGCGCCCGCCACCACCGCGAACCCGGCGGCCAGGCCAGCCCACACCGCGGCCACGCGTGGCCAGGCCACCTGGGCCAGCCGGGCCCCGCGGGGCCAGCTGGCCCGGAGCGCGGCCAGGGCCAGGCCGCCGCCGACCAGGGCCACCGTGACCTTGACCGCGAACCCCAGCCCGGCCAGGGCCCCGGCCGCGGCCGCGTAGCCCGCGGCCCGGCCGGCCGGGCGGCCCGCCACCCGGCTGAACACCGCGACCGCGGCCACGCCGAAGAAGATGGCCTGGCTGTCGACGTGCTGCCCGGCCACCAGGACCTGGAGCAGCAGCGGGTTGGCCGTCCACATCAGCACGGCCCGGGTCTGGCGGCCGGGGTCGCCGCGGCCCAGCCGGTGCAGGATCAGCCCGGTACCCGCGAACGCGGCCAGGTCCAGCACGGACAGCACGAACACGGTCAGCCGGGCCGAGGTGCCGCCGATCAGCGAGGCCAGCGCCTGCCCGGCGGTGGCCACGGTGCCGTAGTCCGACGGGGTGGTCCGCCAGTCCTGCACGGCCCGGGCCACCGGGTCGCCCAGCCGGGCCAGCACGTCGGGCGCGGTGACGTACGGGTTGTGCCCGGTGACCAGGATCCGCCCGTAGGCGGCGTAGCTGAGCGGGTCGGAGGAACCGAACGGCGGGACCAGCGTGAGCGCCGCCGCGGCCAGCAGGCCGCCCAGCAGCAGGGCCCGGATCGGCAGGGGCCAGCCGCGCCTGGTCGCGAACAGGGTCAGGGCCAGCCCGGCCGTACCCGCCAGCAGCCCGGCCCCGGCCAGGGCCACGGCCAGGTAGGGCGACAGGTGAGCGTCGAACACAAACGGTGGCTGGCCCGGCCGCCCGGGAAAGGGCGGCTCCATGACCGAAGGACCGGCCACCGCCACCGCGAACGTCAGCGCGACGCTGAGGCCGGTCAGCGCGAGACCGGCCCGCCCGGCGACGTCCGGCCGCGGCCTGGGGGCCGGCCGCAGGCTCATCGCCGCGTGGCCAGCGCCCTCGCGACGTCGGCCAGCTGCCGGGCCCGGTGCAGCTGAGAGCGCAGGTCAGTGCCGGTGGCCCGGTGGGCCAGGGGCACCTCGACCTCGATGATCCGCATGCCCTGCCGGGCCAGGTCGATGGTGAGGGCGGTCTCCACCCCGAACCCGGCCGCCAGCGGGCGGGCCGCTTCGAACGCGGCCCGGGTCAGGCAGCGCTGCCCGTTGAGCGGCTGAGCCGGCGACCAGCCGATGGCCCGGCGGGTGCCCGCGCTGGACAGCCCGACCACGACGCCGTGACCGCCCAGCTTGACCGTGGACGAGAAGGCGGCGATGGTCATGTCGGCCTCGCCGCTGATGACCGGCTGGGTCAGCGGGGCCGCGAACGCGGCCGAATCGGCCAGGTCGGCGTCCAGGAACAGCAGGTGGCGCGGGTTGGCCCGGTCCTCCTGCTGGTCGAGCAGGCGGACCGCTTCGGCCCCGGTCTCCATGGCGGCGGCCTTGCCCCGGTTGCGGGGGTGCCGGGTCACCACGGCCCCGGCGTCGCGGGCGACGGCCGCGGTCCCGTCCACCGAGCCGTCGTCCACCACCACGACCAGGCCGGTGCCCGGCAGCTCGGCGGCCGCGCGCGCGGTGGCCCGGATCCGCTGGGCTTCGTCCTTGGCGGGGATGACGACCGCAACATCGCCGTTCAGCATGGGCCCGATCCTAGGGCATCGGGCCACCTGGACCGGGGCTTACGCGGGGAAGGCCTACTGTCCGGAGCCGACCACGGAGTCGTCGAGGACGGTGAACACCGAGTCGAGCCCGGTGACCTGAAGGATCTTGCGCACGGCGGCGCGGGGGGCGGCCAGCTCCAGGCTGCCGCCGCGCTCCTTGGCCCGGCGCAGCGAGGAGAGCAGCACGTTCATGCCGGTGGAGTCGCAGAACATGACGCCGGACATGTCCACGATCACGCGCGCGGGCCGGTCGTCGGCCAGCACGTCCACCAGCTCGCGGTGCAGCCGCGGCGCGGTGTACAGGTCGATTTCGCCTGCCACGATCACGATGGTGTGATCACCCTGAGACCGGCTCGAGACATTGAGTTCCACGAGCGAACCATATCGTCATCCGGGTCCCCCTGCTATACACCTGCTTCGATCGGGAGACCAGGGCCGGAGGTCCCGGGCTGCAGATCAGCGCGGGTCGGCGGCTCCTGGCCAGCCCGGGGCTGGGGCCACTGCCCGGCCTCGGCCCGGGGCCGCTGATCCGGCAGCCCCACCGGCTCCCGGCTCACCGGGCAGCTGAGGCCGCGCGGGCCGCCGCGGTCGCTTTCCAGCTCGTTTCCTGGCACCCGGGTGACGTCCAGGCCGGCCTCTTCCAGCCGGGCGCTGGTCTCGGCGTTGCGCTCGAACGCGATGGCCCGGCCCGGGCCGGTGATCAGGGTGTTGCCGCCGTCGTCCCACTGCCCGCGGCCCGGGGCCACCGGGCCGAGGCCGGTGTCGATGACCCGCAGGCGTTCGATCCCCATGGCCAGCGCGGCCGCCTCCAGGAACGGCCGCGGATGCGACACGCGCAGGTCCTCGGCGGTGCTGGTGCGGGCGGTGATGCTGCGGGCGGTCATCGAGTAGGCCAGCGCCGGGTGCATGATCACGCTGTCGGCGCCGGCCATGGTGCAGATGGTGTCGAGGTGTCCGGGCCGGTCCGGGGCCAGTCCCGGCGGCGGCCCGATCGGCACGGCCAGCACGGTGTGGGCGAACCCGGCCGCCAGCGCGTTCCGGGCCAGCCGCTCGACCGCGGCGGCGCCGGTCTGGCCGCCGGTGCCGATGGCCATCACCCCCGGTGCCAGCAGCAGCACGTCCCCGCCGTCCAGGGCCTCCGGGCCGGGGCGGTAGAGCGCCTTGCTGCCGGTGAACATCGGGTGGTGGTCGTACACCGCGCGGACCAGGCTGGCCTCACGGCGCCGGGTCCGGCCGGGCGGGCTGGTGACCACAACCCGGTCCCCGACCCACACGCTGGAGTCCCGGGTGAACAGCAGGCCGGGCAGCGGCTCGATCAGGTGGTCCTGCGGCCCGAGCAGCTGGTGCACCGCGCCCCGGCCGTCGCGGAACTCGTCCCGGGTCAGGCCGGTGATCAGCACCTGGCACAGCGCCTCCGGGTCCAGCCCGTCCAGGTGGGACCGGAGCTGGCCGTCCAGTTCCTCCCCCAGCTGGGAGCCGTCCCGCACCGCCGCTGCCACCTGATCCCGGGCCGACGGGAACTCCAGCACGTCCTGCAGCAGCTCGGTGAGATACAGCACATCCACGTCGTGGTCACGCAGGGCCCCGGTGAACCGGTCGTGCTCCTGCTGGGCCCGGCTCAGCCACGGCACCCGGCCGAACGGGAAGGCCGCGCAGTTACCGGGCGTGATCCGGCTGAGCTCGGCCCCGGGCCGGTGCACCAGCACCGTCCGGAGCCGGCCGACCTCGGTGTCCGTGCCGTGACCGCCTCGCATGGTGTCCCCCCACCGCGTGCCCCTCGCCGGGCCCGGGACCCGCGCGCGCGTTCGGGAGTGTTATCACCACTTCAGCAGTGAGTTACGCCTCAGCTACAGAATGTTTATGACCGCCGGTCATCGCGGAGGCCGCGACCGGGGTGGCCGGGGGATGCCCGGCCACCGGCACGGGCGGCACGGGCGGGGCCGCCAGCTGCGCCCACACCGTGGTCTCGCCGTTGTCACGCCGCACGCCCCAGCGGTCCGCAAGGGTCTCGACGATGCCGAGGCCGCGCCCGCCCGGCGCACCCGGCGCGGGCTCGGTGACGCGCGGCAGCGGGCCGTCGCCGGCGTCACTGACCGATACCTCAAGAGCGTCGCGGTCCAGCGTCCAGGCCACCCGGACCTGCGCGCCCGGCAGCGGGGCCGCGTGCCGGATCGCGTTGCTCAGCAGCTCGCTGACCACCAGGGCGGCGTCCCCGACAACCGTCTCGTAGATGCCCGCCGCGGCCAGGTCCGAGACCAGGCTGCGCCGGGCCACGGCCACGCTGGACGGGGTGTACGGGAGCAGTACAACTGCCGACGGACCCACCTCCTCGTCCACCTGTTCCGCTCTGGCAATCGAACGAACCCGGTACGAGCGAAAAATGCCCCGCGGGCGAGCCCCGGAAACCGTAATGGTCACATTTTGTAGCCAGCATGGGAAAACCTCGGGCACCAAGCCGGGCGGCCGGGCGAATATGGGTCACATAACGTGACAGCTCGTATTCGGGCTGGCGGCGGGAAGGTGCTGACACGCCGGTGCCGCCGAGCCTTTAGGCTTGCGGTACCCCGAGACGCGAAAGCGAGGTCTGGCCGTGGCTGATCCGATGGTGGTCGTCGACGACCTGCACATCGTCTATCGCGTCTACGGCGCGGGCGGCAACAAGGGCACCGCGGCCACGGCGCTGATGCGCGTGCTCCGCCGCCAGAACCGGCCCGGCCTGCGCGAGGTGCACGCCATCCGCGGCATTTCCTTCGTGGCCAACCGCGGCGACGCGGTCGGGGTCATCGGCCGCAACGGCTCCGGTAAGTCGACCCTGCTGCGCGCGATCGCGGGCCTGCTGCCACCGGAGAAGGGCGCCGTCTACACCACCGGCGAAGCCTCCCTGCTCGGCGTCAACGCCGCCCTGCTCGACGACCTGACCGGCGAGCGCAACGTGGTGCTGGGCTGCCTGGCCATGGGCATGGAGCCGCAGGAGGTCAAGCGCCGGTACGCCGACATCGTCGAGTTCTCCGGGGTCGGTGACTTCATCGACCTGCCCATGCGGGCCTACTCCAGCGGTATGGGCTCCCGGCTCCGGTTCGCCATCGCCTCGGCCAAGAGCCACGACGTGCTGCTCATCGACGAGGCCCTGGCCACCGGCGACGCCCCGTTCCGGGCCAAGAGCCACAAGCGCATCGAGGAATTGCGGGAAGAGGCCGGCACCGTGTTCCTGGTCGCCCATAACCTGGGCGAGGTCGAGGAGACGTGCAACCGCGTCATCTGGCTGGAGCGCGGCGAGATCATCATGGACGGCGACGACGTGCCCGGCATCATCGACGCCTACCTCGAGGCCTCCGGCGGCGACCGCCGCACCCGCCAGCCCGTCTAGGGCCTGCCCGCCCTAACCTGGCCTTGCCCGCCTGGCAGGATCGGCTTGGAGAGGGGGTTGCTGGTGGATCGGCAGACCCGGCGCCTGGCCTGGCTCGGTAGCACAGTCGTGACCGTGGTGGCGGTGGCCGCGATCTCCGCGGTGCTCTTCTGGCCGGCCTCCGGCGGCCGCCATTCCGGGCCGGCCCGGCCGGCCCACCGGACCACAGCGCCGGCCTCAGTCGCCGCCCCGGCGTCGCATCCGCCCGCCATGTGGCAGGTCGCGGGCCCGATTGCCGACCTGTCGACGCCGCTGGCGGGGATGCCTCCGGTGACTGATCCGGCCAACATCTATGCCGGCGCAGGGGCGAACATGCTCAGCCCGGCGGTGCGCAAAGCGCCCTACCGGATCTACGTGCCGAACAGCGGTGGGTCCACCGTCACCGTCATCAACCCGGCCACCCGCCGGGTGATCGCGACCTACCCGAGCGGGCGCAACCCGCAGCACGTCGTGCCCGGCTACGACATGCGCACGCTCTACGTGACGAATGACCTGGGTAACAGCCTCACTCCGATCAATCCTGACACCGGCCGGCCAGCCGGCCCGAATATCGGCGTGAACGACCCGTACAACATGTACTTCACCCCCGACGGGCGCTACGCCATCGTGGTGGCTGAAGCCCGGCAGAACCTGGACTTCCGCGACCCGCACACCTTTGCCCTCCGGCACCGGATCCATGTCAATTGCGCAGGCGTGGACCACATCGACTTTGCGGCCAACGGCGCCTACCTGATCGCCACCTGCGAGTTCGCCGGCCGCCTGGTCCGCATCGACCTGCACAACCTGACCGTGGCCGGGTACCTGAACGTGCCGGGCTCCGCACCACAGGACATCAAACTAGACCCGGCCGGGCGTATCTTCTACGTCGCCGACAAGAATCACGCCGGGGTGTGGCTGATCGACGCGGCGACCTTCAAGGTCACCGGATTTATCCCCACCGGCCCGGACGCGCATGGCCTGTACCCGAGTCGCAACGCCCGCTACCTGTATGTCACGAACCGGGGCAACGGCACGATCACCCTGATCAATTTCGCGACCAGAAAGATCGTCACTACCTGGCGGATCCCCGGCGGGGGCAGCCCGGACATGGGCAACCTGTCCCCGGACGGGAAGGTGTTCTGGGTGTCCGGGCGCTACGACAACGTGGTGTACGAAATCTCCACCGCCCACGGCCGCCTGCTGGCCAAGATCCCGGTGGGGTCGCAGCCGCATGGGCTGTGCGTGTGGCCGCAGCCGGGCCGCTACTCCCTCGGCCACACGGGGATCACCCGGTGAACGCGCTGCGGCTCGGCTACCCTGGCCGCGTCGCCCGCCGGGCCGGGCCGATGCTGGCCGGAATGCTCCTGGTGCTGGCCGGACTGGCCGGCGCAGCTCCCGCTCACGGGGCCGGTGACGTCATCGCCCGACTGGGTCCTCTGACGGTCAGCGCTACCGCACTGCGTCCCGGACCCGCGGGCACGCTGACCACGTATCTGCAGGTCAGCACCGGCGGGCAAGGTTCTGATCAGCTGGACGCCGCGATCGCCGCGGGCGGCGGAGCGGTGGCGGTCCACCACCAGCAGGTCAGCGTCGGGGAGATCTCGGACCTGACCGGCTGCGGCACCGAATCTCCGCCGCCGGGGGTGGTGAGCCACTGGCTTCACTACGGCCCGCTGCTGGTCCCCGGACGTTCCGGCGGCCCGGCCCGGCCCGCGGACGCGACCCTGACTGTGCAGCCCGGCGCCTCCTGGCCGGGCAGCGCGACTTTGGCCATCACCCTGTACTTCGCGCACGCCGGCTCGGTGATCCTGCGCCTGCCCGTCAGCCCCGCCTAACCCGCCGACGGCCGGATTGCCGTCCCGGTCAGCCAGGCGATGGGAGTGATCGCCTGGGCCGCCGTCCAGGTGCTCGCGTCCGGATGGCTGAGGTCGGCGCGGCCCTGCGGGCTCAGGAAGCGGCGCAGGGCCGACGTGACGGGGGCCGCCTTGGCGTTGGGATTGCCCTGCACGGCAAAGCGTTCCCGTCCCCGGGCATCGAGGTAGATCAGTGCGTCTTCATGATCGACGTCGTAGGTCAGCGCCTTGCCGGTCAGCCAGTCGGTGCCGGGCGGGCTGTCCTCGGCGACCCGCTGGTAGTGCACCCGGAAGTACCGCCAGATCTGCCCGATGACCGCCGGGCTGGCGGTGAGCAGCGACCAGTTCGCCGGGGCCCCGGCCAGCTTCCGGTAGGCGCGCAGCCGGGACGGCGTGTCCCGGCCCGGGTCCACGGTGAGCTCGACGAACCGCACCCGGGAGGCCAGCCCGGCCGCCGTGACGGCGCGGTCCATCATCAGCAGGTTGCCGGTCGTCAGCGGGCAGGTCTCCTGGCACAGGGTGAGGAAGTCGGTGAGCACCACCACCTGGCCGTGCCAGGCGGCCAGGCTGGTCGTCCGGCCCGTGTCCGTGGTCAGCGGCAGATCCGCGACCGAGGGCGGCACCGGCGTGTCCACCACCGTACCGAGATCGGCCGACGGCGGACCCGGGACCCCTGGCCCGCTGCCGCACGCGGTGACGGCCAGGACGGACGCGGCCAGCATCCCCGCAAGCGGGATTGGCCAGCCTCGCGCCGTCGCCCTCACGGCAACAGCAGGCCGGTAAGGGTGACCGGGCGCAGTTGCCGGCTGGCCAGCCCCCGCAAGATTGCGGGCAAGGCGGTCACGGTGCCGGGATGCCCGAGATGCAGGCTGACAATCGACCCCGGCCGCGTCGATCCGAGCACGGTGGACACGACCGCGTCTGGCCCGGGATCGGTGTAGTCGAGCGAATCCACGTCGTACGAGACGCACGTTTGATAGCCAGCCTGGCCGGCCTCCCGCTCGATCAGCGGTGTCGAGTACTGCGTTTGCGAGGGCCGGAACCAGCGGCCGGCCGATCCGGTCAGCGTACGCAGCTGGTGCGCGCATCCCGCGATCTCCGCGTACGCGCCCGAGGCGTCCATGGCCTTGATGTCGAGGTGATGCATGGTGTGATTGCCCAGGTCGTGGCCACCACGCAGGATCCGGTCAGCGACCTCCGGGTATTGTTCGAGCCAGGTCCCGACGGCGAACACTGTGACCCGCGCCCCCGCGCGCTCGGCCTCGCCGAGCAGCGCGTCGGTCATCGAGACTGGTCCCTGGCCGTGGAAGGTGAGCGCCACCTGGGACCGGCGCCGTGACCCATGCACGACCTGCGGGCCGAGGGGCACATTCCCCTCACCGCGCGGGCTCGCGGCCGACGTCGGCGTCGCCGTCGATGACGGCGACGGCACGGCTGATCGATGACCGTCGCCGCCCGGCGGCTCGCCGCCCGGCTGTGCGCTCGAGCACCCGGCCAGCCCGGCCGCGGTCACGGCTCCGCCTGCCAGCAGCAAGAATTCCCGTCGCTCAATAGACATCAGCAGAACAGTATCCATCCACGGCCGATGCCACCGCTCCGGGTCTCTTCCGGCATGAACAGTCCGTGGCCCGAAACGAGGATCACCTGGTTACGCCGGGGCGGCGGCGTCCTGGAGGGCCAGGCGCATGATCGTGCCGCCGGTGTCGCGGGTGCGCGCGTCCACCTCGCCGCCCTGGGCCACGGCCAGCCGCCGCACGATGAAGAGCCCGATGCCGATGCCGCCGAACCGGCGCCGGTCCCCGGCCTCGCCCTGGAAGAAGCGCTCGAAGATGCGCTCGTGGTCGCCGTCGGCGATCCCGATGCCCTCGTCCTCGACGGTGACCTCGATGCGGCCGTCGCCCGCGTGGGCCCGGACGACCACCTCACCGCCCTGGGGCGAGTACTTGAAGGCGTTCTCCAGCAGCTGGCCGACGATGATGTCGGTGGCCATGGTGTCGCCGTAGGCGGCGGGCAGGTCGTCGGGGATGGCCGCGGTCAGGGTGTGCTTGTCTGACAGCGGCCGGAACGCGGTGACCGTGGCCTTCAGCAGCGCGGCCAGGTCGAACGGCCCGTTGCGCACCGGCAGCTGGTCGGCGCCGGCCCGGGACCCGAGCAGCAGCTGCTCGACCAGGCGGCCCAGCGAGCCGGCCCGCTCGGCGATCGTCCGCACGGCCGCGCGCCGCTCGGCGTCGGTCAGCTGGTCCCAGCGGTGGGCCAGCGTGCTGGCGAACCCCTGGACCACGGTGATCGGGGTGCGCAGCTCGTGGCTGGTGGTGGCCAGGAACAGGTCCTTGGCCTCTTCCAGCTCCTTGGCCGCGGTCACGTCACGGAAGTCGATGACCCGCTCGTCACTGCCGGCCAGGGCGGTGCACAGCACGTCCAGCCAGCGCCCATTGGGCAGCCGCTGGGTGAGCTTGGCCCCCGGCTCGGGCTGCGGGAACGGCGGCGGCTTGCCCATGGCGTCGTCGGCGGCCACCCCGGTGAGCCGGTGCGCGGCCGGGTTCCACTGCCGGACCAGCCCGGCCGCGTCCAGCACGGCAATGCCGTCGGCGCTGCCGTCGATGACCGCGCGCTCGTGGGCCCGCTGGCGGACGGCCTCCTCGAACGCCATCGCGTTGGTCAGGGCCATGCCCGCGTGCCCGGCCAGCAGCTCGAGCAGCTCCAGCTCGACGTGGGACAGGTTGCGCCGGCTGTACAGCGCGTACAGCGCGCCGTAGGGGCGCTCGCCCACGTGCGACAGGCTGAGCGCGATCGTGTGCAGGCCGGGCAGCGCCGACCAGATCAGGTCGTCGAAACCGCCGGAGTCGCCGGTGGTCATCATGACCGTCTTGCCCGACCGCATCAGGTCACCGACCAGGCTGCTGGTCAGGTCGGCGGTGCGCTCGCGCAGCCGGTCCGGCAGCCCCGACGTGCTGACCAGCCGCAGCTGGTCGCCTTCGATGATCACGAAGCCGCCCGCGTCGGCCCCGGTCAGCTCGCGCAGGCTGCCCGCGATGCGGTCCAGCACCGAGCCCAGGTCGCGCTGGGCGTTCATGTCGGCCACCACGTCGCCCAGGCGGCGGACCACCCGGGCCCGCTCGGCCATGTAGTGCCGGGCCACGTCGTCCTCCCCGACCTGGTGGCAAACGTTGACCCAGCCGGTCACCTCACTGTCCGAGCCGATCAGCGCGCTGGTGTCGATGCGCACGTCCAGCGCGCTGCCGTCCTTGCGGATGCGCCGGGTCGCGAACGAGATCTGGCCGCCGCCCCGTACCCGCTCCAGCACCGCGTTGTGTTCGGCCTTGAGCTCCTCGGGGATGATCGGCGGCTCCAGCCCGACCATCTCGGGCGCGGTCCAGCCGAACATCCGCTCGGCGGCCGGGTTCCACAGCAGCACGGTGCGATCGGTGCCGAACGCGACGATCGCGTCGGCCGCGCACTCGATGACCGCCCGGGCCGTGGCGCCGACCCGGCCCGTGATCTCCGCTGGCTCCATCACCACCCCCTCATGGTGCCATCACTGCCCTGCCGCAGGTCAGCAAATGCGAGCGCCGCCGGCCGGTCCTGCTCAGGCGAACAGTACGCCCGGGTTGAGCAGGCCATCCGGGTCGAGGGCGGCCTTGATCGCGCGCATGGCCGATCGCTCCTCCGGAGTCCGGTTCAGGCCCGCCCACGGCACCTTGGCCCGGCCGATGCCGTGCTCGGCCGAGATCGTGCCGCCGTGGGCCGCGGCCAGCCGCAGCACGGCCTCGTCCACCGACTGGTCATCGGGGGCCGGGCCGAGCACGTTCACGTGCAGGTTGCCCAGGCCGATGTGGCCGAACACGATTGCCGTCGCCGGCGGCCGGACGGTCTCGTCCAGGGCGGCGCGGAACGCGGCCAGCCGGGCCAGCGGCACCGCGACGTCCAGCTTGTGCGGGATCCCGGCCGCGCTGATCGACTCGGTGTGCCGTTCCCGGTAGGCCCACAGCGCGGCCGACCCGGGCCGGTCCAGCGCCACCGCCGCGTCGGACAGGGCCGGGATCTCGGCCAGCTGCTCGGCCTGGCCGGGCGCGCCCACCGCCTCGACCAGCAGGTACGACGGGCAGGCCCGGGGCAGGGGGGCGGGCAGGCCGGTGTGGGCCAGCACCAGGGCCAGCCCGGCCGCCTCGAAGTACTCGGCGGCCAGCACCCCCGGCACCCGGGCCCGGATCTCGGCCTGGGCCGCGGCCGCGGCCCCGACGCCGTCCAGCCCGGCCAGCACGGTGACCGCGTGCGGTTCGGCGGCCCGCAGCCGCAGCCGGGCCGCGGTGATCACCGCCAGCGTGCCCTCGCTGCCCGCCAGCAGCTGGGTCAGGTTGTAGCCGCTGTTGTCGGCCTCGACCCCGGCGAGCCGGGAGATGATCCGGCCGTCGGCCAGCACGGCTTCCAGCCCGGCCAGCTGAGCCCGGGTCGGGCCGTAGCGCAGGGCGTGGATCCCGCCCGCGTTGGTGGCGATGGTCCCGCCCACCGTGGCCGACTCCCGTGAGGCCAGGCTGACCCCGTACTCCAGCCCGGCCGCGGACGCGTGCCCGCCGACCTCGGCGATGGTGACCCCCGCCCCCGCCGTCACCTGCCCGGCCAGCGTGTCCACCGGATCGAGCCGCCGCAGCCGCCGGGTGGACAGCACCACCCCGCCGCGGGACGGCACCGACGCGCCCACCAGCCCGGTGTTGCCGCCCTGGGGCACGATCGGCACCCGGTGCCGGGCGCAGACCCGGACCACGGCGGCGACCTGTTCCGTGCCGCCCGGACGGGCCACACAGTCCGCGGTCCCCTGGTACCGCCGGCTCCAGTCGGTGGTGTACCCGGCCACCAGCTCGGGGTCGGTGAGCACATGCTCGTCCCCGATCGCCGCCGCCAGCTCGCGGGCCAGGTCATCCATGCCTCCCAGGCTATGGCCGGCCCCCGGGGCCATCCGGGCCACCCGGGCCACCCGGGCCACCCGGGCCGTCTGAGTCACACGGGCCACCCGGCAGTGGTGCCCGGCGACGTTACAGCCGGGCGCGGCCGGGTACGTGGCGGAAACCACCTGGATTCAGGCTCGTTCCCGGCTGACTCCGGGCGGCGCCACCGCTAAAGTAGTTGCTTGCTTAAAACCAAATAAGTGAAGGGATGACCAGCCCGATAAAAGGGCATACGTTCCAGTAACAAGGGCCCGCCGGCGGTGCCGGCACCGGCGCGCGGGTCACCAGCAAGAGCTCGGCAGAGCCACCGGCCGCGCGGCGCGGTTCCCGCAAGGATGCGGACATTGGACCAGGCAGAGTCTTATCCCCCTCCGGGCCAGCCGGAACGGCGGCGTAGGCGGGAAGAGCACGGCCACGACCAGCTCGAGCACCCGGTCGTGGTCGGTTACGACGGCTCCTCGTGCAGCCGCAACGCCCTCGCCTACGCGGCCGGCGTGGCCCGCCGCCTCGGCCGCCCCCTGCTGGTGGTGCACGTGTCGTCCACCGGCATGTACTGCGAGCCGCTGACCGGCCAGGTCATCGGCCTCCCCGAGCACACCGGCGACCTGGAGGGCTGGCTGCGCACCGAGCTGGAGCAGGTCACCGACCCGGCCGGCCTCGACGTGCACGTGCACACCCGGCGGGGCAGCCCGGCCCGCGAACTGGCCGCCATCGCCGCCGAGCAGGACGCGGACGCGCTGGTCATCGGCGCCCCGTCCCGGAGCTGGCGGCACATGGGCGGCTCGGTCCCCAGCTGGCTCACCAAGCACGCCAAGTGCCCGGTCATCGTGGTCCCCTGAGCACGTCAACCGCCCCTGCGGTCAGCGGAAGTCCCGGCTGGGCGGCGCGGCCGCGACCCGCAGCCGCCGCAGCCGGGACGCGACCAGGTTGGTGACGCTCGCGGTGCGTTCGACCCGGCCGTGGACCAGCAGCGCTCCCGATTCCGCGCCGATCCGGCGGTAGCGGGCCCAGACGTGCGGGGGGCAGATGACGTTGGCCATCCCGGTCTCGTCCTCCAGGCTCATGAACACCACACCGCCCGCGGTCTCGGGCCGCTGCCGGTGGGTGACCAGGCCGCCGACCACCACCCGGCCGCCGGGCCGGGCGGTACCCAGCCCGGCCGCGGTGAGCACGCCGTCGGCGTCCAGGCCGGCCCGCAGGTGCACCAGCGGGTGGGTGCCGTAGATCCCGGTGGACCACAGGTCGGCCACGGTCTCCTCCACCGGGGTCATGGCCGGCAGCACGGGCGCGGCCAGGCCGGGCGTGCTGCCCGGCAGCTGGGCCGGGCGGATGCCCGCCGCGGCGCCCGCCGCCCACATCGACTCCCGGCGGCCGGTGCCGAAGCAGCCGAACGCGCCCGCGGCCGCCAGCGCCTCCAGGGCCAGCGGCGACAGCCGGGTCCGGCGGGCGAAGTCCTCCAGGTCCCGGTACGGCCGCCCCTCGGCGACCGCCGCGGCGGGGTCCGCGCCCAGGTTGCGGACCCCGCGCAGGCCGAGCCGGATGGCCGGCTGCGGCCCGTCCGCCTCGACGCCCGTGACCCCGGACCCCGCCCCGGACCCGGGGCCGGGACCGGGACCGGCGGGCTCCAGCGTGGCCAGGTCGCTGCTCAGGTTGACGTCCACCCCGCGCACCTCGACCCCGTGCCGCCGGACGTCGCTGATCAGGCTGGCCGGGGAGTAGAACCCCATGGGCTGGCAGCGCAGCAGGGCGGCGGTGAACGCGGCCGGGTAGTAGCGCTTCAGCCAGGCGCTGGCGTAGACCAGGTAGGCGAAGCTGATCGCGTGCGATTCGGGAAACCCGTAGCTGGAGAAGGCCAGGATCTTCTGGTAGACGTCCTCGGCCACCGCGCCGGAGATGCCCCGGGCCGCCATGCCGTCCAGCAGCCGCTGGCGCAGCTCCTCGATGCGCTCCGGGGCCCGCTTGGAGCTCATGGCCTGCCGCAGCTTGTCCGCCTCGGCCGGGCTGAAGCCCGCGCAGTCGATGGCCAGCTGCATCATCTGCTCCTGGAACAGCGGCACCCCGAGGGTCTTCTCCAGCGCGCCCCGCATCGACTCGTGCGGGATCAGCCGCTCCTCGGTGCCCGCCCGGCGGCGCAGGTAGGGGTGGACGGAGCCGCCCTGGATGGGGCCGGGCCGGATCAGCGCCACCTCCACCACCAGGTCATAGAACTTCTCCGGGCGCAGCCGGGGCAGGGTGGACATCTGGGCCCGGGACTCGACCTGGAACACCCCCACGGTGTCGGCGGCCTGGAGCATCCGGTAGACGGCCGCGTCCTCCTGCGGGATCGAATTCAGCGTCCAGGAGTGCCCGTAGTGGGTCTCCACCAGGTCGAAGCAGTCGTGCAGGGCCGACAGCATGCCCAGTCCGAGCAGGTCGAACTTGACCAGCCCGGCGTAGGCGCAGTCGTCCTTGTCCCACTGCAGCACGCTGCGGCCCGGCATCCGCGCCCATTCGACCGGGCAGACGTCGCTCACCGGCCGGTCGCAGATGACCATGCCGCCCGAGTGGATGCCCAGGTGCCGCGGCAGCCGGGCCAGCTGCCCGGCCAGCGCGGCCACGTCGCCGGGCACGCCGGCCTCGGTGTCCGCCACCTCCCCCGGCCCGGCCCGGTGGGACCAGGCGTTCAGCTCCTCGGGCGGGTGGCCGAGGGCGCGGCCCGCGTCCCGCAGCGCCAGCCGCGGCCGGTACGTGATCACGTTGGCCACCTGGGCCGCCCGGTCCCGGCCGTAGTGGTCGTAGACGTACTGGATCACCTCCTCGCGGCGGCGGTGCTCGATGTCCAGGTCGATGTCGGGGGGACCGTCCCGGCCCGCGGACAGGAAGCGCTCGAACAGCAGGCCGTGCCGGACCGCGTCCACGCTGGTGATGCCGAGCGCGTAGCAGACCGCGGAGTTCGCGGCCGAGCCCCGGCCCTGGCACAGGATGTTCTGGTTCTCGCAGAACCGCACGATGTCGTGGACCAGCAGGAAGTAGCCGGGGAACCCGAGCCGGCCGATCACCCCCAGCTCGTGCTCGATCTGCCGGTAAGCCCCGGGTTGCCACTCGGCCTCCGGCGCCCCGTAGCGCTTCGGGGCCTCCTCCGCGACCAGGGCCCGCAGCCAGGACATCTCGTCGTAGCCGGGGGGCACCGGGAAGTCGGGCAGGTTCGGGGCCAGGTCCCCGAAGCCGAACGCGCAGTCCCGGGCCAGCTCCACGGTCCGCTGCTGGACTCCGGGGAATCGGCGCAGCCGGTGCCGCATCTCCGCCCCGGACCGCAGGTAGGCGGCGCCGGTGGCGGGCAGCCAGCCGTCCATCTCGGCCAGGCTGAGCCGGGCCCGGATCGCGGCCAGCGTCTCGGCCAGCCGGGCCCGGGCCGGGGCGGCGTAGTGCACGTTGCCGGTGGCCACCAGGCCGATCCCGGCCGCGTCGGCCAGCCCGGCCAGGAGGTCGTTCCGTTCGTCGTCACCGGGCTGATCGTGGAAGGTCAGCTCGGCGAAGACGTTGCCGGGGCCGAACATGGCGGTCAGCGCGCGCAGCTCGGCCAAGGCCGCGGCCGGGCCGTCCGCGGCCAGGGCGGCGGGTACCGCGCCCTTCCGGCAGCCGGTCAGCACCACCCAGTGCCCGTCGTGGGCCTGCCCGAGCGCGTCCAGGTCGTAGACCGGGCGTCCCTTGCCGCCCCCGGCCAGCTGGGCCGCGCTGATCACCGCCGACAGGCGCTTGTACCCCTCCGGGTCCCGGGCCAGCACCAGCAGGTGCCGCCCGCCGGGGTCGGGCGTTCCGGCCCGCTCCGGCCCGCTCCGGGTCCCGTCCAGGCTCAGCTCGGCGCCGAAGATCGTGTCCAGGTCGTGCCCGGCCGCGGCCTGGGCGAACTGGGCCACCCCGTACATGCCGTCGTGGTCGGTGACGGCCAGCGCGGCCAGCCCCAGCCGGGCCGCCTCCGCGACCAGCTCGGCCGGGCTGGACGCCCCGTCCAGGAAGCTGTACGAGGAATGGCAGTGCAGTTCGGCCCAGGGCGGTTCGGCCCGGGCCGGCCCGGTCTCCGGGCCGGCCTGGTTCCGCGGGCCACCCGGCCCCGGGCTCTCGTCCCGGCCGGCGCGCCGCTCCCGTTCCGGCCCCGGCGGCAGCCGGGTCACGTTCCAGGACAGCCGTTGCTCCAGCTCGCGCCAGCTGACCCGGGGGTTGTTCCAGCCCATGGTCCCCTCCCGGGCTAGTCGTAGCGGGCCTCGATCTGCCAGCGGCCCTGCTCGACCGCGGCCAGCCAGCCGATGCCATCCCCGGTGACCAGCTGGAACCGGGCCCGCCGGGTAACCTGCCGCTCGTCCCACCAGCGTTCGGTCACCGGCCACGGGCCGGCCCAGGCGGTGATGGCCCGCCACGGACCGCTCTCCGTGGTCAGCGCGTCCGGGGTCGCCGACACCACCGCCCGCCCGGTGACCGTCACCGGGGCGCCGGACGCGTCCACCACCTGAGCCGGCCGCGGCGCCGGGTACACCGTGGCCGGGGCGGGCGGCGGGATGCGCCCGGGCCACGGCCGGTCCGCGGCCAGCCGGGCCTCGCGCAGGTCACCGAACGGCACCAGGACCACCCGGTCGCCCGGGCCCCGGCCGCCGGCCAGCACCGGATGGGCCACCAACTCGTGCCCGAGCATGGCCTGCAGCCGCATGGCGGCCCGCTCGACCCGGTCCCGGACCAGGTCGTCCCCCCACAGCGCGAGCTGGCGGCCCTCGTCCCGGACCAGCTGATCCGGGACCAGCCGCAGCCGGGTGATCCCCCCGTCGGCCCGGGCCGTCCCGTCGCTCTCGCGACCCTCGCCGTCCTGGCCGGTCTGCCAGCCATCCAGCTGCCAGCGCACCCGCTGGGCGATGGCCAGCGCGGACAGCAGGCCGTCGTGGCGCCAGAGCCGGGCGCTCTCGTGACCGTCCCCGGCCGTGACTTCGACCCGGATCCGGACGCAGGACAGACCGCGGGCGGCCAGCCCGGCCAGCAGCTGGTCGGCCAGGTTCTTGGCCGCGAACACCACCGGCTCGGCCAGCGCGGGCGGGTCGAACTCGCTGCTGGCCGACAGGTCGGCCTGCGCCGCCCCTACGGCCAGCCGCCGGGTTTCCGCGCCCCGGGCGATCCGCTGGGCGGCGCTGCCCTCGGACCCGAACCGGCTGGCCACGTCCCGGGCCGGCAGCGCGGCGAAGTCGCCCAGGGTCCTCAGGCCCAGCCGGATCAGCTGGCCGGCCAGGACCGGGCGGCCCAGGACGTGCACCGGGTAGGGGGCCAGGAACCGCCGGGTGCCGCCGGGCGGCACCACCACCGCCGCCGCCGCGGCCGGTCCCGCCGCTGCCGCCGCCCGCGCCGCCAGGCAGGCCGCGAACTGGCCGTCGGCCACTCCGGTGTGACCGGCGTGCCCCTGGGCCGCCACCGCGTCCGCGATCTGCCCGGCCAGCGCCTCCTCACCGCCGAAGTACCGGGCCGGCCCGCGGGCCCCGAGCACGCACCACCCGGGCCGGATCACCTCCACCACCGGGCAGAAGGCCTCCACCACCGTGACCACCCGCTCGAAGGCCCGGGCCTCGGCGGAGGCCGCGGTGCTCTCTTCTGGCCTCTCTTCCGGCCAGTCCGGGCACCACACGGCCAGGATCCGGGCCGGGCGGCCTTCGCTGTTCGCCCTCACGGCGATGTCTCCCATGAAACAGGCCTCACGGGGCCACCCCCGCGCTGGCCGTGGCCCCCAGGGTGGACACGGCCAGGCCGGCCCCGGCCAGCGGATCAAGCCCGCCGGTGGCCCAGGCGGGCACGGCCGGGCGGCCCGCGGCTGTCTCGTCCACGGTCACCGTGCCGTCCGGACCGGGCAGCCACAGCCACTCCCGCCGGGGCTGGGCCGCCGCGCCCCGGCCTTCGGCCCGGACCTCGGCCCGGCAGGCCCGCAGGCGGCCGTGCCCGTCCCCGATCCCGGCCCAGGACCGCTGGGTGACCAGCAGCCGGACCGGCGCCCCGTCCCACGCCCCGGCCGCGATCAGCACCCCGCCCCCGCGCCGTAGCACTCCCTCCAGCCGCCGCCGGGCCTGGGCCGTCGGCGGGCCGGGCGGGCGCACCACCACGACCTCGCAGGCCTCCAGCATCGAGGCCACCACCTGCGGCCAGTTCGGGCCCGGCTCGGGCACCAGCATCAGCCGGCCCGGCTCGGCCCCCAGGCCGGCCGCGGCCACCACCCCCAGGCTGGGCACCCCGGCCACCCCGCACCAGGCCCCCGCGGCGGACGCCCCGGCCAGCAGGGCCAGGCACAGCAGGCCCGGGTGGTCCACCGCCAGCACCGACCCGCGGGCCAGCCCCCCGCCCGGCAGCAGCCCGGCCAGCGCGGGCAGCACCGGCAGGATCGAAGTCCCCGGCAACCCCGCATCCACAGAAGACGCAGAGTTACCGGCCTTCAGCCCCTCGACCCCCCGCAGAAATCCCTCGGGCTCCCCCTCAAAAAGCCCTTTGACCTGCGCAATCTGTCCCCGCATAGCTCAACCAGTACCGAATACATGTTCGGATTGTCAAGACTCGATTCCATCACACTGAGTCACATGTTCGCCTTCGCCCCAGCATCAGCGAGCAGCTGCGACCCGGGCCTCCCCGGCGGCTCCCGCGCCCACAACGGCGGTGCACCCGGGCCGTGGGGAGGCAAAGTTACCTCTGCCCTCCCTGGCCGGAAGCCGCCGCTGCCCTCCCTGGCTGGAAGCCGCTGGCGGGGCTCAGTCCGGCCCCGGTTCCATGTGCGCAACGGACCTGCGCCCGCTGCGGCGGCTGAGGCCTCCTGTGACGCGAGGTGCGGGGGCAGGACCCGGATCCATCGGGGCAAATGCGCATTTACCCCGATTCTTATGGGGGTAAATGCGCATTTGCCCCCATACCCAGACCGCCACTCCGCCTGGGTCGCTGGCGGAACTCACCTCATGGGCCACATGTGGCTCGCAGGGCTACCTGGGCCGGGTCGAACTGGTGACTCCGGGACCGAGCGGGTGTCAGCGGGCAGCGGCCGCCGGAATCGCTGGCTCCCCGGTGGCCGGCGGGGCCCAGTCGGGGTGACGGCCCAGGTGGGCCACGATCCGGTCCAGCAGCGGGACGTCCGCGGGCACCGGCACCAAGAGCCCGAACGGGGAGCCGGGCCGCCCGCGGGCCTCGTCCGGGACCAGCTGGGCTACCGTCCAGGCGGCTTCCAGTACCGGCTGGTCCAGGCTGGGCCGGGTGCCGATCGAGCGGGCCAGGTCCCAGCTGTGCACCACGTAGTCGATGAAGTGGAAGCTCACAGCCTGGGCGGCCGGGAACTCCGCGGTCGGGCTGATCTCCGGGAGCCGGAACGGAACGGCGCCCGCCCCGTCGGCGGCGAAGGAGGTCAGCACGTCGGCGGTGGCGGCCAGGAAGTCCGC
Organism: Streptosporangiaceae bacterium; assembly: GCA_036495425.1. Classification (GTDB taxonomy): domain Bacteria; phylum Actinomycetota; class Actinomycetes; order Streptosporangiales; family Streptosporangiaceae; genus Bog-532. The sequence goes on along the minus strand of DASXMW010000067.1, from coordinate 18,551 downwards.
CACCGGGTCCGGCCCGGGCGGCCGCGGGGTCCAGTGGGCCAGGTCGGCGCCGTCGCCCCGGGCGGCGGCGGCGAAGCCCCGGTGCTGGATGCTCAGGTGGGTCAGCAGGCCGGCCACGGTCCAGCCGTCGCAGGGCGTCGCCCGGCCCAGGTCAGTGGGCCGGATCCGGCAGGCCACTTCGGCCGCGGCCAGCACCGCGGCCCGGTCCAGCTCCCGCATCCGGGTCAGCTCGTCAGCACTCATCGGTCCGCTCCTTCGCCTGTTCAGGTTTTCTCAAACATAAGCTTTCGCCTATCGTCTATGCAAGCTTATTATCTGCATGAGAGTAGCGTTGGCCGGGTGATGAGGTCAGGCGAGGGCGGCCGGGGAACTTCCAGAAATCTGGAAAGTGAGGGCGGCGACGGGGTTTTTGGCGGCGCGGAACAGGCGCCGCAGCCGCGGGCTGCGGGCCCGGCACCGCCGTCCCCAGGTGACCATTCCCGGGATGCCGACCCGACGGCGCGGTCGCGCGGTGAGCACTCCCGGGATGCCGGCCCGGCGGCGCGGTCGCGCGGTGAGCACTCCGGTGACGGGGAGGGCGGGCTACGGCGGCGGGATCTGGCCGCGATGATGGTGCCGCTGGGGCGGGCGCTGATGCGGGCCGAGGAGCCGGTGCTGGCCGCCAACGGGCTGACGATGTGGGGTTATTCGGTGCTGCTGGCCCTGGGCGGCCAGGCCGCCCGCAGCCAGGCGGCGCTGGCCGCGCAGATCGGCGCGGACAAGACGCGCCTCATCCCGATCCTCGATGACCTGCAAGAACGCGGCCTGATCGAGCGGCACCCGGACCCGGCCGACCGCCGCTCCCACCTGCTGGAAGTCACCCCCGAAGGCCGCCGCGCCAGCCGCAAGACCCAGCAGGAGATCCAGCACCAGGAGGAAGGCCTGCTGGCCGAACTCCCCCGGCCGGACCGCGAAACTTTCCTCCGCGCCCTCGATGTTCTTTCCGCCCGAATCCGGGAACAACCCAGCTAATTCCCGCCAAGGCCAGGTCGTTCGGGCTGCTCACCTGGGCTTACCTGATCCGGACCAGGAGCGTCCAGGTGAGAAGCATAACCAGACCTTCGACCAGCAAAAAGACGCCAAAAACGGCGAGCACAAGGCCGCCGGCGAGTACCAGCGCGGGAGGCAGGGCCGCCCGGGGGGTTCCGGGGGGTCGTCCCCCCGGGCCAGCACGGCGCGGGCCAAAAGGAAAAGTGGCCGAAGGTCACTGACCACCGACCACCGAATCGCGTGGGCGAGGAGGGATTTGAACCCTCACGTCCTTTCGGACACACGGACCTGAACCGTGCGCGTCTGCCGTTCCGCCACCCGCCCCGGGCGCGGAAAGAAGGTTAGCACGACCCCGAGTGCACTCATGCCCCGGATACGATCAGATGCGAGTTGCGAAGGGAGGTGCCACGGTGGGAGTTCTGCAGCGCTTCGAGCGACGGCTCGAAGGCATGGTCGAAGGGGCCTTCGCCCGGGCCTTCAAGTCTGAGCTACAGCCGGTCGAAGTCGCCAGCGCCGTGCAGCGCGAGATGGATGACCGGGCGGCGATCGTGGCGCAGGGCCGCACGCTGGTGCCGAACGACTTCGTGGTCGAGCTGGCCGAAAGCGATCATGACCGGCTCGATGTGTACGCCGACAGCCTGGGCGTGGAGCTGGCCAACCTGGCCCGGGACTATGCCAAAGAGCAGGGCTACTCCTTCGTCGGCCCGGTGCGCATGCGCTTCGAGGGCGTCGACGACCTGACCACCGGCACGTTCCGTATCCGGTCCGGGGTCATCCGTGGCTCCACCGTGGAGGGCGGTGAGATCCGCCAGCCCGTCAGCGATCTGCCGCAGCCGCGGGGTAACGATTTCACCGGGCATCCGCACCTGCTCGTCTCCACTGGCGACCCCAACGGCGGCCAGCGCCAGCAGCGCAACTACGACCTGGTCACGGCGACAACTCTGCTGGGCCGGGGTACCGACTGCGACCTGCGCCTGGTCGACCCCGGGGTCTCCCGTCACCATGCGGAGTTGCGGGTTGAGGGGGGCGAAGTCATCCTCGTCGACCTAGGCTCTACCAATGGCACGTTCGTCAATGGGCAACCCATCAAGCATGTGGTGCTCACCGATGGCATGCAGATCACCCTGGGCCGTACCACCCTGGTCTTCCGCAGGGACAACAGCTACTGACGCTTCAGGCAGGAACACCTCACTGGGATGAACGAGCTCACCCTCACCCTTATCCGGGTGGCCTTCCTGGCCGTGCTCTGGCTGTTCGTTATCGCGGCCATCGGTGTGGTCCGCACCGACCTGTCCGGCAACTCGGCCGGCCGGTCCCGGGCCGCCCGGCGGCAGGCACCCGCGCCGCGGCCGGCCGCGCCCCGGCCCACCGGCAAGCCCCAGCGGTCCCGTCGCGGGCAACTGCACACGCTGGTGGTGACCGGTGGCGGGCTCAAGGGAACGACCATTGATCTCAGTGATCAGCAAATTACGCTTGGGCGGGCAAATGACGCTACGCTCGTCCTCAACGACGACTACGCTTCTAGCCGACACGCCCGGATTTTCCCACAGGACGGGCAGTGGATCGTTGAAGATCTCGGTTCAACCAACGGCACCTATCTGGATCGCCAGAAAGTTACGCGACCGACTCCCGTGCCGGCGGGCGTGCCGATCCGTATCGGCAAGACCGTTCTGGAACTTCGCAGATGACACTTGCACTCCGCTATGCGGTCCGCTCCGACGTCGGTCTTCTCCGCGAGGGAAACGAAGACTCGGCGTACGCGAGCCCGCGCCTGCTCGCCGTCGCCGACGGCATGGGCGGTCATGCCGCCGGCGAGGTGGCGAGCGCCGTGGCCATCGCCTCGGTGGCGGCGCTGGACGGCACGGTGCGGGGCGGTGATCTGCTGGGCGCGCTCAAGGAAGCGGTCCATTCCGCCAGCGACACCCTGCACCAGATGGCCTCGGCCGACCCGGCCGTCGAGGGCATGGGGACCACGCTGACCGCGATGCTGTGGGCGGGCCAGGGCTATGCGCTGTGCCACATCGGGGACTCCCGCGGCTACATGCTGCGCGACGGCGAGCTGTACCAGATCACCCACGACCACTCCCTGGTCCAGTCCCTGGTCGACGAGGGACGGCTCAGCCAGGAGGAGGCGGCCACCCACCCGCAGCGCTCGCTGATCCTGCGCGCGCTGGACGGCCGGGGCGAGGCCGAGCCGGACCTGTCCATGCGCAAGGCCGTACTGGGCGACCGCTACCTGCTCTGCTCCGACGGCCTGTCCGACGTGGTCACCGGGGAGACGCTGCACTACACGCTGAGCACGATCCCGGACCTGGAAGACGTGACCCTCCAGCTCATAGAGCTGGCCATCCGGGGTGGCGGCCCGGACAACATCACCGTGGTCGTCGCCGACGTCGTGGACGACGAGACCGAGCAGCAGGCGCCGACCACGGTCCCGATCATGGCCGGGGCGGCCTCGCACGGGAGCGCGGGCGACCTCAGCCTGCTCGAGCGCCACGACAGCCCGGCCGGGCGGGCCCAGATGCTGACCCAGACCTCGCCCCAGCCTTCGGTCATGCTGGACGAGCCGCGGACCGCGCAGGACGGCTGGCCCGGCACCGAGCAGCAGCCCGCGGGCCCGGACGGCTGGCCGGAAACCGGGGCCCAGCCGCAGCTCCGCAGCGGGCACCGCGCCCAGCGGCCGCGGCGCCAGCGGCGGCGCTGGCCGATCGTGACCTTCGCGCTGGTCGTGCTGGCCGCGGTGGTGATCGGCGGCGGCTACGGAGCCTGGGCCTACACCCAGCACCAGTACTACGTGGGCACCAGCCAGGGTCACGTGGCCATCTTCAAGGGCGTCAACCAGCACGTGGCCGGGGTGAGCCTGTCCAGCGTGTACTCGCGCACGTCGATCACCGAGGACCAGGTCCCGCCGCAGGAGCTGCAGACGGTCAAGACCACGATCTCGGCCGCCAGCCTGAGCGACGCGCACCGCATCGTCGGCCAGCTGCAGTCCCAGGACGCGGTGTGCAAGACCGCCTACTCCACCCACAACCAGTGGCTGCGCCAGCAGGCGGCGCTGGCCGCGGCGGCCAAGGCCACCCCGAAGAAGCCCAAGCCGAAGGCGTCGCCCGAGCCGACCATCCCGTCGGACTGCCCGTCGGCGACCGCGCTCGGCGTCCCGGCCCCGGCCGTCTCGCCGTCGGCGTCCGCCTCCCCGTCGGCCTCCGGGCACGCCTCTCCGACCACCTCGGCCCGGAGCACGCCGTGAGCAGCGTCGCGACGTCGGAGGACTCGGCGCTCGGCGGCACTCCCGACTCCCCGGTGGCCATGCCGCCGGGGCGCCGCCGGACCGAGATCCTCATGCTGCTGTTCTCGGTCGTGATCGTGACCTTCGCCTACGTGAACGTCGGGCTGGGGCTCAAGGGCACGGTGCCGCCGGGCATCATCGAGTACATCATCGGCTTCGTCCTGCTGCTGGCCATCGCGCACTTCGCGGTCCGGCGGCTGGCCCCCTACGCCGACCCGCTGCTGCTGCCGCTGGCCGCCACCTTGAACGGCCTCGGCATCGTGATGATCTACCGGCTGCAGCAGTCCGGCCGGGGCGGCAACCCGGGCCAGGTCATCAGCACCCTGACCAGCACCGCCGCGCTGTATCAGGTGCTGTTCTCGGCCATCGGGATCGGCTGCTTCGTGGCCGTGCTGGTGCTGTTCCGCGAGCCCCGGGTGCTGCAGCGCTACACCTACCTCTTCGGCCTGGTCGGCATCATCCTGCTGGCGCTGCCGGCCCTGCTGCCCGCCAGCATCAGCGAGGTCCAGGGGGCCAAGATCCAGATCCGGATCCCCGGCTTCACCCTCCAGCCCGAGGAGTTCGCCAAGCTGGCCCTGGCCGTCTCGTTCGCCGGCTACCTGGTGGCCAAGCGGGACGTGCTGGCCCTGGCCGGGCGGCGGGTGCTGGGCATCGACCTGCCCCGGGCCCGCGACCTGGGCCCGGTGCTGGGCGTGTGGGCCGTGAGCCTGCTGGTGCTGATCTTCGAGAGTGACATCGGCACCTCGGCCCTGTTTATGGGCCTGTTCGTGGCCATGCTCTACATCGCCACCCAGCGGACGTCGTGGCTGCTGATCGGCTTCCTGCTGTTCATCGCGGGCGCGTTCGCGGCCAGCCGGCTGTTCTCCCACGTGGGCGAGCGGTTCCAGATCTGGCTGCACCCGTTCTCGGGCAGCAACCCGTTCGGCAACGCCTACCAGCTGGTCCAGGGCCTGTACGGGATGGCGTCCGGCGGCATCCTGGGCAAGGGGCTGGGCGCGGGCCAGCCGTACCTGACCCCGCTGGCGCAGAGCGACTTCATCACCACCGCCTTCGGCGAGGAGATCGGCCTGACCGGCCTGATGGCCATCCTGCTGCTGTACGCCCTGATCGTGCAGCGCGGCCTGGCCACCTCGCTCGCGGTCAAGGACCCGTTCGCCAAGATCCTGGCCGGCGGCCTGTCCTTCATGCTGGCCCTGCAGGTGTTCGTGATCGTCGGCGGCGTCACCCGGCTGATCCCGCTGACCGGTATCACCACCCCGTTCCTGGCCCAGGGCGGTTCCTCGCTGCTGGGCAGCTGGATGCTGATCGCGCTGCTGATGCGGCTGAGCGACACCGCCCGCCGACCGGCGCCGCAGCCGATCCAGGACGAGGGCATGACCCAGGTGGTGAACCTCTCGTGAACCGAGCGGTACGCCGCATCTCGCTCGCCGTCCTGGTCATGTTCGTCCTCCTGCTGGCCAACGTGAACTACCTGCAGGGCTTCGCGGCGGGCAGCCTGGCCGACAAGAAGGGGAACTCGCGCGCCTTCACCGCGCAGTTCCAGAACAAGCGGGGCGAGATCACCACCGCCGACGGCGCGGTCCTGGCCGAGTCCAAGAGCATCGGCGGGATCTACAAGTACCAGCGGGTCTACAACCACGGCGACGAGTACGCGCCGGTCACCGGCTACGACACGCTGTACACCGCGACCGGGGTCGAGCAGGCGGAGAACGCCCTGCTCAACGGCACCTCCTCCAAGCTCGCGGTGCGGAACGTGATCGACACCATCACCAACAAGCCGCGCAAGGGCGCCACCGTGCAGACCACGATCAACTCCAAGGCCCAGAACGCGGCCTGGAGCTCGCTGCAGGCCAGCGGCAAGGCCGGCGCCGTGGTCGCGCTCAACCCGTCGACCGGGGCCATCCTGGCCATGGCGTCGTACCCGTCGTTCGACCCGAACCAGCTGGCCGTGCTGGACGGGACCACGCTGAACAAGAACGACAACGCGCTGCAGAAGGACCCGAACCAGCCGCTGCTGAACCGGGCCACCAGCGCCACCTACCCGCCCGGGTCCACGTTCAAGATCATCACCAGCTCTACCTTCTTCAACGAGGGCAAGGGCAACCCGAGCACCGAGGTGCCCGCGCCGACCAGCCTGACCCTGCCGCAGAGCAGCACCAAGCTGATCAACGACAACGGCGAGGTGTGCGGGAACGGCCAGACGGCAACGGTCGACCTGGCCTTCACCAAGTCCTGCAACACCGCCTTCGCCAACATCGGCATGCAGCTGGGGTCGCAGGCCCTGAAGGACGAGGCCGAGAAGTACGGCTTCAACAACCCGGGCCTGACCATCCCGTCGCCGGTGGCCCAGAGCAACTTCCCGCTCGAGCCCGCCTCGTCGTTCACGGCCATGTCGGCCATCGGGCAGAAGGACGACACGGTCACCCCGCTGCAGGAAGCCATGATGTCGGCCACGATCGCCAACGGCGGCAAGCTGATGCGGCCCTACCTGGTCCAGCAGGTCCAGGCGGCCGATCTCAGCGTTGTCGACCAGGCCAGCCCGCAGGAGCTCGGCCAGCCGGTGAGCTCGTCGGTGGCCGGCCAGATCAAGGGCATGATGCTGCACGTGGTCGACCAGCCGGAGGGCACCGCCTTCGCGTTCAACAACGCGATCCCCAACACGCCGATCGCCGGCAAGACCGGTACCGCGCAGAACGGTGCCAACAACAGTGGCCTGAATGACGCGGTTTTCACATGTTTCGCCGGTAGCGGCAACCGTTCGATGGCCGTTGGCGTCATCATTCAAGGTGGCGGTTACGGCGCCGCGGCCGCTGCTCCCATTGCCGTCAATGTCCTCAAGGCGTACCTGGAGAACGGGTGAACGACCACCTGCTGGGCGGGCGCTATCGGCTGAGCGGGCGGATAGCGGTTGGCGGCATGGGCGAAGTGTGGCGCGGCACCGATGAGCTGCTCGACCGGCCCGTGGCCGTCAAGCTGCTGTCGGCCGCGCACGCCAGCGACGATTCGTTCCGCGCCCGGTTCCGGGCCGAGGCCCGCTACGCGGCCTCGCTGTCGCACCCCAACATCGCCCAGGTCTTCGACTACGGCGAGATGTCCGAGGACGAGGAGGTGCCACCCGACATTCCGGCCGGGGGTGCCTACCTGGTCATGGAGCTGGTCAAGGGTGAACCGCTGTCCGCGCTGATCGCCCGCGAGGAGCGGCTGTCGGCGGCCGACAGCCTGCGCATCGTGAGCCAGGCGGCCGACGCGCTGTCGGCCGCGCATGAGGCCGGCATCGTGCACCGCGACATCAAGCCGGGCAACCTGCTCCTCAGCGACGAGGGCGTCACCAAGATCACGGACTTCGGCATCGCCCGGGCCATGTGGGCCGCCCAGGCCTCGCACCTGACCCAGACCGGCATGGTCATGGGCACCGCCAGCTACGTCTCGCCGGAGCAGGCCACCGGGGGGACGATCACCTCGGCCTCCGACATCTACTCCCTCGGGGTGGTGGCCTACGAGTGCCTGACCGGCGCGCCGCCGTTCACCGCCGAGACCCCGGTCGCGATCGCGGTCGCGCACATGCACCGGCCGGTGCCGCCGCTGCCGGACGACGTGCCGGCCCCGGTGGCCGACCTGATCCTCAACATGCTGGCCAAGCCGCCGGAAGAGCGCCCGCAGAGCGCCCGCTGGGTGGCAGACCGGGCCCGGCAGCTGCGCAGCGCCCTGCCCAGCTCGACCGGCCCCGGCGCGCTGCTGGACCCTGAGCTCAACGAGGCCGTGCTGGCCGAGACCGCGCTGGACGGCGGCGGCCCGGTGCTGCCCAGCGCGGAGGCGGTCACCGACCCGCGCCTGGGGGCTTCGCTGACCCGGGCCGACCTGGGGTTGCCGGCCGAGTCGACCCCGACACCGCCCGGGCTGCCCGCCGAGCTCGGGACCGGGCTCAGCGAGACCAGGCGCCGGCGCCGGCGTTCGGCCCTGCTGGCCGCCCTGGTCAGCGTGGCCGTGGCCGCGATCGGCGGCACGGTGGCGGCGGTGATGCTGTCCGGCAAGCCGATGAGCACGACCGGCGACGTGTCGCCGGCCAGTTCCTCGGTCGCGGCGCCCAGTACCGGCTCGCGGACCACTCCGGCCGGTTCGGCGTCGGCCCAGAGCCAGGTTCCGGGCGGCTTCGTGAATGTAACGCCTACTCTTAGAGGCAACGGGGGAAGTGGCGTCGCGACCAACCCCGTGGCCAAGCCCACGGCCAGGAAGACAACTACACCGGTAACGAAACCGACCACAGTGGCACCGACTACGACGGGACCGACCCAGGGTCCGACCACGTCGTCGCCACCTCCACCGCCGCCGACAACGCCCGGCCCGGGCGGAAGTCCGGGTCCGGCGAGTTGACCGGTCCAGATGGGCCCCAGTGATGAGACAACGCGGGATGGTTTGGCAAAGTGCGAGACATGACACAGCCACGGCTGCTTGGTGAGCGTTACGAGCTCGACGGCGTCGTCGGGCGTGGCGGCATGGCCGAGGTCTACCGGGCGCACGACATCCGTCTCGACCGCGTCGTCGCCATCAAGACGCTGCGGGTCGACCTGGCCCGGGACCAGACGTTCCAGGCCCGGTTCCGCCGCGAGGCCCAGTCCGCGGCCTCGCTGAACCACCCGTCCATCGTCGCGGTCTACGACACCGGCGAGGACATGGCCAGCGGCATCCCGGTCCCCTACATCGTCATGGAGTACGTGGACGGCCGGACCGTCCGCGACCTGCTCCAGGCCGACCACCGGCTGCTGCCGGAGCGGGCGCTGGAGATCATCGACGGGGTGCTGGGCGCGCTGGACTACAGCCACGAGTCCGGGATCGTGCACCGCGACATCAAGCCGGGCAACGTCATGGTCACCCGCAACGGCGACATCAAGGTGATGGACTTCGGCATCGCCCGGGCCATGAGCGACAACCAGGCCACCATGACCCAGACCGCGCAGGTCATCGGGACCGCGCAGTACCTGTCGCCGGAGCAGGCCCGGGGCGAGCGGGTGGATGCCCGCAGCGACCTGTACTCCACCGGCTGCCTGATGTATGAGCTGCTGACCGGCCGGCCGCCGTTCACCGGCGACTCGCCGGTGGCCATCGCCTACCAGCACGTCCGGGAGAACCCGGTGCCGCCCACGGTGGTGGATCCGGAGATCCCGACCTGGGCCGACGCTATCGTGCTCAAGGCCATGGCCAAGGACCCGGGCGACCGGTACCAGAGCGCGGGCGAGATGCGCATGGACGTCCAGCGGGCCATGAACGGCATGGCCGTGGCCGCCCCGACCCGGATGGACAGTTACGGCCGGACCCAGGCCATGGGGGCGGCCACCATGATGGCCAACCCGACCACGTCCGTCCCGCCCTACCAGTACGGGGACGAGACCGGCCACGGCGACGAGCCGCCCAGGCGCAGCTACCGGGCTCTGCTGTGGGTGCTAGGCCTGCTGGTGGTGCTGGGCGCCGTCGGCGCGCTGGCGTACCTGTTGTTCGGCGGGGGCGGCAAGACCTACGCGGTTCCGCTGGTGAACGGGCTGCCCCAGGCTCAGGCGGTGAAGGCGGTCACCAACGCGCACCTGAAGCCGACCGTGGTCGACCAGGCCAACTCGACCACGAAAAAGGGCAACGTCATCAGGTCCAACCCGGCCCAGGGCAACAACGTCAAGGCCAACACCGTGGTGACGCTGTTCGTGTCGGCCGGCCCGCAGAAGGTCACGGTGCCCAACGTCGTCGGCCAGCAGGCCGCGACGGCGTCGAGCGCGCTGACGGCCAAGGGCCTGAACGTGTCCGAGGTGCCGGATTCAGCCTCGACCCAGCCCAAGGGCACGGTGACCAAGCAGAACCCGCCCGGCAACACGTCGGTCAACCCGGGCACCAAGATCACCATTGCCGTGTCCGGCGGCGGGGTGAACGTGCCCAGCGTGGTGGGTGACTCGGCCTCCCTGGCCCAGCAGATCCTGCAGGGCGACGGGTTCAAGGTGGACACCAAGACCGCGAACGGGCCGTCCGGCTCCACGCCGGGCGACGTGTTTTCCCAGACACCCACGGCGAACAGTTCGGCCGCACAGGGCGCGGTGGTGACGATCTACATCGCGGCCCAGCCCGCCAGCCCGACGCCCACCACGCCGAACCCGAGTCCCACCCAGTCCCAGGGCGGCGGCAGCCCGTCGGCGTCCCCGAGCCAGAGTGGCGGGTTCGGTGGCCTCTCCCAGACCGGCGGCCCCGGCAAGAACAAGTAATTTTTTATCGAAGGTGAGCGGCCTGGGCTTCCGGCTCAGGCCGTTCTGCTGTCCGCTCCGGGGTTACCAGCCTTCGATAAATTTCTGGTCCTCAGCAGACGGGGGCCCTCACTGGCCGCGGGCCCTCACTGGTTGAGGGCGCTGCCGTCCACCGGTACGTGCAGCTGCAGCCAGGGGAACACCCCGAACCACAGGACCGCCGCCGCCAGCAGGATCAGCAGCAGCAGCCAGGTCGTCCTCGCCCCGGGCCGGCCGGGCAGCGATCGCCAGAGCCATCCGTACATTGCGTCTCCCTCGTGCTGGCTGGCCGGCCGGCGGCCCGCTGGCTGGTCCGGTGGCTGGTCCGGTGGCTGGTCAGCTGGCCTGGGGCCGGGCCGCGGCCGAGACCAGCCGCCCGGTCACGATCACCCGGTGCGTTCCGGTCCAGGCCGGGTTGCAGGTTATCAGCGTGATCAGGCGCCGCGTGGGCCGCTGGCCGGGGTGGCCCGGGACCGGGTCCACCACCGCGGTGTCGGTGGGCAGCACGGTCTGCTGGCCGGTGACCTGGTAGGTGTAGGTGTTGAGCCTGGTGTCGATGTAGATCCGGTCGCCGTCCTTGAGCGACGGCAGGCTCCAGAACGGGTTGCCCGCGGTGACCCGGTGCCCGGCCACCGCGAAGTTGCCGACCTGGCCCGGCAGCTGGGTGCCGGGCACGTGGCCGGGGCTCACGTTGAGCTGGGCCAGGGCCGTGCCCTGGATGATGGTGAAGCGCCAGTGCGGGCCGAAGGCCGGGATGCGGATGAACGCGAACGGCTGCCCGGTGGTGAGCGTGATCTGATCGGCTCGCGGCGGCAGGTGCGCGGCCCGCCCGCTGCCGCCACCGCGGCCCGCCCACTGCTGGTTGAGCTCGCTGCTGAGCTGATGCTGGGCGTCACCGGCCCGCAGGGCGGTGCCCCACATCAGGTAGGCGACGAAGAGCAGGACGACGGCGCCGGCGGTGACCAGAAGCTCACCCAGGCCGCGGATGACGGTTCGCACGGTTGGCCCAACCACAGAGTCGATTTAGCAGTGTCAATTTATCCGGTGATTACCGAACGTCATCGAATACTAGCCGGTAGTGACGATATTTGCCCCGGAAACGGCCCGGCCCGTTACGCACTACGATTACGCCATGCCGAAGTCCCGGGTCCGGAAGAAGCCGGTGTACACGCCGCCGCCGCGTTCGGTGCGGCGCAAGACCAGTCCGCGCTGGGTCCCCATCGCCATGGTGGCCTGCCTGCTGGTCGGCCTGGCCTGGATCGTCCAGTACTACGCGACCAACGGCGGGATCGTCGGGCTGTCCGTGCTGACCTACTGGAACATGGTCATCGGCTTCGTCCTGATCGTCACCGGGGTCGTGCTGGCCACTCAGTGGCGTTAGCCGGCGGGCCGGGCCAATCAGAAGGCGGGCCGGGCGGTCAGAAGGCGGGCAGGCCCAGGTGGACGTTCCACAGGGCGACCGCGGCCACCAGCGCGGCCAGAATGACCACGGTGGCCCCGGCCTGGATCAGCACCTGCTGGCGGCGCGGCGCGTAGACGTAGACCGCGGTGGTCAGCGCCCCGACAACCAGGCCGCCGATGTGGTCCTGCCAGGTGATGCCGTGCACCACGAAGCCGAGGAACAGGTTGATGGCGATCAGCCCGATGATGCCGCGGCTGTCCATGCGCAGCTTCCTGGACACCACGAAATAGGCCCCGAACAGGCCGAACACCGCGCCCGAGGCGCCCAGCGCGGCCTGGTTGGGCGCGACCAGGTAGTACAGGAACACCCCGCCGCCGATGGCGCTGAGCAGGTAGACGGTCAGGTACCGGACCGAGCCCAGCAGCCGCTCCAGCTGCGGGCCGACCACGATCAGGGCCCACATGTTGAACAGGATGTCGGCGAAGCCGAAGGTGCCCCCGGTCGGGGCCACGAACGCCGAGGTGACCAGCCGGTACCACTGGCCCGCGCCGACCCCGATGGCGCCGCCCCGGCCGTTGTTCGCGTAGCCGACCATCTCCAGGTTGTCGGCGATGCTGGGCCGGGCCAGCACGGCCACGTAGAGCAGGACGTTGATGCCGACCAGCGACCAGGTGACGGCGGCCCCCGTCGTCACCCGGCCACCGAACGGTGTCCTCGGCTGCCGCACCGGCGGGCCCGCTTCCGGGCTCCGGCCGCGAACGCAGTCCACGCACTGCTGACCGACCGGCGCCGAGCGCAGGCAGTCCGGGCAGGCGGGGCGCCCGCAGCGCGAGCACGAGACGTAGGTCTCCCGGTCCCGGTGCCGGTAACAGACCGGGACGCCGGCCGGCGCTGACCCCGGCTCGTCCCCGGCCGGGGGGCCGGCCTCGGGCGGCGGGCCGGCCTCGGGCGGCCCGGGGGCGGGAGTGTTCAAGGCTTCCTGCGCTTCCTCAGGCCTCGCCGTCGCGGTCGATGACCACCGACTCGAGCACGATGTCCTGGGCCGGCCGGTCGCGCCGGTCGGTCTGGGTCTGGCTGATGGCCTGTACGAGGTCGGCGCCCTCGGTGACCTCGCCGAAGATGGTGTGCTTGCCGGTCAGCCAGGGAGTGGGCACCACCGTGATGAAGAACTGCGAGCCGTTGGTGCCGGGCCCGGCGTTGGCCATGGCCAGCAGGTACGGGCGGGTGAAGGCCAGGTCGGGGTGGATCTCGTCCTTGAACTTGTAGCCGGGGCCGCCGGTACCGGTGCCGAGCGGGTCACCGCCCTGGAGCATGAACTCGGGGATCACCCGGTGGAAGATGGTCCCGTTGTAGAGCGGCTCGCTGGTCTCCGCCCCGGTCCGCGGGTCGGTCCACTTCCGGCTGCCCTCGGCCAGTTCAACGAAGTTGCGCACGGTCTCCGGAGCCTGGTCCGGGAACAGCCGGACCTTGATCGGGCCCTGGTTGGTGTTCAGCGTTGCGGTAATCGTGTTGGTCATGCCGGAAATCCTCGCATAGCCGGCCGGGCCGACTGGGTTGTCCTTCGGTATCCGGTTGCCGTGACCGGTGGCCGGGTGCCCTGACGTTCCGTTTGTCCGGACCTTCCGCGAGCCGGCTTTGTGCGGCGCGCACTTCCACGGTACAAGCAATATCGCGTGGCCTGCCGGGCGGAGGGTTGAGGTCGCTGGTCACGGGAAGTGTTGGAGTCGAGATCGTAAGCAGGAGGTCAACTGTGTCGCTTATGAAGAGTAAGAAGGCCAACAGCGCCGGGGCGCAGGCCTCGGACGCCGCGGCCGCGGCGAAGAAGGCCGCCCGCAGCCGGGCCAAGGACACGGCTAACCTGGCGCGTGACCGTGCGCAGGACGCCGCTGACCTCGCCCGTGACCGTGCCCAGGAAGCGGCCGCCGTGGCCCGGGGCCGGGCGCAGGACGCGGCTGACCTGGCCCGCAGCCGGGCCAAGGACGCGGCCGCCACGGTCGCGCCGAAGGCCAAGGACGTGGCCGCACAGGTCAAGCCGGTCGCGCAGCAGGTTGCGGCCAACGCGGCCGCCGCGGCCGAGCAGGGTGTGGCCGAGGCCCGGGTGTGGGCAGCGCCGAAGCTTGAGGACGCCGCCAACGCGGTCACCGAGACCGTGGCGCCCAAGGTTTCGCAGGCACTCAAGTCCGCGGCCAAGAAGGTCGAGCCGCCCAAGAAGCGCCGGGCGTTCGGCTGGCCGGGCGCGATCGCGCTGGCCGCGCTGGCCGCGGCCGGGGCGGCCGTCGCGGTGGTACTGCGACGGCGGCAGCCGCCGCCTCCGCCGCCGTACCCGGGTGAGGAGGCCGAGGACGTCTCGGACTCCGCCCCCGGCACGGCGGACGCCGAGGCCAACGGCCGGGTCCGCCAGCCCTGACCGGCGGCAGAAGCGCGACGCGGCGCACGGGAAGCCCTCGTGCGCCGCGTCTCGTCTTCGCGTGGGCTAGGCCCCCGAGGCCGACACCCTCAGGCTCGTTATCGCGCCGGATTGGCCCAGGACCACCGGCTGGTCGGCGGTGACGTTGGTCAGCGTGATCGGGACCAGCGGGGTCAGCGACTTCAGCAGCTGGAGCAGGGTCGACTCGGCGTTGCCCGGGGTCAGGGTGAGCGGGACCCCGGCCAGCCGGCCGGTGAGCTTGGTCGCGTACAGCACGACATCGCCGGAGAACGAAGCCGACGTGGCCGCCGTGCCCAGCGATCCCGCGGCCCCGGCCACCGTGAGGTCCAGGTCGGACAGCTGTTGCGAGGTCATGGTGAACTTCATCATCGTCACCGTGCCGCCCCCGCTGACCGGCATGGCCACCGTGCCCTGGTAGGCCAGGCCGTCCAGGGTGGCCGAACCGGCCGTGATGACCGAGGGCTCGCTGGCCACGACCAGGCCCTGGGTCCCCTGGGCCTTCTTGTTGTTCGGCCCCTTGGCCGGGCTGGTGCCGCCGGGGCTGCCGGGCGCGCCGGGTGTGCCAGTGGACGAGCCGGTGCCGCCCAGGCCGCCCACCGAGGTGGGCAGGCCGCTGCCGATCGACGGCAGCACGTTGGGGATCGGCAGGGAACCGCCGCCGCTGCTCTTGGACGGTGACGGCGACGGGGAGGGCGAGGGTGACGAGGACGGCGAGCAGATGACGAACAGGATGCAGCCGTTATCCGACTGAGTCTGGGCGGGGTGGTCTTCGGCGGCTGAGGCCCGGCCGCCGCCGGTCAGCACGGCGGTCGCGGCGGCCGCGAAGGCCAGGAGGGCCGCCAGGGCCAGCGTCCGGCCCGCCGAGCCGGACCAGCGGGCCTGGCCGGAGCGGCTGGACCGGCGGCGCCGGCCGTGCCGCGGCTCATCCAGGCCCCAGTCCGCGCGCAGGGGTTCGCCGGGGCTGGCCGCGTCGTCGTCACCGTCACCAGTGGCGTCGTGGTCCACCGCGCCGGTGTCGCCGTCGCCGGGCGGTCCGGTCTCGCTGACCTGGGCCGGGCCCGGGGTCCAGGCGAAGGCCAGCGAGCCACCCACGATCCCCAGCAGCATGCCGATGAAGAAGCCGCCCAGGTTCGTCCCGATGAACGACAGCAGCGACAGCAGCAGGCCCGCGATCGCGTAGAACGTCTTGTGCACCGGGCTGAACCACAGGGCCAGCCCGCACGCGATCAGCAGCGCGCCGAGCAGGATGCCGAACACGCCGCCGATCCCGACGTAGATGACCAGCTTGATCTGGCCGCGGGCCAGCACTCCGGTCAGGGGGATGAGCAGCATCTCCAGCCCGCCGAGCAGAAGCAGCAGGCCGCCCCAGAACGGGCGGGACCGCCGCCACAGCCGGAAGGTGGAGCGCCGCGGGCCGCGCGCCGTCACGGGCAGGAGCCGCCGTTGGTGCTGACGCTCAGGCTGAGGCCGGGCAGCGTGAACGTGCCCGCCGTGGTGAGCCAGGTGTTCTGCACCAGGTGGTTGATGGTGACGGTGTCGGCCTGCTCACCGAACGAGCCGGGGGTCCCGGTGGTGCCGGGGACCTCGTTCAGCGTCCCGGCGTCCTGGCCGATGGCGATGTTGTGGAAGCTGGCGTCGCCGTTGAGCGAGCTGGCGTCCACGATCAGGTTGCTGGCCGACACCGGGTGGCCGGACGAGCGGCCCGCCCGCAGCAGCAGGGTGACCGACCCGATCTTGACCGCCTGGCACAGGTTGGTCAGCTTCGCGGACCGGATCGCGGACTCGGCCACCGGGATCTGCTTGCTGCCGGACTTGACCGTGGATCCGAACTGCTCGAACCCGTTGCCGCTGAGCTGGTTGGCGGTGACCGTGTACTCCTGGCCCGACACCGAGATGTTGGCGCCGATGGCGCCCTCGGCGGTCAATCCGATCAGGGCCACGGCCACGATGGCCGACGGCACCATGACGATCGCGAACCTCTTCCACCGCACCCGCCCCAGGGTGAAGCGAGGGCTGGCTTCTGCTCTCATGGACATGACGCTCCCGGGAGATGGTCCAGTGTGCCGCTGCGCTGCGGTCAGGCGTCCGGCACCTCGTAAGAAAGACCGGTCAACGGGCGCAAAACGTCACTGTGACCCACACCACGCCGCGGCCGGGACAACAAGTTACTGCCCAGTAAATAACAGCGTCAAGCCAGGTCGCGAACCCGAGCTCCCCCCAAGGCCCCGCATATGTGGTCCTAACCGGACAAAACTCTTCTAAATCGGCCGGGGGCTCGGCGGCCGGATCGGCGGGTCCGGCTGACGGCAGGTCGATGCCGTACTCCAGCACCACCCGATCGGCGGGAATGACGATGTGGCGGGCCACCTCCAGCACGTCCTCACCGGAGACCAGGCGGCGCAGGATCGTGAACACCGGCACCCCCTGCGCCACCTGAAGGGTCTGCACCTCCGATTCGGACGGCATGCGGGCGCGGACCGACTCCTCCACCCGGGAGACCGGGTGCCCGAGGAAGGCCAGCTGGGCCAGGGTCCCGCCCGGCCAGGGCTCGCGGGCCGCGTCGGCCACCGGCGTCCCGGCCACCAGCGCCAGCGGCAGGTAGTTCACGCTGAGCTGCTCCGGCTCACCGCGGGCGTAGAAGACGAAGTGCCGGCGCAGCAGCGGCGTGCCCGGTTCGGCGCCGAACAGCGCGGCCAGCTCCTCATCCGCGGTGACCTCGGCGTACCGGGTCGTGAGCCGGTAGTCCGACCAGCCGACGGCGTGGTCCTCGGTGAACGAGGTCCGCGGGTCAGCGGCGTAGCGGGCCAGGGCCTGCCTGGTGTCGACCGCGTAACGTTCCATGGCCCGGCGCCGGACCTGCGGGCGGGTCCGTACCACCGTGCCGCCGCCGCGGCGCGTCTCGACCAGACCCTCGTGCCGGAGCAGTGACACCGCGTGCCGGATGACGATCTCCGACACCGCGTACGCGCGCCCGAGCTCCTCCATGGTAGGCAGGCGCGCGCCCGGCGGATATTGCCCCGATTGGATCTGTTGCCGCAGCTCATCAGCGACAACAAGGTAGGCGGGGCGTTCCTGCACGGTCTTACACCTCCGGGCCCAGACGTCCCCCCGGAACATTATGCGTTCAGCTTGACACGATCCGCATCTCCCCTCATTTTGTATACGGAAGTCACGGAACGAAGCCGACCGTGTCACCTGAGTATTCACCTGTGATCTCTGGGGCGAAAGGGGCATGTTGGCTGCCAGCAAGCGTGACGGACACGTGAGGGCCACGTGACGGCCTAGAGGCGGGAGCAGCCATGCCGGGCGGGCACGAGACAGCGGCCGAGCTGGAAGCGCAGTTTCCCGGCTGGCACGTCTGGCCCAGCAGCGCCGGGCGCTGGTGGTCGACCCGGACCGGGCCGGCGGCGCGGCGCGGATCCAGGAGGGGACGATCGGCACCGGCAGCTCCGCCGCCGGCCCGCCTGACCTGGCGCCTTGGCCCCGGCCTGGGCGCTGCCACGTTGGCCGGGTTCTGTTCGTTGTAGCCGGTGACGAGTCCTGACCTTTACTCACTCTTCGTCGAAGGCCATTTACTCGTCCGGTACCTTCGAGGCGTATCAGCGGCGATCCCTGATCCGGCAGGCAGGCATGGTGGGCAGCGCAAACGGTGACGACGGGGCATCCCCGCCCGGTCCCCGGCACGGCGGCCTCGTGGCCCCGCCCGAGCCCCCGGCCGCGGCCGGAGACCGGGCCGGGCCGGATCGCGTGCGGACGGTACTGGGCTGGGTCGCCGCCATCGGCATCGTGGCCGCGGCCGCGGTCATGGTGGCGGTGTCGGCGGCCGGGCCCAGCCTGTCCGTGATCGCCATGCCGAAGCCCGCGGCCGGCCCACCCTGGTGGATCTGGCTGCACCCGTCCCCGGCCGGGCTGACCTTTTCACTCTGGGGTGCGGTGCTGGCCGGCGGCATCGGGGTCATCGCCGGGCTGGTGGCCGTAGCCCGCGGCGCTCGTCCCCCGGTCCGGGTTCTGCTGGCCTTCGCGGCCCTGGTCGTCGGCCTGCTCACCGTGCTGCCGGCCGCCGGGTCGACCGACATCCTGGACTACGCGGCCAACGGCCGGATGGCCGCGACCGGCCACAGCCCGTACGTGATGACGCCGCTGGAGCTC
>DASXMW010000066.1:0-27039 GCA_036495425.1 Streptosporangiaceae bacterium | reverse complement strand
GTCTGGGACCGGCCGCGACTGAACCCCGGCCGTCGTTTCCGCCCCGGATCGGCGGGTAGGCCCTCAGTACGACGCCGTCAGCCTTGAGGGAAGTGGTGGGCATGCGACGGTATCTGGTCGTGCTGGACATGGATTTCCTGGCCGCCGACGAGGAGTTCGACCTGGAGCCGATCAACTATCTGGTCGCCCAGCAGGAACAGGGGCCGTTAGAGGCGGTGGTCCTGTCGCTGGTCGACACCAGGGAGACCAAGCTGCCCGGCATGGAGATGCTGCTCGGCGCGCAGGCCGGAAAGTTCCCGATCGCGCCCACGCCCAGCCACGACATCGGGGCCGAGGCCGAGCACCGGATGAACCTGACCGTGCGCCACCTGACGTCCATCGGCTGCCAGGCCAACGGCATCGTCAGCGATGATGATGACCTGGTCAAGGTGGTGCGGTCCGAGGTCCGCCACCACGACTACGCGGCGGTGCTGCTGCTGGCCGGCCGGCCGCACTCGTCGGCGCTGGCCCGCTGGCTGCATCTGGACCCGGTGCACCGGCTCCGGTGGCACCTGGGGGACCGGCTGGTGGTGTTCCCCCTCGCGGGAGACGTCCCGCACCCCGTGCTGCCGCCCGACTGAGCAGCTCGCCGGCCGAACCGGATGCCGAGGGGGTCCGATGGAGCCGAAACCCCCGGGCTCCCATCGACTAGTATGTCGGTCAACATACCTTCGATAAATCAGGGGGCGGGGGCGGGCATGGCACAGCGGTCGGATGCCAAACAGCGGATGGTGCAGGCCGCCAGGCAGCTCATTCGCGAGCGCGGGTACCACGCGACGGCCATCTCCGACGTGCTCGAACGCAGCGCCGCGCCCCGCGGCTCGGTGTACTTCCACTTCCCGGGCGGGAAGGCCCAGCTGGCCATCGAAGCCGCCGAACTGCACGCCCACGAGCAGGTGCGGTACATCGACCAGGCCGCCGGGCAGGCCGATTCGGCCGCGGGCCTGATCGAGAACTACACCGATCTCGCCCGCAGCGGCATGGTCGCCAGCGGCTACTCGCGCGGCTGCGGCATCGCGCCCCTGGTCACCGAGGCCGCGCACGAGGAGTCATCCGATGTCGAAGCCACCAGCCGCCACGCCTTCTCGGCCATGATCGACCGCCTGGCCTTCCACCTCGTCGACTTCGGCCTCGACCGCGGGGCGGCTCACCAGCTGGCCCACGCCGTCATCGCCGCGGTCGAAGGCGCCCTGGTCACCTCGCGCGCCCTCCGCAGCCCGGTCCCCTTCGACGCCGTCCGCGCCGTCCTGGCCGCCCACGCCCGCGCGGTCGCCCCCGAGCCCGCCGCCCGCCGCTCGCGCTGACCCCCCGGGCCCCCGGCCCGCCGCTCGCGCTGACCACCCGAGCCCGTTGCCTGCTGCTCGCGCTGACCCGCTCCTGACTCCGCTGCCTGCTGCTCGCGCTGGCCCACCCCCGAGCCCCCCGCCGGGAACCGCTGATCGCCAGGCCCTGCCCCTCCCCGCCGCTTGACCATGCTGCGTCACTAAGTATGATGACCGACATATTTTATATCGAAGGTAGGGGAAAGGACTCGCCACCATGGCTCGTGTACTGATCACCGGAGCGTCCCGCGGCATCGGCCGGGCCACCGCGGCCGCCCTCACGCAGAGCGGCCACGAGGTGATCGCGACCGGTCGTGACGTCTCGGCTATCGCCGACGTCCCAGCCGCTGCGCGGCTGAGGCTGGACGTGACCGATCAGGCGTCGGTCGACACCGCGATGGCCGCCGCCGGTCAGGTCGACGTCCTGGTCAGCAACGCCGGGGCCACGGTGCGCGCGCCCGTGGAGACGATTCCGCTGGAGGCGGTGCAGCGGCTCATCGAGCTGAACACACTGGGCGCGCTGCGGGTCGCGCAGGCGGTGCTGCCGGGCATGCGGGAGCGGGGCTCGGGCCAGCTGCTCTTCGTTTCGAGTGTTCAGGGGCGGCTGGTCATCCCGCTGATCGGGGCCTACGGGGCCAGCAAGTGGGCGCTGGAGGCGCTGGCCGAGACCCTGGCCATCGAATCGGGCCACTTCGGCGTCTCGGTGCACGTGCTCCAGCCCGGAGCGGTGGCCTCCGGCGGCGCCGAACGGGCCGCGGTCTACCTGGAGGAAACCAATCCCTACCACCCCCTGCTGGGCAAGATCGGCGCCTTCCGGACCGCGCCGATCACCGTGGAGGAAATGGCCGCGGCCGTGGTCGAGACCGTGGATCAGGGCGGCCAGGCTCCGTTCCGGATCCCCGTCGGCGACACCGCCCGGTCCATGCTGGCCGCCCGCAAGGCCGCGCCCGAGGACACCGCGTTCCTGGCCGCCGCCCTGGACTGGTAGTTCAGGGCCGGCGGCCGCCTACCGGGTCGCTATCCACCCCGGCCGCCGTCTACCGGAGGAGCAGGCCGCGCAGGTCGTCGAGACGGTCGAACAGGTGCCAGACATAGGCCGAGGTGCCGTTTTCTCGGTGGGGGTGCAGGTCGGCCAGGGCCGGATCGTTCCGGTAGCTGTCGAAGGCCGCCTTGGATTCCCATTCGACCAGGATCATGACCTGGCGCGGTTCCACCTCGCCAGCCACCGGCTCCCGGAACCGCCCGAGCGCCACCACCCGTCCGCCGTGGGCGGCCACCTCCCGCGCCGACCGCCGTGAGTAGGCCAGGTACTCGTCGTTGTCGGCCAGGTCGAACAGGTTGAGCGCGAAGACGGGGCCGTCATCGGAGGCCGGTGACATGTTCACGCCGTCGAACCTATGCGCTCACAGGTCTGGCCGCCCCGCCGGGCCCGGCAGGTCCCGGGCCGCCCGGCTCAGCTCCCCGTAGGTCTTGGCGGTGAGCGTGACCTCGAGCCGGACCTCCAGTTCATCGAAGGTCAGCCGGCCCTGCGCGTAGTGGTCGGCCAGGGCCGCGGCGGCCGCGTCGCGGTCGGCGTCGCCGGCACGGGTGTCCGGTCCTGGCCGCGGGCCCCGCCGGAGATCGCTGGCGTAGCGGTCCAGCGCGGTCCGGCCGTGGCTGGTGAGGACGGCGGCCCGCGCGCCATCGCGGCCGATCGTCTCGGTCCGCACGTAGCCGGCCCGGCCCAGGTCACCCAGGCGGGAGACCAGGTTCCCGGCGGCCAGTCCGGTCAGGTCCCCCAGCCGGCTGACGGACAGCGCGTCCCCGGCGGGCAGGGCCGCCAGCGTCGCCGCGATCCGCAGCCGCTCCGGCTCGTGCATCAGTGGGTCGAACCCGTGGTCAGTCATGGCCCACCGTCACGCGCGCTGCCGTGGTCGCGCTCATGATGCCTCCCTCGGGTGTTCCCTTTCTCACGATGCCTCCCTCAGGTGTTCCCTTTCTCACACGAGGCTTTACGTCACAAAGTAAAAGCCACTTTGCGCCACAAAGCAAGGCCTGGCCAGCAAAAGCTTGCTGGGCAGAGCTACGGGCCCGAGTCAGGCGGACGCCGGGCCCGGGCTACGCTCACGCCAGGCTGGCGCGGGGCCGGAAACGCGTTATGCGGTGACCGCCGCGATACGGCATTGTGTGCGGTGAGCCGAATGCCATGAGCGGAAAGGGACAGTACGTGTCCAACACGACGGGGACGCCCGGACGCAGGACGGCGGGTGCGGCGCCGGCACCGGACCACGGGGGTGGGGGCGGTTTCTTCGCCGCGCTGGGGCGGATGGTGGTCCGGCATCCGTGGCGGGTCATCGCGCTGTGGGTGATCGCCGCGGTGGCGATCATCGCCACCGCGCCGGCCCTGCCCACCACGACCAACGAATCCAGCTTTCTGCCCAGCAACTATGAGTCGATCCGCGCGTCCAGCCTGCAGGACAAGGCCTTCCCGCAGGCGGGCAACGTCACCGCGGACGCGGCCATCATCGTGTTCGCCCGGTCCGACGGCGGGAAACTGACCAGCGCCGATTCCGCGAAGGTCAAGTCGGTCGCGGCCGCGCTCAACTCGCGGCACATCAAGAACATCCTCTCCGTTACGGCCGGCCCGGCCTCGCCGAACAAGCTGGTACAGACGGCGCTGGTCGCGATGAACAACAACGTCCTCAACGGGACGTCGACGGCGGCGGGCGATGCGGTCAAGCTGCTGCGCGCGGATATCAAGCCGCTGATGCAGGGGAGTGGTCTGTCCGAAGGCGTGACCGGGACGGCGGCCCAGCAACTGGACAGCCAGCAGTCCGGCAACAACGCCGAGAAGATCGTCCTGATCGCCACGCTGGCGCTGATTCTGATCCTGCTTCTGGTGATCTTCCGCAGCCCGATCATCGCGTTCCTGCCGCTGATCGTGATCGCGATCGTCTCCCAGGTCGCGACCGGGCTGATCAGCGACGTCAACAGCGCGCTCAACCTGAACGCCGACAGCTCGGTGACCACGTTGCTGATCGTGGTGCTGTTCGGTGTCGGGACCGACTACATCCTGTTCCTGATGTTCCGCTACCGGGAACAGCTGCGCCTCGGCGACGATCCCAAACAGGCCATGGTCAACGCGGTTCACCGGGTCGGCGAGGTCATCGCGTCGGCCGCCGGGGTGGTCATCGTCGCGTTCCTGGCCCTGCTGCTGTCCACCCTCAGCCTGTTCCGCTCGCTGGGGCCGACGCTGGCCATCGCGGTGGCGGTCACCCTGGTAGCCGGGCTGACCCTGATCCCGGCGGTGGTGTCGCTGCTGGGCCGGCGGGTGTTCTGGCCGTCCAAGGCCTGGCAGCGGGAGCCGAAGGGGGCCAGGTTCGCGGCCGTGGGCCGGGCCGTGGGGCGGCGGCCCGCGGTGTTCGCGCTGGTGTCCGGCCTGGTCCTGGTGGCCCTGGCCATCGGGGCGTTCAGCTTCAAGCCCACCTTCGACCTGGCCTCGGCCGGGATCGCGTCCAACGCCGAGTCCGTGACCGCGCTGAAGACCCTGGAGAAGGGGCTGCCGCCGGGGGCGACCGACCCGACCCAGATCTACCTGCACACCAACTCCGGCTCGCTGTCGCCGTCGGAGGTCACGGCCTACGGGGCCAAGCTCAAGACGTTGCCCGGAGTGGGCGCGGTGGCGCAGCCAACGGTGAGCAAGGACGGGGCCACCGCCGAGTACACCGTGCAGCTTTCGTACAACCCGGACTCCACCACCGCCGTGAACCTGGTCAAGAACCAGTTGCGGCCGGACGCGCACGCGGCCGCGCCGCCGGGCACGTTCGCGCTGGTCGGCGGGACCACCGCGGTGTTCGCCGACATCCAGCGGGCGGTCAACCACGACTACGCGGTGGTGTTCCCCGTGGCCGCGGTGATCATCCTGCTCATCCTGGGCCTGCTGCTGCGCAGCGCGGTGGCCCCGTGGTATCTGATGGTCTCGGTGGGGCTCGGCTTCGCCGCGACCCTGGGCGCCACGGTCCTGGTGTTCCAGACCCTGGCCGGCCAGGCGGGTCTGGTGTTCCTGCTGCCGATCTACATGTACCTGTTCGTGGTCGCGCTGGGCACCGACTACAACATCCTCATGATTTCGCGGCTGCGCGAGGAAGCCAGACAGGGGATGAGCCCGCACGACGCCGCAGCCCACGCCATCCGGCAGTCGGGCCCGACCATCGGGGCGGCCGGGCTGATCCTGGCCGGCACGTTCGCGTCGCTGACCCTGGCCGGGAACACGATCCTGCAGCAGATCGGGTTCGCGGTCGCGGCCGGCATCGCGCTGGCCGCGTTCGTGATGGCGATGTTCTTCTCGCCCAGCCTCACCGCCCTGATCGGCAACCGCGCCTGGTGGCCCGGCCACGCCGACCGCCGGCCCGAGCCCACCCCGGTCGCCCAGGGGACCGAGCCGTAGTACCGGGCGTCACGACCCGAGGTCTCCCGGCTCGCGGGCCGGGAGACCTCGTGCGTGCCGGGTCAGGATTGCGGGCCCAGTCGCGAATCTGGGTACTTACCTTCCCGGGACGTACGCTCAAGACGCTGACCCGGATCCGGTCGCCACCGGACCAGGTGCCGCGACGGCAAGGAGTCGGTCATGAACCTTCGCATCGGCCCGTCCCTGGTCGTGATCGCGATCGGCGCCATCTTCGCGTTCGCCGTCACCCCGCACGCGATCCCCGGCATCAATGTGAACGTGGCCGGCATCATCGTGCTGCTGGTCGGGATCATCGCCCTGGTGCTGGCCGTGCGGAGCGGCGGCGCCGGGAGATTGCAGTCCCTGAGCCCCTGGCTGCGGCCCAGCGGGCACGATAACCCCCGGGTGGACGAGGAAAAGCGGGCCGCCGCCGCCGACGACGCCGCGATCATGGAGGACGACCGCTACTTCGACCCGTCCGGTCCGGGCCGCCGGGAAGACGACCTCTGAGCCTGTCTGCGCGGGCGAGCCCGGCCCGCACGTATCGGTGGAGCGTGACCGGTTGCCCGCCGGGTGCCGTCCAGTCCGCCACCCTCGTTCCAGCCAGCTCAAACCCGGCCTGCTCGTACAGGGCCCGGGCGGGCCGGAGTTCATCGGTCACGTCCAGCACAAGGTCCAGCCCATTCGAGGTGGCCCAGCCGATCGCCGTGTCCAGCAGCGCCTGCGCCACCCCCTGGCGGCGGGCGGCTGGGGCGACGAACAGCCGGCTCACCTCCGCGGCTCGCCCGCCGGCCGGGCCAGCGTCCGGCCGCCGCAGGATCACATGGCCCGCGACCGGCACCTCCCGCGTGGTGGCCACCCACGCGCTTGTGATGCCGTCCGGGGTCAGCCACCGGGCCGGGTCCGCGGGCCAGTTCGTGGGGTAACCGCTCGTCCGGTGCACGGCCGCCAGCACCTGCACGCACCGGTCCAGGTCCCCGGCTTCGCGCCGCCGAACCCGGACCGGCTTGTCGGGCGGCCCGGACGCCTCAGCCATCGCTGGTCGGCCCCGGAGCTGTCTCCTCCACCTTCGAGAGCCTAAGCGCCGGGCCGGTGCCCGCAGCGCACGGGGGCCGACCGCAGGCCGGAGACGTCGAGGGCGTCGTCGCCCTCTACGAACCCGACGCCGTGCTCGCCACGCCCACCGATGATCTGGCGCGCGGGACCGCCGCGCTCCGCGAGTTCTACCGAACGCTGCTGGCTGAAGCGCCGCCGTTCGTGGCCACGGTCTGCCCGGCCGTTCCGCCACGGCGACCTCGCTCTCACCTCAGCGCGTTTCGACGGCGGCGTCACCGCCGAGATCGCCCGCCAGCAGCCCGACGGCACCTGGCTCTGGCTGGCCGACCAGCCCAACGTCCTCGCCCCTGATCGGCGCGGCGGCCAGCTCAGGTCGTGGTCGCGCCGCTCCGGCCGTCCCGGACCGCCGACGTAACCCTCGACTGGCTCGCCGATGAGCATTAGTGTTCGGTTCAGGGGGAATCGAGGCGCTTCGGAGGCCCTGCCCGTGCCGAACAGATCAAAGTTCTACGCGGTGGTGGCCGCGGCGGCCCTGTCCCTGACCACGCTGACCGTGGTGGCCGGGACCGCCGCCACGGCGAGCCCGGCCCGCGCGGCCGCGTGCGACCCCAGCTTGCCGTTCCGCAACCCGCACCTGCCGGTGAAGGCCAGGATCAGCGACCTGCTCGGCCGCCTGACCATCGCGCAGAAGATCGGGTTCCTGCACCAGTACCAGCCCGCCCTCGGCGCACCGCTGTGCATCCCGTTGTTCAAGACCGGCACCGAGGCCCTGCACGGCGTGGCCTGGTCCAATGACTTCAACGACAACGGGAACGTGGTCGACTCCGACGGCACCTCGTTCCCGCAGGCGGTCGGCCTGGCCAGCACCTGGAACCCGGCCCTGATCAACCAGGTCGGCGACGCGGTCGGGCAGGACGCGCGCGGTTACCACGCGGAGAACCCGGCCGTGTGGGGACTCAACCTGTGGGCGCCCGTGGTCAACCTGCTCCGCAACCCACTGTGGGGCCGCAACGAGGAGGGGTATTCGGAGGATCCGTACCTCACCTCGGCCATCGCCACCGCCTACGGGAAGGGCATCGAGGGCGACAACCCCCGCTACCTGCAGGCGGCACCGACCCTGAAGCACTACCTGGCCTACAACAACGAGGCCGACCGCTCGGTCTCCTCGTCCGAGGTGCCGCCGCGGGTGCTGCAGGAGTACGACCGGGCCGCGTTCCGCGGGCCGCTCCAGGCCGGCGCCGCCACCGGCGTGATGGCCTCCTACAACGAGGTCAACGGGCGGCCCAACACCGTCGACCCCGACCTGAACGGCATCGAGCGCAGCTGGTCGAAGCAGCCGCTGATGAACGTCACCGACGCCGGGGCACCGGACAACCTGCTGACCGGCCCCGGCGACGACAACTACTACCCCGACCTGGAACACGTGGACGCGGCCGCGATCAAGGCCGGGATCGACAGCTTCACCGCCGACAACACCGACTCCTCCATCACCGTCGGCGCGGTCACCGCCGCCCTCAACGACGGCCTGCTGACCATGGCCGACATCGACCAGGCCGCGTCCGACGTGCTGTCGATCCGGTTCCGGCTCGGTGACTTCGACCCGCCCGGGCTCAACCCCTACGCCACCATCACCCCCAGCGTGATCGATGACGCCGCCCACCGTGCGCTGTCCCGCCAGGCCGCCGACCAGGCGATGGTCCTGCTCAAGAACGACCACCAGACCCTGCCGCTGCCGGCCAGCACCAAGAAGGTCGCGGTCATCGGCCCGCTGGAGAACACCCTGTACTCCGACTGGTACAGCGGCAACCTCCCGTACCAGGTCACCCCGCTGGACGGCATCACCCAGCGCCTGGGCGCGGGCGCGACCGTCACCGGCACCGAGGGCGTCGACCGCATCGCGCTCAAGGACGCCGCCACCGGCAGGTACGTGACCGCGGGCGCCGGCGCCAGCGGCGCCAAGCTGGCCGAGACCGGCACCACCGCCGATGCCAGCACGCAGTTCGACACGTTCGGCTGGGGCGACGGCATCCTGACCCTGCGTGCCGTGGCCAACGGCAAGTACGTCAACTTCGAGAACGGCGGCTTCGTCAACGACCAGGCCCAGCCGAACGGCTGGTACGTCCAGCAGATGTTCAAGCTGGACCCGCAGCCCGACGGCACCTACGTGCTGCAGTACGCCGGTTACGACTCGGCCGAGAGCTGGTTCGGGCCCAACGTGTACGCCACGGTGGCCGCGGACGGCTCGCTCACCCTCGGCGCCTCCACTCCGGCCGCCGCCGCCCACTTCGACCAGGACGTGGTCAGCAGCGGAATCGACAGCGCCGTGCAGGCCGCCAAGGGCGCCGGCACGGCGGTGGTGGTGGTTGGCTCGATGCCGTTCATCAACGGCCGCGAGGACCATGACCGCACCGACATGAACCTGGCCGGCAGCCAGGAAGCCCTGGTGGAAGCGGTGACCAAGGCCAACCCGCACACGGTGGTCGTGGTCGAGGACAGCTATCCGACCACGATCAACTGGGAGCAGGCCAACGACCCGGCGGTGCTGTGGACCACCCACGCGGGCCAGGAGACGGGCCACGCCCTGGCCGACGTGCTGTTCGGCGACTACGACCCGTCCGGGCACCTGACCCAGACCTGGCCCCGGTCGCAGGCCGAGGTGGCCAGCATCAACGACTACGACATCATCAAGTCCGGCCAGACCTACATGTACGACAGCCAGCCCGCGCTCTATCCGTTCGGCTACGGCCTGTCCTACACCACGTTCCGCTACGGCCAGCTCCGGCTCTCCCAGCCGCAGCTGTCCGGGCACGGGCAGGTCACCGCGACCGTCGACGTGACCAACACCGGCTCGCGGCCGGGCCGGGCCGTGGTCCAGCTCTACGCCCACCAGGAGCGCTCCCGGGTCAAGCAGCCGCTGAAGAAGCTCATCGGTTTCGCCAATGTCGACCTGGCCCCGGGCCAGACCAAGCCGGTCCAGTTGCAGGTCAAGGCCAGCGACCTGGCCTTCTGGGACGTGACCAGGAGCAAGTGGGTGGTGGAGCGGTCCCCGGTCGACCTGATGGCGGGTAGTTCCTCGGCCGGCCCCGCCGCTCACGCCACGCTCCAGGTGAACGGCGACGTGATCCCGCCCCGGAACCTGGCCGTCGCGACCCCGGCCGAGAACTTCGACGACTACTCCGGGGCCCAGCTGGTGGACCAGTCCAAGGCCAGCGGCACCGCGGTCGGGGCCACCGCGCCCGGCCAGTGGATCAAGTTCGCCGGTTCGGACCTGCGCGGCCACCCGGCCACCTTCACCGCCCAGGTGGCCAAGGGCACCGCGGGGACGGCCCAGATCCAGATCCGGCTCGACAACCCGGCCACCGGCCCGGTGATCGGCACCGCCACCGTGGCCAGCACCGGCGGCATCTACAACTACACCACCACCAGCACCGTCCTGACCGGGGCGAACGGCATCCGCGACGTCTACCTGGTGTTCACCGGTGACCTCCGGATCGCCAGCTTCGCGCTGCGGTAGCCGTCAGCCGGCGGCCGTGGCCCGGTACGCGGCCACGGCCGCCTCGCAGACCGCCCGCACCGGCCAGCCCAGCGCCCGGGCCGCGGCTTCCGCCTCGGCCAGCTCGGCCGTGGCCGTCCCGAAGCCCGCCGGGCCGCCGGTGCCGTCTGGGCCGCCGGCGGTGCCGCCCACCTTGACCGTGACCACCTGGCGGTTGCCCGCCGGCCCCACCTCCACCGGCACCGACCGGCGGGCGGCGGTCAGCCGGCTCATCCGGGACCAGCGGACGCCCAGCGTCCCGGTGTGGTCGAAGATCGCGGCCGCCACCGCGGCCCGGACCGGCTCGGCGCACAGTGCGGTCAGCACCTGACCGGGGCGCCCGTGCCGTCCGATGATCGGGGTCCACCAGCAGTCCCAGGCCCCGGCCGCTCTCACCGCCAGCAATATCGAAGGCCACATCCGCGGGTCCAGGTCATCGACCGTGGTCTCCACCACCGTGACCTCTTCCTCGCGCCGGTCCGGTGCGAGGCCGGACACCGGCCCGGCCACGTCCCCGACCACCACCCGGGTGATGTTGGGCCGGTCCGGGGTGTCCCGGCCCCCGCCGCCGGTGCCGACCGCGCGCACGGTCATGGCCGGGAAGCCGCCCGGGGTGGCCGCCGCCGCCAGCAGCGCCGCCCCGGTCGGGGTGGTGCGCTCCCCGGCCAGGTCCCCGCCGGCCAGGGTCAGCCCGGCCGCGGCCGCGATCCGCAGCACGGCCGGGGCCGGCACCGGCAGGCGGCCGTGCCGGCTGCCGACGGTTCCGCTCCCGGCCGCCAGCGCCGAGCAGCTCACCACCGCGCCGGGCCGCAGCAGCCCGAGATCCTCCAGCGCGGCCGCCGACCCGACCACGTCGGCCATGGAGTCGAACGCGCCCACCTCGTGGAAGTGCACGCTGCCCGGCGGCTCGCCGTGCACGGCCCCCTCGGCCTCGGCCAGCAGCCGGAACACCCGGGCCGCGAGCTCCCGCCCGGCCGGGCCCAGGTCACTGGCCTCGACGTGCCCGAGCACGTCGGCCAGGTGCCGTTCCCGGTCGGCCACCGTGGGCGTGGTGATCACGGCCCGCAGGCAGGCCAGGCCACCCCGGCGGGCGGTCTCGGTCCGCAGCCCGAGGCCGGGCACCCCGAGCGAGGCGATGGCGCCGTGGACCCCGCCGGTGTCCGCGCCCGCGTCGAGCAGGGCGGCCAGCAGCATGTCGCCGGCCACCCCGGCGGTGGCGTCGATGTAGGCAGCCGCCGGCGGGGCGGGTGCCGGTGCCGTCACCGGTGGACCGCGCGGATGATCTTGGCCGCGTGCACGGCGGCCCCGAACCCGTTGTCGATGTTGACCACGGCCAGGCCCGGGCTGCACGAGGCCAGCATGCTGGCCGCCGCGGCCAGGCCGCCCGCCGCGACGCCGTAGCCGACGCTGGTCGGCACGCCGATGGCGGGCACGCTGACCAGCCCGGCCACCACACTGGGCAGGGCGCCGTCCATGCCCGCCACGACCACCACGCACTCGGCCGCGCGCAGGGCGTCCAGCCGGGACAGCAGCCGTCCCAGCCCGGCCACGCCCACGTCGGCCAGCAGGTCGGCGTCGACGCCCAGCACGGCCAGCGTGGCCGTGCACTCCCGGGCCACCTTCAGGTCGGTGGTCCCGGCCGTCAGCACCAGCACCCGGCCGCGCGGCGGCGGCAGCGCCCCGACCGCGACCGTCCCGGCCACGTGATCGCGGTGCACGGTCTCGCCCGGGAAGCGGGCCGCCGCTTCGTCCAGCACGCGGGCTGGGCACCGGGTGGCCAGGGCCGGCGCCTCCGGATCATGGGCGCGCAGCTCGGCCAGCAGGGCGAAAATCTGCTCCGGGGTCTTACCTTCACCGAAGACCACTTCCGGGACACCCGTGCGCCGCCGGCGATCCACGTCCAGGAGTGCGAACTCGCCCAGCGGGACACCGCCCCATCCGGCCCCCTTTTCGGGCGGCGGGCCGGGCACCTCAGCCGGCATGGCGGACCGGGGTGATATCGAGGTTCAGCGAACCGGACCGCAGCGGCTGCTCGTCGATCTCGGCCCGCTCGTACCCGGCGGCCCGGACGCAGGCCAGCACGGCCGCGTGCTCGTCCGGGTCGGCCGCGCGCGGCAGTTCGGCCGCGCCGAGCTGGACCCGCCCGAGCTCGCCGAAGTGCCGCACCCGCAGTTCGGTGTAGCCGCGCTGCTTCAGGCTCAGCTCGGCCCGGTCCACCTGGGCCAGCACGTCGGCGCTGACCGCGGTGCCGTAGGGCAGCCGCGAGGCCAGGCAGGGCGAGGCGGGCTTGTCCGCGCTGGGCACCCCCAGCCGCTGAGCCAGCGCCCGGACCTGGGCCTTACCCACCGACGCGGCCAGCAGCGGGTGCTGGACCCCGTGCTCGGCCGCGGCCCGCAGACCGGGGCGCCAGTCACCGGTGTCGTCGGCGTTGGCCCCGGACAGCACGGCCACGAAGCCCCGCCGCTCAGCCACCACGGCCAGCCGGTCGTACAGCTCGGTCTTGCAGTAGTAGCAGCGGAGGCGGTCGTTGCGGCGGTAGTCGTCCCGCTCCAGCTCGGCCGTGCTGATCACCTCGTGCCGGATGCCCACCGCCCGGGCCACCGACCGGGCCCCGTCCAGCTCGCCCGCGGCCAGGGCGGGCGAGACCGCGGTCACGGCCAGGGCCCGGTCCCCCAGGGCCCGGGCGGCCAGCGCGGCGACCAGCGAGGAGTCCACCCCGCCGGAGAACGCGATCAGGGCGCTGCCCAGTCCGGCCAGGCTTCCGGTCAGCTGGTTGGTCAGGGCGTCTAGCTCGTCAGGCACACCCCTGATCATAGGATTCGGACTGAACGTTTCAGTCGCGGCTACCCGGGAGGTCTCATGCCCATCGCACAGGCAGAGTTTGGACGCACCGGCCACCAGAGCACCCGGGTGGTGTTCGGCGGGGCGTCGCTGGCCCAGGTGGACCAGCGGACCGCCGACCAGACCCTGGACGTCCTGCTCGAGTACGGGGTGAACCACCTGGACGTGGCCTCGGAGTACGGCGACGCCGAGGTTCGCATCCGGCCCTGGCTGCAGCGCGAGCCGGGCCGGTTCTTCCTGGCCACCAAGGGCGACCAGCGGACCGCGGCCGGGGCCCGCGAGGAGCTGCACCGGTCCCTGGACCGGATGGGCGTCGACCACGTCGACCTCTGGCAGCTGCACGCGCTGGCCGACCCGATCGAGTGGGACGTCGCGCTGAGCCCGGGCGGGGCCCTCGAGGCCGCCCTGGAAGCCCGCGACCAGGGCCTCATCCGCTACATCGGGGTGACCGGCCACGGCAGCCAGATCGCCGCCACCCACCGGCGCAGCCTGGAGCGGTTCGACTTCGACTCGGTGCTGCTGCCCTACAACTTCGTGACCATGAACAACGCCTACTACGCCGAGAACTTCAACGCCCTGTACGACACCTGCTCGCAGCGCCGGGTCGCGGTCCAGACGATCAAGTCGATCGCCCTGCGCCCCTGGGCGGGCCGCGAGCACACCACCGCCACCTGGTACGAGCCGCTGCAGAACCAGGACGACATCGACCTGGCCGTCTGGTGGGCCCTGGGCCGCCCCGGCACCTTCCTGTGCAGCGCCGGCGACGTGGGCCTGCTGCCGAAGGTGCTGAACGCGGCCAGTCGGCTCGCCGAAGCGCCGGACGGCGCGGCCATGAACGCCCTGTACGAGCGGACCGCGGCCGACCCCCTGTTCGTCTGACCGCTCCCCGCCCGCGTCACCGCCCCGGGGCCAGGCCGGCCAGGGCCTTGTGCACCGAGGCGATGGCGCTGGCGCCCTCGCCGGTGGCGGCGGCGACCCGCTTCATCGAGCCGGAGCGGACGTCGCCGACCGCGAACACCCCCGGCACGCTGGTCTCGAACGGCAGCGGTCCCCGCCCGAGGCCGGCCCAGGCCGGGCCGAGGCCGTCGCCGGTCAGCTGGACGTCGGTCCGGATGAAGCCGTCATCGTCGGTGGCGATCCCGGGCAGCCAGCTCGTGGCCGGCTCGGCGCCGATGAAGCAGAACAGGCCCGCGCACGGCTGGGCCAGCGTGGTCCCGGCCGTCCGGTCGGTGATGCTGACCTCCCGGAGGAAGTCCTCGCCGTCCAGCCGGGTGACCTCGCTCCGGCAGCGCACCGCCACCCTGCTGTGCGCGACCAGCCGGTCCACCAGGTAGGCCGACATCTCGGCCGCGATGTCCGGGCCGCGGACGACTAGCGAGACGTCGCAGCCCCGCCCGGCCAGGTAGAGCGCGGCCTGGCCGGCCGAGTTCGCGCCGCCGATCACGGTGACCGGGCTGCCCACGCAGCCGCGGGCCTCCAGTTCGGTGGCCGCGTAGTAGATGCCCGCCCCCTCGAAGTCGGGCCAGCGCTCCAACGGCAGCACGCGGTAGCGGGCACCGGTCGCGATGATGACGGCCCGGCTCTCGATGACGTCCTGTTCGGGCAGGTGCAGGCGCAGCAGGCCGCCGTTCGCGTCCCGGTCGGTGCCGAGCGCGTCGACCGGGCAGGGGCTGGCCAGCTGGGCGCCGAACTTCAGCGCCTGCAGCGCGGCCCGGCCGGTCAGGTCGGCGCCGGACAGGCCGAACGGGAAGCCGAAGTAGTTCTCGATCCGGGAGCTGGCCGCGGCCTGGCCGCCGGTGCCGATCGCGTCCAGCAGCACGGTGTCCAGGCCCTCGGACGCGCCGTAGACGGCGGCCGCGAGCCCGGCCGGGCCGGCGCCGACGATCGCGACGTCGATGAGTTTTCCGGACGGGCGGTGGTAGCTGAGGTTCAGCTTCTGGGCCAGCTCACCCGGGGTGGTCCGCTTCAGCGTGGCGCCGGGCATGACCACGGCGGGCAGGTCGTCCTCGGTCAGGCCGGCCGAATCCATCATCGCCTGGCCCGCTTGCGTGCTGGCGTCGAACCAGAGGTGGATCAGCTGCTGCCGGGCCGCGTAGGTCCGCAGCGCCAGCGCGGCCGCGGACATCGGGCTGCCGACGATCTCCACACCCTTGGCGGCGCTGCTGCGGCGCAGCAGTTCGCGGCGGGCGATCAGCGCCTTGAACACGACGTCGGACAGCTCGCCGTCGTTCGACATCAGCTGCCGGAATCGCCCGGTGGAGATCCGGTGGACCGTTCCCGCCTCCCGCACCCGGCCCCGGAGGTAGACGTTCTGCCCGGTCAGCAGGTTCAGTTCACCCACGAAGCCGCCCGGGCCCACCGTGGCCACGGTCTCGGCGGGAACGCTGGCGGTCTCGGCCCGGATGACCTCGACCGAGCCCCGGGCGACCGCGATCAGATCGACGTCCTCGTCACCCGGGTTGAACAGCACGTCACCCCGATGGGTCTCCTGGGCCGTGCCGTAGCTCAGCAGCCGGCCGAAGAGCTCAGGGCTCAGGCGGGGCGACGCGGCCTTGATCGGCACCAGCGGCCGGCCCGGCCGCCCGGGTGGGCCGGCGGCTCGTGGCGGGCCCATGCGCGGCGGCGCCGGCCAGGCCACCGGCCGGGCCAGGCCCGGGGCGCTGAACGCGGGCCATCGCCCAGCCCTGGGCCCGGTGCCGGTGGCGGGGATCTCATCCATCAGGCACGCTCCTGGGTAGGGGCCGGTCAGCACCCTAGCCATCATGGCCGCCTTTCCGGACTCCGGCACCTCACCCGGCCCGGATGGAGTTCGCGACCTGATTGGTGGCCGGGCCGGGCCAGCCGGTAGCTTGACATCGAGAAGAATTCCTCACCGCTGGAGCTGGCAACCTGATGGCCGCGATCATCTACACCCAAACGGATGAGGCGCCGCTGCTCGCGACGTACTCGTTCCTGCCCATCGTCTCCGCCTACGCCCACCAGGCCGGCGTCGAGATCGAGACCCGTGACATCTCACTGGCGGGGCGAATACTGGCTCAGTTCGGCCTGGCCGATGATGCGCTGGCCGAACTGGGTGAGCTGACCGGGCGGCACGAAGCCAACATCGTCAAGCTGCCCAACATCTCCGCGTCCGTCCCGCAGGTCCGGGCGGCCATCAAGGAACTGCAGGCCAAGGGGTACGACCTGCCCGACTACCCGGAGTCGCCCACGACGCCGGAGGAGGCTGAGACCCGGGCCCGGTACGCCAAGGCCGTCGGCTCGGTCGTCAACCCGGTGCTGCGCCAGGGGAACTCCGACCGGCGCGCCCCGCTCCCGGTGAAGGCCTACGCGCGCAAGCACCCG
Organism: Streptosporangiaceae bacterium; assembly: GCA_036495425.1. Taxonomy (GTDB): domain Bacteria; phylum Actinomycetota; class Actinomycetes; order Streptosporangiales; family Streptosporangiaceae; genus Bog-532. The sequence goes on along the minus strand of DASXMW010000066.1, from coordinate 10,481 downwards.
AGCGTCAACAAGCCCTTTGGCACGGATTCCAGTACCTCGGTAGCCACCATGGGCGACCATGACTTCCGCAACAACGAGAAGTCGGTCACGCTGCCCGCCGACGACACCCTCACGGTCGTGCTCGAGACCACCGCCGGGGAGCGGAAGGTCCTCATCCCCTCGCTGCCGGTGCTGGCGGGCGAGGTCGTCGACGCCACCGTCATGCAGGCCGCCAACCTGCGGGCCTTCCTGCGCAACGCGGTGGCCACGGCCAAGGCCGAGGACGTGCTGTTCTCGGTGCACCTCAAGGCGACGATGATGCGGGTGTCCGACCCGATCATCTTCGGTCACGCGGTCAAGGCCTACTTCGCGGATGTCTTCGACAGGTACGGCGACGACCTGGCCGCGGCCGGCCTGTCGGCCAACGACGGCCTCGGCTCGATCCTGGCCGGACTGCCGGCCCTGCCGAACGGCGCCGAGATCAAGGCGGCCTTCGAGGCCGCGCTGGCGGCGGGCCCCCGGCTGTCCTACGTCAACTCCGACAAGGGCATCACCAACCTGCACGTGCCCAGCGACGTCATCGTGGACGCCTCCATGCCGGCCATGATCCGCAACGGCGGCAAGCTGTGGGGGGCCGACGGCGGCGAGGACGACACCCTGGCCGTCATCCCCGACTCGTCCTACTCGGGGGTCTACGCCACCGTCATCGACGACGTGAAGAAGAACGGCCCGCTCGACCCGGCCACGATCGGCTCGGTGCCCAACGTCGGCCTGATGGCGCAGGCGGCCGAGGAGTACGGCTCGCACAACAAGACGTTCGAGATCCCCATCGACGGCACCGTCACCGTGGCCAACCAGGCCGGCGACGTCCTGCTCAGCCACGACGTCGAGGCCGGCGACATCTGGCGCGCCTGCCAGACCAAGGACATCCCGGTCCGCGACTGGGTCAAGCTGGCCGTGACCCGGGCGCGCGCGTCGGAGACGCCGGCCGTGTTCTGGCTGGACGAGTCCCGCGCCCACGACGCCGAGCTGATCAAGAAGGTCCGCGCCTACCTGCCCGGCCACGACACCGAGGGCCTGGAGATCGAGATCCTCTCGCCCCAGCTGGCCACCGAGTACTCGCTGACCCGGATGCGGCAGGGACTCGACACGATCTCGGTGACCGGCAACGTGCTGCGCGACTACAACACCGACCTGTTCCCGATCCTCGAGGTCGGCACGTCGGCCAAGATGCTCTCGGTGGTGCCGCTGATCGCGGGCGGCGGCCTGTTCGAGACCGGCGCCGGCGGCTCGGCCCCCAAGCACGTCCAGCAGCTCGTGGCCGAGAACTACCTGCGCTGGGACTCGCTCGGCGAGTTCTTCGCCCTGGTGCCCTCGTTCGAGCTGTACGCCGACCAGGCCGGGGCACCGGCCGCGAAGGTGCTGGCCGACGCGCTCGACCGGGCCACCGCCACCTTCCTCGACCAGGACCGCAGCCCGGGCCGCAAGCTCAACACGATCGACAACCGGGGCTCGCACTACTACCTGGCCCTGTACTGGGCCCAGGAGCTGGCCAGCCAGACCGACGACACCGACCTGGCCGCGGCGTTCAAGGACCTGGCCGAGACCCTGGCCGCCAAGGAGTCCACCATCGTCCACGAGCTCCTCGCGGTCCAGCACCACCCGGCCGACATCGGCGGCTACTACCTCCCCGACCCCGACAAGGCCGCCGCCGTCATGCGCCCCTCCCAAACCTTCAACGACGCCCTGGCCGCCCTCTGACCCCGCCCGCCCCGCTGGCCTCCGGAGCCACCGCGGGGCGGAAACCCAGCCGGTGAAGGCGGTATCAATCCGACGGCCAGCTCCTCCGTTAAGCGGGCGGGTCGTTGCCCGCCCTTTCGCTGGGCGTTGAGGGGAGCTCAATCATGGCGCGGTTCGATGGTCTGGCTGGCGTGGCGGCGCATGCCAACGCGGCCACGGTGTCCGACGACCTGCTGCTGGTGGCGACCGGGGCCGACGGGCCCGGTCCGGACGCCGTCTGGGTCCGCCGGCGGGCCGGCAGCGGCTGGTCCGGCTGGTCCCCGATCGGCCAGCCCACGGGCGGTGCGATGGCCTGCCGGCCGGCGGTGGCCCGCGACGCCAACGGGGCTCACGTGATCGTCGTGCCGGGTCAGGACGGGGCGGTGTGGTCCACCCGGGAGGACCCAGCGTCCGGGACCGGCTGGTCGGCCTGGGAGACGCTCGGGCAGCCCGGCGACCTGCCGGTCATCAGCGGCCATTTGGGTGCCCGCCCGGCGGATCCGGCGCCCCTGCTCATCGCCGACGCCGATGGCCGGCTCAAGGTGTTCGTGGTCGTCAGCGACCAGTCCGTGTGGCACACCGTGCAACTTCAGCCCGAGGCCCCCTGGCTGCCCTGGGTGCCCCTGGGCCTCCCCGGCGGGGACAACGACGGCACGGTCGGGCCGCTGGCCGGGGCGATCAACGCCGACGGCGGCCTGGACCTGTTCACCATCGACACCGGGAACACGGTCCGGCTCCGCCAGCAACTGATGCCGAGCCAGGACTTTTCCGACTGGGAGTCGCTGGGCAGCCCCGATCCTGGTCTGGACGGTACCAGGCTGGGCGTCACCCGGATCAGCGACGGACGGCTGGAGCTGTTCATGGCCGCGTCGGATGGCGCCGTGTGGCATCGCTGGCAGAACAAGGGCGGCCCGGGCTGGGCCGCCTGGGCTCCGCTCGGCCAGCCCAGCCCGGGCGGCCACCACCACCAGCTCGCCGACCTCGCCGTGGCCCAGGATCGCGCCAGCGGCCTGGTCCTGTACGCGACCGAGACGGTCACAGCGGCGGCCCCGGCCGGATCTCCCTGGCTGTGGTTGCGGACCCAATGGGCCGAGGGAGCTCCGTGGGTGAAGTGGAACCAGCTCCGGCTCACGACCGGCTCCACCACCCGGCAGGTGGACGGGCCGATGCTGACCGCCTACGGGAACCAGCTGGTCCTGGTCCTGCGGGAGACCGGCACCGCGAACATCTTCGTCGTGACCCAGGGGGCCGGCGACCCGTCCGACCTGACCGGGTGGCACGTGGACTACCTGACGTTCTAGGGGCTGGCTGGCCGCGCCGCCTGGCGCCCGTCCGGCCTCCCCGCTCACGTGCGGTGCGAGCCGTCGCCTGCACGCGTCCAGGGCCGGGCCGCCCGCTTCGATGGCCGGGGCCGGGCGCGCGCTGGTGGTCATGATAATCAGCTCGGCCCGCCGGTACGGGTAGGCGGTAGCGTTGCCCGGGATCTGGGACACGGCGCCGCCCAGGCTGCGGACGGAGATGGCGGGCGACGGCCCCGCCATCCTGCCTTCGATAAGAATCGAAAGCACCGCAGGCACTGATGCCCGGTCGACGAAGGCGCTCCGGGGCACGATCCGGATCCCCGGCGGCGGCGTCCCGGCCTCTTCGAGCGTGTCCGCGTGCCTTGGTCGACGGCCTGCTCGCCCAGGCCGCGGGCTCCGGCCGGTCCTTAGGGCCTTAGCCCGTCGACGAAGATGCCGACCAGGCGATGACCGTAGCCGGGCCCCTCACCGGGTATCGGCTGGCACAGCAGCGCCACCGCGTGCAGGATGTCGGCCGCGGTGACGTCGGCCCGGATCGCGCCGTCGGCCCGGGCCGCCTTCATCAGCGTTTCGAGCACGGGCTCCATGCGCGCGTAGAAGTGCACGCGCATGGCCTCGTGAGCGGCGTCGGCCGACTGCAGGGCCGAAGCCAGCCCCACCTTGGTCGCGACCAGTTCGGTGTAACGCTGGATCCACTGGGCCAGCGCCAGCCCGGGCGGGTTGGCCGCGCTCAGGGCCGCCCCAGCGTCGGCGCAGGCGTCGATCTCGTGTTTCAGCACGGCCAGCACGAGATCCGAGCGCTGCGGGAAGTGCCGGTAGAGGGTCCCGACGCCGACCCCGGCCTGCTCGGTGATCTCCTTGGCGGGGGCGTCCACGCCCGCGGTGGCGAACACGGTCTTGGCCGCGTCCAGCAGTGACGCGAGGTTCCGTTGCGCGTCCACACGCCGTCGGCGCGTGGCCGGGGTCTCCGTCACTACCGTCCTCCGCTCAGGTCCCGGGCGGCCATCTTCCGGCCCGGCCGCCACTTGCGTAAGCGGAAGGCTTTCCGTATAGTACCGGAGTAGCGGAAGAGTTTTCCGCTTAGCTCCCACCATACGTCAGGAGTGTCCGCAATGCAGTACCGCACTCTGGGCCGGACCGGCATCAAGGTCAGTCCCTACGCCCTCGGCACGTTGATGTTCGCCACCTCGGTCGGCAACTCCGACCCGGCCGACTCGATCCGCATCCTGCACAAGGCGCTCGACGCCGGCATCAACCTCGTCGACACCGCCGACGCCTACGGCGACTCGGACGAGGTCGTCGGCCAGGCCCTGAAGGGACACCGCGACAACGTCGTGCTCGCGACCAAGTTCAGCCGCCCGGCCGGCGACGACCCCAACCAGCAGGGCGCCTCCCGCCGCTGGATCATGACCGCGGTCGAGAACTCGCTCCGCCGTCTGCAGACCGACCACATCGACCTCTACCAGGTCCACCGGCTCGACCCGTCCACCGACGTCGAGGAGACGCTGTCGGCGCTCTCGGACCTGATCCACAGCGGCAAGGTGCGGGCGATCGGGTCGTCCAACTCCCCGGCTTCCGACATCGTGACCGGCCAGTGGGTCGCCGAACGCCGCGGCCGGGAGCGATTCCGCACCGAACAGCTGCCCTATTCGCTGCTCAACCGCGGCGTCGAGCGCGAGGTGCTGCCCACCGCCCAGCACCACGGGCTGGGCACCCTGGTCTGGGGGCCGCTCGGGCAGGGCCTGCTCACCGGCCGTGTCCGCAAGGGCCAGCCGAACGACCTGAGCCGGGCCCGGTTCTTCCGGCACCTCAACGACGAGCACCGCCTCGACGTCGTCGAGCGGCTCATCCCCATCGCCAGCGAGGCCGGGATGCCCATGACCCACCTGGCCATGGCCTTCACCATCGCGCACCCCGGCGTGACCAGCGCCCTGCTCGGCGCCCGGACCGAGGCCCAGCTGGACGACCTGCTGGCCGGCGCCGGCGTCGCCCTCGGCGACGACCTCCTCGACCGCATCGACGAGATCGTCCCGCCCGGGACGGACATCGGCTCGCTCGACCAGGCCTACCTGCCGCCCGCGCTGCTCGACCCGGCCCTGCGCCGCCGTCCGGTCAGCGACCGCTCGGCCGGCTGACGGTGGCGCCGATCGAGGCGGCCACCACGGCCAGCATCCCGCCCCACTGGACCAGGCTGATCCGCTGGCCCAGGGCGACCAGCCCGAACAACGCCCCGACGGCCGGTTCGGTGCTGGTCAGGATGCTGAACAGGGCGCCCGGCAGGCGCCGCAGGGCCTCGCTCTGCAAGCTGTAGGAGATGACATCGGACAGCAGCGCCACCACGGCGCCGAGCAGCAGGATCCGGGGCGTGAAGATCCGGCCCGGCCCGGTGGCCAGCCACAGCGGCACCACGACCAGGGCCGCCCACCCGGTGGCCAGCGTGAGCCCGCTGCTGCGCCCCTGGCCGGAAGCCAGCCGCGGGAACACGATGATGTACCCGGCCCAGCAGGCTCCGGCCCCGAGCCCGCACCCGATGCCGATGGCGCTGATCGGCCCGGAGCCGGTGATGCCCGCGGCCGCGGCCACCCCGCCCCCGGCCAGCAGCGCCCACAGCAGGTCGATACGGCGTTTGGACCCGGCCAGCGCGACGGTGAGCGGACCGATGAACTCACAGGTCACCGCGATCCCGAGCGGCAGCCGGTGCACCGCGGTGTAGAAGAGCAGGTGGTGAGCGGCCAGCAGCGTGCCCACCGCGATCACCAGCCGGACGCCACGGCGGTCCAGGCTCCGCAGCCGGGGCCGCCCGAGCGGGACCAGCCCGATGGCGCCGAATCCGGCCCGCATCATGACCGTGCCCACGACCCCCGCGCCGGGGATGATCGTGGCCGCCACCGCGGCCCCGCCTTCCAGCCCGACCACGCCGCCCAGGACCAGCGCCGGGGCCGGGACGCGCCGCTCAGGAGCAGAAGTCGCGGGCGAGCCGGGTGAGGACGGCGGCGGCGGTACCGGTGCCGGCCCGGCTGACCCATTCGGTGTCGGCATGGGCTCCATCGCCTTCGGGTCCGTAGAGCACGGTGGGGATGCCGGCCGCGGCCAGGAACGCCGAGTCGGCCCAGTACGACATGGGGGCCAGGCTGGTCCCCCGGCCGGCCGCGCCGACCAGGGCCCCAACGATGGGTTCGGTGGCCGGGGTGGCCATGGCCGGCCGGTAGAGGACGGTACGGGCGCCGACGGTGAGCCGCGGGTCGGCGGGCCGGTTCTGCTCGATCAGCCCGGCCACGTCGGCCTCGACCTGCTCCTGGGTTTCGCCGGGCAGCGTGCGGCGTTCGACCGTGAACCGGCAGCGGTCCGGGATTGTGGACTCCTCGGTGCCGCCGCTGATCAGCGAGGCGTGCAGGTTGCCGGGGCCGAGGAACGGATGCGGCCGGCCGCGCAGATGCTGGTCGAGGTGCTCGAAGGCGACCAGCAGGTGCCCGGCGGCCAGGATGGCGTCGGCGCCGAGGTGGGGCCGTGAGCCGTGGGCGGCCACCCCGGTCACGGTCACCTCGGTCCAGGCGAACCCGCGGTGGGCGGTGCCCACCTGCCGTTCGGTGGGCTCGGCCACCACGGCCCCGTCGAAACCGGGGCCGTCCTCGCTGAGGTGCGCCATCACATCTTGAACGCCGATGCTGGCGAGTTCCTCGTCGGCCACGGCGGCCACGGTGATCTCACCGTCAACGCCGGTCAGGTTGGCGTCCCGGCCCGCGATCAGCGCCGCGGCCAGGCCGGCCTTCATGTCGTACGCGCCGCGGGCGTAGAGCCGGTCGCCCTCGGCCCGGGGCGTGAGGCCGTCGGGGTGACCGGCCAGGCCCACGGTGTCCAGGTGGCCGCACAGCAGCAGCCGACGGCTACCAGGGGTCCGGCCACCCCGGGCCCCGCCGCCGCGGGCCCGGCCGCCGCGCAGGATGACGCTGGGCCGGCCCTTGGTGCCCTCGATCACTTCGGCGTCCAGGCCGGCGCTCCGGCCCCACTGGGCGATGTAGCTGGCCAGCTCCGCCTCGCCGCCGCCGGCCGGATCGAGTCCCGGGTTGACCGAATCAATGCGGACCAGGGCATCGAGCAGCTCCAGCACCGTCATGCCGGTGGCGTCCACCGTCGGGGTCACTGGTGATTCCCTTCGGTGCTGAGCAGGACGACCACGGCGTCGCCGGGCAGGTTCAGGGCGGCGCGCCGCTTCGTGCCGGTCAGGGCGGCCCGCGCTCCGGCCAGGGTGGCCGCACCGCTGGGACCGGAGGAGACCCCGAGCCGGCCGAGGTCGGTCACGGCCCGGAGCGCGTCCTGGTCGCTGACGGCCACGGCCGCGTCGCAGCCCGACCGCAGCACCGGCCAGGCCGAGCTGGACACGGTGCCGCAGTTGAGCCCGGCCATGACCGTGGCCGCGGTGGTCACGGTGCTGGCCTGACCCGCGGTCAGGCTGGCCAGGACGCAGGCCGCGGTGCCGGGTTCGACGGTGAGCACGCCCGGATGCGCGGGGGCCGGGCGGCGGTAGTGCCGCACGACCGCCTCGGCCAGCGAGCCGACCCCGGCCGGGACCACGACCAGGTCCGGCACCCGGCCGAGCTGGGTGTCGACCTCGTCGACCAGCGTCTGATAGCCCTGCACGATCCAGGCCGGGACCTGCTCGTAACCGGGCCAGGCCATGTCCTGGACCAGGGCGCGGCCGGGCTGGCCGGCGTAGGCCGCGGCCCGGCCGACGGCGACGTCGTAGTCGCCGTCGACCCGCACCAGCGCCGCTCCTTCGGCCTCGATGCGCGCGGCGGGCTCCGGCCGCACCACGTCGGGGACGAACACGGTGGCCGCCACCCCGAAGTGGGCCGCCATCCGGGCCACGGCCCGGCCGTGGTTGCCGTCGGTGGCGGTCACCAGCATGGCGCCGGGCTGCCGTTGCAGCACCTGGTGGCAGGCCCAGGACGCGCCCAGCACCTTGAACGCGGCCAGGCCCAGCCGCGCCGACTCGTCCTTGACCAGCAGCTGGCCGACCCCCAGTTCGGTGGCGAGTCCGGGCAGCGGCACCAGCGGGGTCGGCGCATAGCCGGGCAGCGACCGGTGAAAGGCGCGCGCGTCGCCCGGGGCCGGGGAACCGCCAGCCGGTGCGGAAGCCGCGTCAGCCGGTGCGGGGGAGCAGTTCCAGTCCCGGGCCTCTGGCCTGCAGTACCACGAGGTCATGCCGCCATTCTCGGGGGCGCCAACTCATCAGGTCTAGCGCGGAAATCGGCGCAATATTATGAAGAAAAACTGATGCTTTACCGGGAGCCGCCATGCTCGACCTCCGGCGCCTGCGGCTGCTGCGGGAGCTGGCCCGCCGGGGCACCATCGCCGCCGTGGCCGAGGCCCTGTCCTACAGCCCGTCGGCGGTGTCCCAGCAGCTGGCCACGCTGGAGAAAGAGGCCGGGGTGCGCCTGCTCGAGCCGTCCGGCCGCCGGGTCCGGCTCACCGCCCAGGCCGAGCTGCTGGTGGCCCACGCCCAGGTCCTGCTGGAGGAGATGGAGCGCACCGAAGCCGCCCTGGCCCAGTCCCTCAACGAAACCGTCGGCACCCTGCGCGTCGCCGCCTTCCAGACCGCGGTCCTGGCCCTGGTCCCGCCCGCGCTCAGCGAACTCGAGCCCCGGCACCCGTCGCTGCGCGTCGAGGTCACCGAGCTCGAGCCCGATCGCGCCTACCCGGCCCTGGTCGCGGGGGAGTTCGACCTCATCCTCGGGGAGGAGTACCCCGGCTTCCCGCTGCCCCGCTCCCGCGAGACCGAGCGTCACGACCTGTTCGCCGACGAACTCCGCCTGGTCATCCCGGCCACCTGGCCCGGGCCGTCCCTGCCCGCCCTGGCGTCCCGCCCCTTCGCCATGGAGCCCCGCGCCACCACCGCCCGCGAATGGTCCACGGCCGTCTGCCGCCGGGCCGGCTTCGAGCCCGACGTCCGTTACACCTCCACCGACCTGCAGGTCCACCTCCGCCTGGTCGAAAGCGGTCTGGCCGCCGCCCTCCTGCCCGACCTCTCCGGCGCCGCCCGCCACCCCGGCGTGGCCGCCCACCGGCTCCCCGGCCGCCCCCGCCGTCAGGTCTTCACCACCATCCGCCACGGCTCCGCCGCCGACCCCAGGATCCAGGCCCTCACCACCGCCCTCCAGTCCAACCGCCCCGCCGAACCCGGCAGCGACTGACACAGCAACCCGGCCCGTCGGCATGGGGTGTCAGTTGTTCTGAGGGGTGTCGACGCCGACGATCCAGGTGATGCCGTAGCGATCGGTGAGCATGCCGTAGAGAGAGGCGAACGATGCCGGGGCCAGCGGGATGAGGATGGTGGTGGCGCTGTCGGCCAGGCCGCTCCACTGGGCCTTGATCTCGTCGCTGTCGGTGCCCTGCAGCGTGATGTAGAAGGCGTTCTCGCCGGGGTCGTAGCCCTTGGACGGCTGCACGTCGTAGGCCATGATGTCGAACCCGTTCGGGGCCTTGACCCGCCCGAAGGCGATGTGGCCGGCCTGGCTGGGACTCTCCACGGAGTGGATGTCGGCGTAGGTGGCCAGCGACAGGTCGCCGCCGAACACCGAGTGGTAAAAGGTCAGGGCCGCACGGGCCTGGCCGCGGAAGTTGGCGTGGGCGGTGGTGGTGACGGTCATGCTGATACGCCTTTCGCTGGATGGTTCAGGCTTCAGATCCGGCTGTTGCCGCTGCCGCGCAGGGCGGGAATGATGACACGATCGATCAGGGCGAGGCTGAACTCGCGGGTGATCGGCAGCCGTTGCACGGCGCGCGAGACGCACAGCATGGGGATGACTTCGGCGAGGGTGCCGATGTCGGCCGGCGGGAACTCGCCGCGATCGACCGCGCGCTGCATCAAGATGCGGTTGGCTTCGATCCATGGGCCGATGCCTGAGCCGGTCGCGGCCTCGGCGAGGCGCTCGTCGGTCTTGGCCAGGGACAGCAGGCCGGCCATGGCGTGGATGCGAATCTGCTGCTGCTCGTCGTCGAACGGGATGATCATCGCGGTCATGTCTCCGCGCAGGCTGCCGGTGTCCGGCAACTGGTCCAGGTTGACGTCGCTGCGGCTCATCCGCGACACGGCTTCGAGCACGAGGTCGGCCTTGGTGCCCACGCCACGCGGCCAGCAAGGGTGATCAGCCCGGGCCTAATCCGGTCTGGCTTCCGTCGGCCGGCTGACAACCGGTTCCTCGTTTGGGGTGGGCCGCCCGGCTGCATGGTCGCCGACGTCGGTAAGGAGGGCCAGGACTTCACCGATGGTGAGTTCGCGGATGCCGGGCATGGGCAGCCGCAGGCGAAGTGGCAGGTGTGCCTGGACCTGGTAACGGTTCCGGCGGCCGTCTTTCTGCTTGACGACGTAGCCGGCCTCGGTCAGGTCGGTGACGATGCCGTAGGCGGCGCGCTCAGTGATGC
>DASXMW010000065.1:0-1567 GCA_036495425.1 Streptosporangiaceae bacterium | reverse complement strand
CTGCTCGACGTACTGGGAGAGCACCAGCACCGGCAGCCCGGGCACCTCGCGCCGGGCGGCCAGCGCGGCCCTGATGCCCTCGTCGGTGAAGGTGGGCGGGAGCCGGACATCCACGATGGCCACGTCCGGCTGGTCCGCGGTCACCGCGGCCAGCAGATCGGCCCCGTTGTCCACGGCCGCGGCGATCTGCAGGCCGTGGGCCTGCAGCATCCGGATCAGGCCATCCCTCAGCAGGAAGAGGTCTTCGGCGATGACAACGCGCAAGGGACCTCCATGGTGACCGCGGTCGGGCCGCCGGGCGGGCTGCTGATCGCGAGGACTCCGTCGAAGGCGGCCAGCCGCCGTTCGATGCCGCGCAGACCTGTGCCCCGGGTCGGTTCGACGCCGCCGTGACCATTGTCGGTGACGCCGATCCGCAGCATTCCGTCGGTGTGCCGGATGTCGACCCAGGTCTGCCTGGCCTCGGCGTGTTTGGACACGTTGGCCAGCAGCTCGCAGACCGCGAAGTAGGCGGCCGACTCGACCGGCGCGGGCGGGCGGCCGTTCAGGTCGCTGGCCAGGCTGATCCGCGCGGAGGCATCCAAGGCCAGCGCGCGGATCGCGTCGGCCAGGCCGCGGTCGGCCAGCACCGGCGGGTGGATGCCGCGGACCAGGGCCCGCAGCTCGGCCAGGGCCTTGACCGAGGCGTCCCTGGCCTCGAGCACCAGGGCGCGGGCCGCGTCCGGGTTGGAGTCGATGATCTGCCCGGCGGCGTCCAGGGTCATGCCCATGGCGACCAGCCTGGCCTGAGCTCCGTCGTGCAGGTCTCGCTCGATCCGGCGGATCTCTGCCGCCCCGGTGTCCAGTGCCTCGGTGCGGGTCTGCGTCAGCTGCCGGACCCGGAGCGCCAGCTCCGCCTGCCCGGCCGGGGCCAGCAGCATGCGGGTCAGCAGGCCGTAGCCGCGGAGCAGCAACGGGGCCGCCGCCACCCCGGCCAGAATGATGGCGACGCCCAGCACGGTCAGCGTCCGCGGGGTGTTGCCCGGGAAGGCAGGCGGCGGGATGAGCCGGGTCAGCTCGGGCCCGATGAACCCGATCAGCCCGGTTCCGATGATGACGACAGGCGCCACGGCCAGCGCGCAGACGACCAGGTTCGCCGCCGTCCACCCAAGGTCCCGCCAGGTGACCGGGTCCGTCGCCAGCCACCTGAGCCGTTCGGTGAAGGTGAGCTTCCCGGCCGGCGGGGGCATATACCGCTCGGCGATGGGCACGCCGCACCAGTCCCCGGCCAGCTGCCTGGTCAGCCGGGCCAGCCACCGGATGCCCAGCAGCGCGGGCGGGAGCGCGAACCGGAGGAGGCCCAGCCCGGTGCCGACGGCCAGAAGGGCCAGCAGCACGCGCTGATCGCGAGGGCCCCCGTTGCCCACGATCAGCACTCCGGCCCCCAGCGCGGCGAAGAACAGCCCGCTCGCGATCACGATCAGCAGACCGAGCGCGGCCAGCATCAGCCCGGCGAACGCGACCCCGCGCGTGGCGGCCACCAGCCCGGCTTGCGGGCCGAACCGCGGCCTGGTGCGCCGGGGTGAGG
>DASXMW010000064.1:0-52827 GCA_036495425.1 Streptosporangiaceae bacterium | reverse complement strand
GCGCTGCAGCAGCCGGAACCCGAGTTCGGGCCGGGACTGCTCGCGTCCGCGGAACATGATGGTCACCTTGACCTTGTCCCCCGCCTTGAGGAACCGCTCGACGTGGCCCTTCTTGGTGCCGTAGTCGTGCGGGTCGATCTTCGGCCGGAGCTTGATCTCCTTGATGACCGTCTGGGCCTGGTTCTTGCGTGACTCCCGGGCCTTGAGCGCGGACTCGTACTTGAACTTGCCGTAGTCCATGAGCTTGGCCACTGGCGGCCGTGCCGTGGGCGCGACCTCTACCAGGTCGAGGTCGGCTTCCTGAGCCAACCGGAGCGCGTCATCGATGGACACGATCCCGACCTGCTCGCCGGCCGGGCCGACAAGACGGACTTCGGGAACGCGGATGCGCTCGTTGATACGCGGTTCAGCGCTGATGTGACCTCCTGAGTCCCATCCCTGCCGTGGAATCTCCGCGGCAGACTGCTTGTTCGGCCAAGCCTGCCGGGTCTTCCCGCGCCCGGCGGAACCGCCGGATACGAGAAAACCCCGCACGCTATGCATGCGGGGCACCACCACGGCGGGCCTTGCCCCGCATCACCACTGTGACACCGGGCGCCCGCCAATGCCAGAGCCACCGGCGCCTAGGCCCGGGTTTCACCCCGGGGCCTTGGGTGCCGACCCATCCGGCCTGACCTGCCAGCCTGGGGGCCGGCGAGGTGGGAGGTGGTCCTCCGCTTGCGTGTCCGGCACATCGGCACCGGACTGGTCGTTGGCTAAGGGTAACAACAAAATCCCTGTGCCCCGAATTCCTTTGGCCAAGCGGGCCAGATTCCCGGCCGCCTACTCCCGCTTCTTGCTGTTATCAGGGAGGTGCGAGGTCGGCGCAGGGTGGGGTGCTAGCCGCACACGCCTGCGGAAGCCAGCGTAGCCAATTCCCCGCGGCACATTTGACGTCAGTGACTGACATCGGCTAGAACTAGTGATGTCATCAACTGACATCGACTTTACGGCTCCAAGCCCTGGAGGTCTTTGACATGCAAATTTTCGTTACTGGCGCGTCCGGCTGGATCGGGTCAGCCGTCGTCCCCGAGTTGCTCCAGGCTGGTCACCAGGTGACCGGGCTGGCCCGGTCCGACACCGCGGCGCAGGCCCTGGCCCAGGCGGGCGCCGAGGTTGAGCGCGGCACCATCGACGACCTCGACCTGCTGGCCAAGACGGCCGCGGCGTCCGACGGCGTGATCCACCTGGCGTTCAAGCACGACCTCGCGTTCACCGGCGACTACGCGGGCGCGGCCACCGCCGACCGGGCCGCGATCACCACGTTCGGTGACGCGCTGGCCGGCTCGGGCAAGCCCTTCGTCATCGCCTCCGGCACGCTGATGGTCGCCGCGCCCGGCCAGGTCGCGACCGAGCGGGACGGCCTGGAGCCCGGGGCGGCCGGCGCGCACGACGCACCCCCGTCGTCACGAGCCGAGAACGGCCTGCTGACGCTCGCGCTGGCCGACCGCGGAGTGCGCTCGTCGGTTCTGCGCCTCCCGCCCACCGTGCACGGCGACGGCGACAACGGGTTCATGGCCGCCCTGGTCGGCCTGGCCCGCGAGCACGGCAACGCTGCCTACGTCGGCGACGGCGCCAACCGGTGGCCGGCCGTACACCGCTCGGATGCCGCCCGGCTGTTCCGGCTGACGATAGAGAAGGCCCCACCCGGCTCGGTCCTGCACGCCGTGGGCGACGAGGGCGTGCCGATCCGCGCCATCGCCGAGGTCTTCGGCAAGCATCTCGGCGTCCCGGAGGTGTCCATCACCCCGGAGGAGGCACCGGCCCGCTTCAGCTGGCTGGCCAGCTTCATCGGCGCCGACGCCCCGGCCTCCAGCACGCTGACCCAGGAACTCCTGGACTGGCACCCCACCGGCCCCACCCTGCTCGAAGACCTCGACCAGGGCCACTACTTCACGCCCCGGTCCTGACCCACCACGCCAGCGGGCCCAGCGCAATGGCGCCATCGCGTCGGCTGTAGCCGGCGCGATGGCGCCATTGCGTCGGTTCGGGCTGGGAGGCGGCCGGGAGGCCCTAGTTGAGGACGCGGCGGCGGAAGGTGACAGTGCCCAGGTAGCCGATGAGGATGGCGCCGCCGATGAGGACGAGGAGGATGGCCCAGTCAGCCAGGTGGCCGACGCCGGGGGTGAGGACGGCACGCAGGCCTTCGGACATGTAGACCATGGGGTTGAACAGCACGGCGATCTGCAGCCAGCGAATGCTGTGCAGCGCCGACCACGGGTAGTAGACGCAGCCCAGCATGGTGGCGGGCAGCAGGATCACCGCGAACAGCATCTGCATCTTGCGCGGGTCCATCAGCGTGCCGAGCAGCAGGCCCAGCGCGGCGGTCAGCATCGACGCCGCGACCAGGATCAGGGCCAGCAGGAACCAGTTGGTCACGTGGGCGTGCGGGCTCTGCCCGGAGGCGTGCACGTAGAGCACGATCGGGATGACGATCAGCGCGCCGACCAGGGCCTGGACCGCGCCGGCCACGATCTTCTCGAAGGCCAGCACGCTCAGCGGCACCGGGGCCAGCGCCCGGTCCTCGATCGTGCGCTGCCAGGAGAACTCCATGACCAGCGGGAACGTGGTGCCCAGGATGCCCTGCATGAGCAGCATCGAAGCCATCAGGCCGGGCAGCAGGATGGTGGAGAACGTGGTGCCGCCGCCCCGGGCCGCGCCCGCCTCGAAGACCCCGGCCGCGCCGATCTTGGGCATCACGTAGGTGAACACGAACACCCACAGCAGCGGCTGGACCACCGACCGGACGAAGGTGGACGGGGCGTTCCGGCCCAGCACCCGGAACTCCCGGGCCATCATGGCCACGAACGTCCGCCAGGTGGTGGGGTGCGGCTCGGGGGCGCCGGTGATGACCGCGACCGTGCCGGACGGCGCGGCCGCGCCCGCCGGCGCGGTGCCGGCGCCCGCGGGCGGGGGTGTGCTGGTGGTGGTCATTATTCGCGGTACTCCCGTCCCGTCAGGGTCAGAAAGACAGTCTCCAGGCTGGGCTTGAGCTGGGCGGCGTCGAGCACGGTCAGGCCCGCGCGGCTGCCCGCGGTGACCAGTTCGCCGAGCACGCCCCCGGGGTCCTGCGCGAACACCCGGACCTGGTCCCCTTCGGTCTCGACCTTGCTGACCTGCAGGCGGCCGGCCAGCGCGGCCGCAGCGTCGAACGCGCCGGCGTCACCGTCGTAGCGGACGGTGATCACGGTGTCGGCGCCCGCGCCCTGCTTGAGCTCGTCCACCGTGCCGGCCGCCAGGACCAGGCCGTGATCCACGACCGCGACCCGGTCGCACAGGGCCTCGGCTTCCTCCATGTAATGGGTGGTCAGCAGGATGGTCTGGCCCTCGTCGTGCAGGGCCTTGAGGGTGTCCCACAGGTTGACCCGGGTCTGCGGGTCGAGGCCGGCTGTGGGCTCGTCGAGGAACAGCACGTCGGGCCGGTGGACCAGAGCCCGGGCGATCATCAGCCGCCGGGCCTGCCCGCCGGACAGGTCGGTGGCCATGGCCCGGCGCCGGTCGGTCAGCCCGAACGCGGTCAGCAGCTGGTCGGCGCGGCGCAGCGCGTCCCGGCGGCTGAGGCCGAAGAAGCGGCTGCGGAACTCCAGGTTCTCGGTCACGCTGAGCTGCATGTCGAGGGTGTTGTTCTGCGGCACCACGCCGATGGTGCGCTTGACCCCGACCGGGTCGGCGACCACGTCGATACCGGACACCCAGGCCCGGCCGCCGGTGGGCACGATCAGCGTGGTCAGCATGCCGATCGTGGTCGACTTGCCCGCCCCGTTCGGGCCCAGCAGGCCAAAGAACTCGCCCGGGGCCACGTCCAGGCTGACCCCGCGGACGGCGTCCACGTCGCCGCGGGAGGTGGTGTAGGTCTTGCGCAGGTCGTCGGTGCGGATGGCGGCGTCGGGCCGCGCGGCCGGTTCGGCCGGTGGTACCTGCACGGTGGACTCGGTCACGTACCGCGCTCCTTCCGGATCAGGGTGCTGAAGCGCTCGATGGTGTCGATGAGGAATTGGCGGATCACCGGCTCGTCGGCCGGATCGACGTAGTCGAAGGTCCCCCGCCAGCGGGGCCCGATCTGGGTCAGGGCCTCGATGAGCCGCGCCCGCCCCGGTTCGGTCAGGTACAGCCGGACGACCCGGCGGTCCTGCGCGTCCCGCCGCCGCTCCACCAGGCCGTCCCGGACCAGCGTGTCGACCACCGTGGTCACGGTGCCCGGCGTCGACCAGCCCCGGGCCGCGACCTCGCTGGACTTCAGCCCGTCCCGGGCTTCCAGCACCCGCATGACCGCCAGGCCGGCCGGGGTGAGCCCGGAGCCCTGCACGAGCTGACCAAGGCAGGCGCCCATGGTCCGGCTGGCCACGATCATCAGCTCGGACAGGGCGGCACCGGGCGGGATCCCGGCACCCTCGTCGCCCCAGATCCAGCCCGCCCCGTGCGCCCGCTCGACCGCTGGCGCCAGGTCGGCGGGCGGCTCCGGGGGCACTGGTTCAGCGGTCACGGGCCCAGCATGGCGGGCTCCTAATTCGGTGTCAAATTATTTGAGGTCGAACTATTCGCAGCCTAAGTGTCTGGTTCGGTATCGGTTCGATACTGGTCGGCTCGGGAGGGTCAGCCGACCGGTAACTTGATCGCGGAAACAAGGGGGGCCGGACGAAGGAAGACGGCCGTGATCGAGATCAGCATGCCCACCCAGCACATCGTGCGGGCCCTCCGGACCGCCCAGGGACCCGACGACGCGGTGCTCCCGATGGAGATCACCGGGGCCAGCCTGGACCGCGGCTTCGTGCGCTATCGGGCGCAACTGGACGGGCAGGACCGGATCCTGGAGGACCAGGTGGAGGCGGTGCTCTCGTTCCTGCACGTGACCAGGGGGCGCATCGTGGACGTGTCCTTCGACCCGGCCGGCCTGGTCAACTACACGCTGGCCTGACGCGGCCGGGACGGCCCGCGGTCAGACCGCGGCCAGACGGCGGGCCAGTTCGGCCCGGCCGGCGGCCCGCATGGGCTCCAGCGGGGCCGGGTGGCGGCCGGTCATCAGCTCGAACTGGCCACCGGCCTGGTGCAGGAGCAGCTCGAAGCCGCCGACGACCGTGGCGCCGGCCCTCGCGGCGGCCTGAGCCAGGCGGGTCGGCCACGGGGCGTAGACCACGTCGAACACCGCGGCGGGGGCGGGGGCGCCCGCCCGCCAGCGTTCGGCCAGAAAATCGGGGCCGGTGGCCGGGACGGTGGAGATGAGCAGCTCCGGGGGCGGCAGCTCGCCGGCGCCCTGGTCAGCCAGGGGTTCGACGGTGACCGCCACCTCGAGGCGCGCGGCCACGGACTGCAGGCGGCCGGCCCGGGCGGGGTCGCGGACGGCGACCGTCACCGTGGTCAGGCCCAGGTCGCGCAGGGCGGCCACGGCCGAGCAGGCCGTGGCCCCGGCGCCCAGGATGACCGCGGACTTGGGCGCGGTCACGCCGGCCTCGGCCAGGGCGGCCACCATGCCGGCCACGTCGGTGTTGTAGCCGTGGCGCCGGCCATCATCGAACACCACCGTGTTGGCGCCGCCGGTTCTGTCGGCGACCGGATCCACGGTGTCCAGCAGCGGCAGCACGGCCCGCTTGAGCGGCATGGTCAGGGACAGCCCGGCCCAGCCGGGCCCGCACGAATCGAGCAGGGCCGGCAACCCGGCTTCGGCGCACTCGACCGCGGTGTAGGTCCAGTCGTACAGCCCGAGCGCGGCGTAGCCCGCGTGGTGCAGCACCGGGGACAGCGAGTGGGCGATCGGGGACCCGAGGACGGCGGCCTTCATCGGGCCGATGGTATCGGGCTCACTTCTTCCCCAGGTTCTGCTCCAGTTCCTGGCGGAACTGCTCGAACTGGGACTGGCTGGAGGTGAACTTGGTCAGCCCGGTCTTGGGGTTGGTGGTGACGAAGTAGAGGTCGTTGCCGGACCCCGGGTGCAGGGCGGCTTCGATGGCGGCGTGCCCGGGGCTGTCGATCGGGCCCGGCGGCAGCCCGGCGTACTTGTACGTGTTGTACGGCGAGGTGCTCTGCAGCTGCTGGTTGGAGGCGATGATGCCGAACGTGTGCAGCCCGTACATGACCGTGCTGTCCAGCTGGAGCTTCATCTTCTTGCTCAGCCGGTTGTAGATGACCCGGGCGACCTGCTTGTAGTACTTGGTGTTGCCGCCCTCGGCCTGGATCATGCTGGCCACGGTGATGACCTGGCCCGGGGTCAGGTGCACGGCGGCCGCTTCCCGGGTCAGGTTGTCGCCCACCGCTTCCTGGTTGAACCGGTCCACCATGGCCTTGAACACGTCGCTGGCGGTCTGGTTGGGCTGCACCTCGTAGGTGGCCGGGAACAGGTAGCCCTCGGGGTTGCCTTTGGCGTAGGAAGGCAGGCCCAGCGCGCCCGGCTGCTTGAGGGCGGCCTGGTAGTCGGCCAGCGGAATGCCGGAGTGCGCGCCGAGCTGGGCCTGGATCTGGGACACTCGCCAGCCCTCGGGGATGGTGATCTTGTCCTGGATCCGCGAGGAGGGGCTGAGCAGCAGCGCGTAGGCCAGGGTGGCCTTCATGTGCTTCTTCATCCGGTAGGTGCCCGGCTCCAGGGTGCGGCTGCTGGTGCTGTGCTCGGCGGCCAGTTCGAAGGCGCGCAGGCTCTCCACCACGCCCAGGTTGACCAGGCGCTGGCCCACGGCGGTGGCGGTCTGCCCGGTCTGGACCTGCACGATGGCCTGGCCGGTGCCGGGGCCGGCGAAGTCGGCCGGGTAGTAGCGGTGCTGGATGAACCGGTAGGCGTAGAACCCGCCCGCGCCCAGCGGGAGCAGCAGGATGATCAGGATGACCACCAGCGGGACCAGCCAGCGGCGGCGGCGCTTGCCGCCGCCGCCCCCGCTGCCACGGCCGGACCTGCGGCCGCCCCGGCCACCGCGGCCGGGCTGGTCATCGTTGTCGTCGTAGTCGCCGGCGTCGCGGGGACCGTCCAGTCCGGGCACGAACCGGTCGTCGTCCTCGTAGCCGTCCCCGTCGTCCCAGGGCGGGGTGGGCGGGCCTTCGGGCACGGGTTCGTGGCGCTCGCGGCGGCCGGCCCGGCCCGTCGGGCCCGTGGGCCGGCCGGTCTGAGTGGCGTTGTGGCCGGGACCGGCGACATGCTGGGCGTAGTCGTCGGTCTCGGGGAAGTCGTAATCGCCGGGCGGGGCCTCGGCCCGGCGGCGGTCCGCGTAGCCGTCGCGTTCGGCGTACGGGTCGCCGCGGCCCGCGTAGCCGTCCCGCTCCGCGTAGGGGTCGGGGCGCCGCGCGTACCCGTCCTGGTCGGCGTAGGGATCGCGGCGGTCCGCGTAGCCGTCGGGCCCGGGGTAGTCGTCGGGCTCCGGGTCCCGGCCCGGACCGCGGCCGGACCAGCCGGCGGGCGGGCGGTAGACGGCGGTGTCGTCGTAGGCGCCGTTACCGTTGCCGCCCCCGCTGGGCTGGTACCCGTCGTCCCCGTTGGGCACGAACCCCGGCCGGGACCGGCCACCCGAGGGCGGCCTGGCCGACGGGGCCTGCGGGGCTGGTGGGCCCGGTGCGGGGCGTGGGGCTGGCCGGAAGGGTGGGGCAGGCGGGCTCTGTGGGTCTGGGCGGCGGCGGGTACCCCGGTAGCGCTCGGCCGGCTGGTACGGGTCGGCAGCCTGGTACGGGTCGGCAGCCTGGTACGGGTCAGCCGGCGGGTACGGGCCGGGCGGCGGGTACGGGTCAGCAGGCGGGTACGGGTCAGCAGGCGGGTGGGGCCCGGCGCCCCGGTCCAGGCCGGAATCCTGGTAAGGGTCGGCGCCCCAGCCGGAGGTGGGCGGCCCGCCGGGGCTGGGCTGGCGGCCGGGGGCGGGCTGGCGGCCGTGACGGCCGGGCCGGGCCGGTGGCTGCTCCTCCCCCGGCAGGGTGCGCACGTTGTCCGGCGGCACGGTGAAGTCCGGCCGCGGGCCGTAGCGGGACGGCCAGCCGTTCTGCGGCGGGGCGTCCTGGGCCGGCGGGCGCGCGTGCCTGCGCGCACGGTCGGGTTCCGTGCGATCCTCCGGGTCGCTCATGGAGTAATCCTGCCCGGACCCGGCACCAGTTCACCGGGAGGATCGCCGGTGGCCCGCTCGTTGTCCAGCGCGGCCTGGAGCAGGACCGCGGCCGCGGCGGCGTCGACGATGCCGCGACGGGCCTTGGAGTTCTTGCCGCCCTGGCGCAGCACGGCGTGCGCGGTGGTGGTGGTGAACCGCTCGTCGAACAGCCGCACCGGCACCGGGGCGATGCGGGCGGCCAGGTCGGTGGCGACCTGGCGGGCGGTCACGGCCGCCTGGCCCTGACGCCCGGCCAGGGTGGTGGGCAGGCCCACGATGACCTCCAGCGCGTGGGCGGCGGCGGTCAGCGCGGCCAGCCGGTCCAGGTCGCCGCGGCCGTGCGCGATGACTTCGAGCGGGCTGGCCAGCACGCCGTCCGGGTCACTGCGGGCCACCCCGACCCGGACCGAGCCCACGTCGACGGCCAGCCGCACCCCGCGCCTCACCGGAGTGGACTCGGGGTGCGAACCGCGGGCCGAAGGCCCGGGCCAGGCGCAGGACACGCGGGACACCATGCCATCACGTTAACCCGCCAGCCTAGGCGCCGTCCCTCAAAGCATCCCGAACCGCCGCAAACGCGGCGTTGATGCGGCCGTCGCCGTCGCTACCCAGCGGGGCGCCGCCGCCCTGGGCCACGTCGGGCTTGCCGCCGCCGCCCCCGCCGAGGGCCCGGGCGGCCACGCCGACCAGCGCGCCCGCGGCCAGCTGGCGGCCCCGGGCGGCGTCGTTGGTGGTGACCACGACCACCGGCCGGTCCGCGGGCACGCCCACGACCATGACCACCGACGGCCGGTCGCCGGGCATCCGGCCCCGGATGTCCAGGGCCAGCTTGCGCAGGCTGTCGGCGTCGGAGCCGTCCGGGGCCCGGTGCGCGACCAGCGCCACCCCGCCCACGTCCTCGGGGCGGGCGGCCAGGTCACCGGCCACCTCGAGCAGCTGGGCCGACCGCACCCGCTGCAGTTCCCGCTCGGCGTCGCGGAGCCGGGTCACCAGCGAGGAGACCCGCTCCGGCAGCTCCTCGCGCCGGACCTTGAGCTGCTCGCTGATCTGGCTGACCAGGATGTTCTCCTTGGCCAGGAAGCGGAAGGCGTCGATGCCGACCAGCGCTTCGACGCGCCGGACCCCGGAGCCGATCGAGGACTCGCTGAGCAGCTTGATCAGGCCGAGCTGGCCGGAGTGGGCCACGTGGGTGCCGCCGCAGAGCTCGCGGGAGTAGTCCCCGACCTCGACCACGCGCACCTCGTCGCCGTACTTCTCGCCGAACAGGGCCAGCGCGCCCATGGACCGAGCCTCGTCGATCGAGGTGTGGAAGGCGCGCACGTCCAGGTCGTTGACGAGCACCTGGTTGACCTCGTCCTCGGTCTCGTTCAGCACCGAGCGGGGCACGGCCCCGGGCGAGGTGAAGTCGAACCGCAGCCGGCCCGGGGCGTTCTCCGACCCGGCCTGGGCGGCCGCGTCGCCGAGCGCGCCGCGGATGGCCCGGTGGACCAGGTGGGTCGCGGTGTGCGAGCGCGAGATGGCCCGGCGGCGCTCCACGTCGATCTCGGCGAACGCGGGCGCGCCCACGCTGACCTCACCGAAGCTGACCTTGCCCCGGTGCACGATCAGGCCGGGCAGCGGCACCTGGACGTCGAACACCTCGACCTGGCTGTCCGGGCTGCCGCCCTGGCCCGCGATGCGGATGAGGCCGCCGTCGGGCAGCTGGCCGCCGCTCTCGGCGTAGAACGGGGTCCGGTCCAGCACCACCGAGACCGCCTCGCCCTCACGGGCCGACGGCACCGGCAGGTCGTCGACCAGCAGGCCGACCACGATGGACTCGCCGTTGAACTGGTCGTAGCCGGTGAACACGCTGGCCCCGGCGCGCTCGCGCAGGTCGGCCAGGACCGAGATGTCGGCGTTGCCGGTCTTCTTCTGGGCCGCGTCGGCCTTGGCCCGGCCGCGCTGCTCGCCCATCAGCCGCCGGAAGCCCTCTTCGTCGACCGACAGGCCCTGCTCCTCGGCCATCTCCAGGGTCAGCTCGATCGGGAACCCGTAGGTGTCGTGCAGCTGGAACGCCTGCTCGCCCGAGAACCGGGTCGCCTTCTTGCGCCGGGTCTCCTCCACGGCCGCGTCGAAGATCGCGGTGCCGGTGCGGAGCGTGCCCAGGAACGCCGCCTCCTCCGCGTCCAGCACGGTATGGATGTTGGCCGCGTCCCGGCGCAGCTCGGGGTACAGCGGGGCCATGGCCTCGATCGCCGTCGCCCCCAGCTCGTGCAGGAAGTGCTCGTCGCTGCCCGAACCGCGGCCCCCGCCGCCGCGCTGGCCGCCGGACAGCATGCGCAGGTTGCGGATGCTGCGGCGCAGGATCCGCCGCAGCACGTAGCCGCGGCCTTCGTTGCCGGGGAGGACCCCGTCCTCGACCAGCATGATCGAGGCCCGCACGTGGTCGGCGACGACCTTGAGCGCGACGTCGTTCCGCTCATCGGTGCCGTACCGCTGCTCGGTCAGCTCGGCCGCCCGGTCCAGGATCTTGTAGGTGGTGTCGACCTCGTAGATGTTGTCGACGCCCTGCAAGATGGCGGCCATCCGCTCCAGGCCCATCCCGGTGTCGACGTTGCGGAACGGCAGCGGGCCCGCGATGTCGAAGTCGGTCTTGCTGCGGACCGTGCTCAGCTGGTCCTGCATGAAGACCAGGTTCCAGACCTCGAGGTAGCGGTCCTCGTCGGCCTCGGGGCCGCCCTCCTTGCCGTACTCGATGCCGCGGTCGTAGTAGATCTCCGAGCACGGGCCGCCGGGGCCGGCCACGCCCATGTGCCAGTAGTTGTCGGCCAGGCCGCGGCGCTGGATCCGGTCCTCGGGAAGCTTGACCACGTCGCGCCAGATCGCGTAGGCCTCGTCGTCGTCGTGCAGGACGGTGGCCCACAGCTTGTCCTCGGGGAAGCCGAACCCGCCGTCGTGCTCGGAGCGGGTCAGCAGCTCCCAGGCGTACGGGATGGCCATGTCCTTGAAGTAGTCGCCGAACGACCAGTTGCCGAGCATCTGGAAGAAGGTGGCGTGCCGGCTGGTCTTGCCGACCTCTTCGATGTCCCCGGTGCGCACGCACTTCTGCACGTCGGCGGCCCGCTTGTAGGGCGGCGTCTGCTGGCCGAGCAGGTACGGCTTGAACGGCTGCATCCCGGCGATGACGAACAGCACCGTGGGGTCGTCAGCGACCAGCGAGGCGGACGGCACGATCGTGTGCCCGTGCTGTTCGAAGTATCCCAGGAAGCGGCGCGCAATCTCTGCCGACTCCATCAGCGGCCATCCTTCACATGATCGAAAATCGAGCGCGGGCCGCCTCCGGCAGCCCGCGGTCACCTGTTGTCACCGCCAGGTTAGAGCCTGGCTAGTCGTCCTGCCGACTCATATACGTGTCCATGCCCTCGCGCACGTCCCGGGCGAACCGGCCGGCCGAGCGCACCCCGGAGACCGCTGCCTTCTGGGCCTTCCAGGCCGCCCGCGAGGTCCGCCAGGCGGTCCGGGTCGCGGACCGGGTCGCCGGCGCCGCCGGACGGCGCGCGACCGGGGACGCAGGGGCGAGACCTTCGATATATCGAGGTTGAGACGGAGCGGACCCGGACTGGGGGGCGCGAGGCGGCCAGAACGGTCCGGGCGCGGACGGCGCCTGGCCGCCGAGCTGAGCCTGCGCGAGCTGGCCCGGCGCGGGCTGGCCCGGCGCGGGCTCCGCCGTCGTACCGTTGACCCGGACCTGGACGGCCCGGCCCACGGCGGACACGCGCCGGTAGCCCGCGATCCCGGCCGCGGCCCCCACCGACAGCCAGAACGCGCGGCGGATCACCGCCGGCCTCCCGCCGAACTGAGCGAGGCCGACTCGCGCTTGGACCGGGCTGGGATGGCGTTGGCCGGTGCGGCCTGGCCGTCCCGGCGCAGGCTGACCGCGTGCCGGACCCCGTACACGAACGCGGCGGCCCGCCCGGCGGGCCCGGTGGCCACGGCCCGGCCCAGCCCGGCCAGGGCGGACACCTGGGCGCTGAGCTGGGACATGCCGGTGTTCAGCTCCTCCATGCCCTCGGCCACGGTGCTGGTCGCGTCCAGCTGCTCGTGAGCCCGGTCCACGGCGGCCTGGGCCTGCTCGAACACGCCGTCACTGCGCGTGCGCATGTCGGCGACCAGGCGGCGGGCCTCGGTCAGCAGCCGGGCCAGCCGGATCAGGACGTAGACGGCCGCGCAGACCAGCACGGCGAAGAAGAAGGCGGCGACCAGCGCGGCCACATCTCCCCAGTTGACCATGCGTGCTTCCTTCGTCGGCGACGTTCGGTTACCAG
The DNA here is from genome assembly GCA_036495425.1 of Streptosporangiaceae bacterium. GTDB lineage: Bacteria > Actinomycetota > Actinomycetes > Streptosporangiales > Streptosporangiaceae > Bog-532. The sequence goes on along the minus strand of DASXMW010000064.1, from coordinate 40,436 downwards.
CGTTGACTATTTGGCCGACCCTATCGCCTGCGCAGGATGGCCCGGATCTTACTGGCGCGTTCGGCGACACGGGCCTCGTTACCGTGCCCCGAGGGCTCGTAGTAAACCCGGTCGGCCACCGAGTCAGGAGCATAACGCTGCGTCACGACCCCCTCGTCGAAGTCGTGCGGATACTGATAGTCCTCGCCGTGGCCGAGCTTGCCGGCGCCCGCGTAGTGGGCGTCGCGCAGGTGCGCGGGCACCGTCCCGGCCAGCCCGGCCCGGACGTCGGCCTCGGCCGCGCCGATGGCCTTGACGACCGCGTTGGACTTGGGCGCCAGAGCCAGGTGGATCACGGCCTGGGCCAGGTTGATGCGGGCCTCGGGCAGGCCCACGAACTCCACCGCCTGGGCGGCGGCGATGGCCACCGGCAGCGCGGTCGGATCGGCCATGCCCACGTCCTCGCTGGCGTGCACGATGATCCGGCGGGCGATGAACCGGGGATCCTCCCCGGCCTCGATCATCCGGGCCAGGTAGTGCAGGGCGGCATCCACGTCGCTGCCCCGGATCGACTTGATGAACGCGCTGATCACGTCGTAGTGCTGGTCGCCGTCGCGGTCGTAGCGGACCGCGGCCTGGTTCACCGCCCGTTCCAGCGCGGCGGTGTCGATCAGACCGTCCCTGGGCACGCCGAGCGCGGCCGCTTCCAGGTAGGTCAGGGACCGGCGGGCGTCGCCGCCGGCCAGCCGGACCAGGTGGTCGAGGGCCTCGTCGTCGAGGGTGACGGTGTCGTCGAGGCCTCTCGGGTCGGCGATGGCGCGGCGGATCACGCCGCGAATGTCGTCGTCGGACAGCGAGGTCAGCGTGAGCAGCAGCGACCGGGACAGCAGCGGGCTGACCACGGAGAAGAACGGGTTCTCGGTGGTGGCGCCGATGAACGAGACCCAGCGGTTCTCGACCGCGGGCAGCAGCGCGTCCTGCTGGGTCTTGGAGAACCGGTGCACCTCGTCGATGAACAGCACGGTCTGCACGCCGGTCATGCCCAGGTCGCGGCGGGCGGTGTCGACCGCGGCCCGCACGTCCTTGACCCCGGCGGTCACCGCGGAGAGTTCGACGAACTTGCGCCGGGTGACCTGCGAGACGACGTAGGCCAGGGTGGTCTTGCCGGTGCCAGGCGGGCCCCACAGCAGCAGCGACATGGGCGCGTCGTTGTCGATGAGCTTCCGGAACGGCGTGCCCGTGCCGGTCAGGTGCTGCTGGCCGATGACCTCGTCCAGGGTGCGGGGGCGCATCCGGACCGCGAGCGGCGCCGCCGCCGCGGCCGCCTCGTCTTCGGCTTCATCGAACAGGCTGCCGGACTGGGGCGCCTGGCCTCCATAGCTTCTGGCCACACACCGACAGTAACCGACCCACCGTTCATTTCGTTACATCGCGCCCGAATGGGCGGTTCCGGAGGTGCGGGGTGTGCGGGCGGGCCGGGGCGCTCCGGCCTCAATGGAGCGAAGTCAGCGATAATCCCTGACTTTGCTCCATTGAGAGTTGACGCGCCCAGAGGCTGGGTGCTTCTTGCTGTTATCGGGGGGGAGGGGAGGCGGCGGGGGGGCCGGGGGTGCCGGTGAGGGTGCGCAGGGCGGGGCGGAGGAGGGTGGTGATCTCGGCGGGGTCGGCGTTGTCGAGGCCGCCGGACTTCAGCAGGTGCCGGTCGACGATTACTCCGACGATGATGGCGATGATCAGGGCGGCGCGCAGATCGGCGTCCGGGGCGTTGATGGCTTCGGCCAGCTGGTTGCGATACCGGAGCGAACCCTCGCCCATGGTGTGGGCGGCCTCGGGATTGGTGAGCATCGAGCGCAGCAGGGCCAGCGACTGGACCGGCTCGGTCTCCAGCGACCCGGCCAGCTGGGCCAGCACCTGCTCGGCGATCTGCTCGGGCGGACCGCTCGGGGCCGGGGGCAGCTGGCCGCCCCGGGTGACCTGCTCGAACAGGGCCTGCTTGGACCCGAAGTAGTGCATGACCAGCCCGGCGTCGACCCCGGCGGCCTGGGCCACGGCGCGGATCGTCGTTCGCTCGTAGCCGGTGGCCACGAACAACTCGGTCGCGGCGGCCAGGATGCGCGCCTGGGTCCGGCGGCGCTGTTCGGCACGCGCGTCGCTCCGGGGCGATGGGCCGGCCGTGGTCTCGGGCATGGGCAGTCATTCTACAGACGTTGACCCGGCGTCCCACTCGTTCTACGCTTGTTCAATCAACGACCGTTGAACGGAGGATGGGGCTGTGACTTTCCGGGATACCGCGACTCCGGCCGAGGTTGTGCAGCGGCGGCGCCAGGCCCTGCTGGACCATGACGCGGACGGGTTCGCTCGCCTGTTCGCGCCGGACGGGGTGATCGAGCTGCCCACCGCCGGCCCGGGCGCGCCACGGCGGCTGGCCGGGCAGGCCCTCATCGAGGAGTTCTCCCGCCGGGCCGTGACCGGCATGCACATCGATGACCTCGAGCACGTGGCCGTCCACGAGACCACGGACCCCGAGGTGGTCATCGCCGAGACCGTCACCCGGGCCACGCTCACCGCGACCGGGGAATCCTTCACGACCCAGTCGATCCAGGTGTTCCGGGTCCGCGACGGCCAGATCGTGCTATTCCGCACCTACGTCGCGCCGCCCGCCGAGCTGACCCGGCCCAGCGTCAGCGAGCAGCCGTGACCCCGGCTCATGGGTGAGCCGGGGCCGAGGCTGGGCTGGGGCTACGCCGTGGTGGAGGCGGGGTCGGTGGGGGCGGCGGGCTGGCCGGTGGGCTGGGTGCCGGACGGCTTGGCCGCTGGCGGCGGCGTGTCGATGCCGGCCTCCTTGCGCTGGGCGGGGGTGATCGGGGTCGGGGCCCCGGTCAGCGGGTCCAGGCCCGAGGCGGCCTTGGGGAACGCGATGACCTCGCGGATGCTGTCCTGGCCGGCCAGCAGCATGACCAGCCGGTCCCAGCCGAAGGCGATGCCGCCCATCGGGGGCGGCCCGTACTTGAACGCCTCGAGCAGGAAGCCGAACTGCGAGTTGGCCTCGTCGCGGGACAGCCCGATGGTGTCGAACACCTGCTGCTGCATCTGCGACCGGTGGATACGGATCGACCCGCCGCCGATCTCGTAGCCGTTGCAGACCATGTCGTAGGCGTCGGCCAGGGCCGCGCCGGGTTCGGCCGGGAACTTGTCGGCCCACTCCGGCAGCGGGGCGGTGAACGGGTGGTGCACCGCGGTCCAGCCGCCCTGGCCGTCCTCCTCGAACATGGGCGCGTCCACGACCCAGGTGAAGGCCCAGGCGGTGGGGTCGATCAGGTCGCAGCGGCGGCCGATCTCGAGCCGGGCCGCGCCGAGGAGTTCGCGGGCCTCGCGCGGGCGGCCGGCCGCGAAGAAGATACAGTCGCCCGGCTGGGCCCCGGTGGCCTCGGCCAGGCCAACCTGCTCCTTCTCGGACAGGTTCTTGACCACCGGGCCCGACGTGGCCAGCGCGCCGTCCGGCTGGACGACCACGTAGGCGAGGCCGCGGGCGCCGCGGGCCTTGGCCCAGTCCTGCCAGGCGTCCAGCTCGCGCCGGGTCTGCTGGCCACCGCCGGGCATGACCACCGCGCCGACGTACGGGTTCTGGAACACCCGGAAGCCGGTGTCGGCGAAGTAGTCGGTCATGTCGGTCAGCTCGCAGCCGAAGCGCAGGTCGGGCTTGTCCGAGCCGAACCGGGCCATGGCGTCGGCGTAGGTCAGCTGGGGCAGCGGCAGCGGGATCTCGTAGCCCAGGACCTCGCTCCACAGCCGCTGGACCAGGGCCTCGCCGACGGCGACGACGTCCTCGCGGGTGATGAACGACAGCTCCAGGTCGATCTGGGTGAACTCGGGCTGCCGGTCGGCGCGGAAGTCCTCGTCCCGGAAGCAGCGAGCGAGCTGGTAGTACCGCTCTATGCCGCCCACCATGAGGAGCTGCTTGAACAGCTGCGGGGACTGGGGCAGCGCGTACCAGTTGCCGGGCCGCAGCCGCACCGGGACCAGGAAGTCGCGGGCTCCCTCGGGGGTGGACCGGGTCAGGTCCGGGGTCTCCACGTAGACGAAGCCGTGGTCGCGCAGCACGTCGTTGATCAGGTAGGTGGCCTGGGACCGGATGCGCAGGTTGCGGGCCATCGCCTCTCGGCGGATGTCCAGGTAGCGGTACCTGAGCCTGGCCTCCTCGTTCAGGTCGGCCGGGCCGCCCTCGATCGGGAACGGCAGCGGGTCGGCCTCGCTGAGCACCTCCAGCTCGGCCGCGTCGACCTCGACGGAACCGGTGGGCAGCTCGGGGTTCTCGTTGCCGGCCGGGCGGGCCCGCACCGTGCCGGTGACCCGCACGCAGAACTCGGCCCGCAGGTGCCCGGCCTCGTCGGTCTCGGCCGAGCTCTCCTGCTCGTGCCAGACGACCTGGACGATGCCACTGGCGTCGCGCAGGTCGATGAAGACGACGCCGCCGTGGTCGCGCCGCCGGGCCACCCAGCCGGCCAGGACTACGGTTTCACCGGCGTTCGACGCGCGCAGCGTCCCCGCCCCATGGGTGCGGATCATTCAGTTTCTCGCTTTCGCATTCTTATATATCGAAGGTCGGTAATTCGGGTTGACCGGTCCGCCGGGCGGTCACACCCCGGGCTCGAAGGTCACAATCCCCTGGCCGGCCCCTGCTGCGGGGCGAGACCGGCCAGGAACGGATTGCCGCGCCGCTCGGCCCCGATCGTGGTGGCCGGGCCGTGCCCCGACAGGACGATCGTCTCATCCGGCCGTGGCAGGCAGACCCGGGCCAGGCTGGCCAGGATGGCCTGGTGGTCCCCGCCGGGCAGGTCGGTGCGGCCGATCGACCCGGCGAACAGCAGATCGCCGGAGAGCATCGTGCCCGCGGGATCGTCGGCGCCGGAGATGCCGGGCGGCAGCCGGAACGTGACCGATCCCGGGGTGTGCCCGGGCGCGTGGTCGACCACGAACTCCACCCCGGCCAGGGTCAGCGTAAGGCCGTCGGTCAGTTCGCGCACGTCATCGGGCTCGGTGAAGGTCAGCCCGCCGAACAACTGCTGGCCCGCGCCGAGCGGCAGGCCGCGGGCAGGGTCGGACAGCAGGGCGCGGTCGTCCGGGTGGATGTAGGCCGGGATGTCCCGGGCCCCGCACAGCGGTGCTATCGACCAGATGTGGTCCAGGTGCCCGTGGGTGGCGATGGCGGCGACCGGCTTGAGCCGGCGGGCGGCCACGATCTCGTCGATCCCGCCCAGCGCGTCCTGACCCGGGTCCACGATGACGCATTCCTCGCCGTCTCCGGGCGCAATGACATAACAGTTTGCCGCGAATGCGCCCGCGGGGAACCCGGTGACTAGCACAGTCGTCCTTTCTGATGCGAACTCCCGGTAGGTTCGGCGGAACACGCCGGGTCGGTCCAGGCTACCGAGCCGGCAGACACGGCTGCGAACCGATAACGGCGGTACCGCGGTAACGGCTATCCAGGTACGATTCGCGAAGATTCGCTGATGGCGGGACCGCCGGCACCCAATGAGGAGGATCAGACCGGTGGCGGGAAAGAAAGATCGTCAGCGCAGGCTCGCCCGGGAGCGCCTGGTGCGGCAGGAACAACGCCGCGCCGACCAGGCGCGCAAGGTGCGGATCCGCGCGTTGGCCACCGGTGGGGTATGCGTGGTGGCCGCCCTGGCCGTGGGTGGTTACTTCCTGTTCGGCACCGGCGGGGGCAAGTCCGCCGCGGCGCCGAAGGCCACCGCGTCCGCGACGGCGTCCGCCTCCGCTTCCTCGTCCGCGGCCACGGTGTCCGAGCCCGCGCACAACTGCACGTACACCAAGAGCGGGAGCGCGGCCCGCAAGGTCAGCCTGCCGGCGTCCAAGCCGGACTACAAGGCGAGCTACCAGGCCACGCTGGCCACCAACCGCGGCAACATCGTCATCAACCTGGCCAACAGCAAGGCGACCTGCACGGTCAATTCCTTTGTCTCGCTGGCCAAGCAGAGTTACTTCAGCAATACCAAATGCCACCGGCTCACCACCAGCGGCATCTATGTCCTGCAGTGCGGCGACCCGACCGGAAGCGGTCAGGGCGGCCCCGGCTACGCCTTCGGGAACGAGAATCTGACCGGGGCCAAGTACACGGCCGGAACGGTGGCCATGGCCAATACCGGCCAGTCGAACAGCAATGGCAGCCAGTTCTTCCTCGTCTACAAGAATTCAACGACCCTGCCGGCCAGCTATACGCCGTTCGGCACGATCACCCAGGGCCTGCCGATCCTTGACGCCATCGCCAAGGCCGGAAGTGACAACTCCAATGCCACCGGCGACGGTCACCCGAAGGAAAGCGTCGTCGTCAAGAGCGTAACCATCAAGCAAATGTGATGCAGACTAGCGAGCAGAACGGTGCGCAAACTGGAGAGGCGTTACTTTCCGGTCCGCACCGGGCCAGCACTACCAGGAGGTTCGCCGTGACCACCGCCAATCATCCGTGGGGCCGGGTTGATCCCGACGGTACGGTCTACGTGCGCACCACCGAGGGCGAGCGGGTCATCGGCTCGTGGCAGGCGGGCAGCCCGGAAGAGGCGCTGGCCTTCTACCGCCGCAAGTACGAGTCGCTTGAGACCGAGGTCACGCTGCTGGAGCAGCGCCTGAGCTCGACCGACCTGTCCCCGGCCCAGGCCCAGTCGTCGGTGGAGCGGCTGCGCAAGACCGTGGCCGAGGCCAACGCCATCGGCGACCTGGACGGGCTGTGCGGGCGGCTGGACAAGCTGACCGGCGTGGTCGGGCACAAGCGCGAAGAGGTCAAGGCCCAGCGCGAGCAGGCCCGGTCGGTGGCCCGCGAGATCAAGGAACGGATCGTCGACGAGGCCGAGCACATCGCGGCCGAGGCCACCCACTGGAAGAGCAGCGGTGAGCGCATGCGCGAGCTGCTGGAGGAGTGGAAGACCGCCCCGCACGCCGAGCGGGCCACCGAGGCCGTGCTGTGGAAGCGGCTGTCGGCGGCCCGGAACAGTTTCACCAAGCGCCGCAAGGCCTACTTCGCCGGCCTGGAGGAGCAGCGCGAGGAGGTCCGGGCCCGCAAGGAGCGGCTGGTGGCCGACGCCGAGTCGCTGTCCACCTCGACGGCCTGGGGCCCGACCGCGGGCACGTACCGGGACCTGATGCGGGCCTGGAAGGCCGCGGGCCGGGCCAGCCGGGAGGCCGAGGAGGACCTGTGGGGCCGGTTCAAGGCGGCCCAGGACCAGTTCTTCGCGGCCCGGGCCGAGGCCCTGTCGGAGAAGGAAGCCGAGTTGCGCGAGCACGCGGTGGCCAAGGAGGCCCTGCTGGAGCAGGCGCAGGCCCTGCTGCCCATCGATGACCTCCGGGCCACGCGTAACGCGCTGCGCGGCATCCAGGAGAAGTGGGAGCAGATCGGCGGGGTCCCGCGCGATTCCCGTGACCACCTGGAGGGCGGCCTGCGCAAGGTCGAGGACGCCGTCCGCAAGGCCGAGGACAGCCAGTGGCGGCGGTCCAACCCCGAGGCCATCGCCCGGGCCGAGGGCACGGTCACCCAGCTCCGCACGGCCATCGAAGGCCTGGAGCGCCAGCTGGCCAAGGCCCAGGAGAAGGGCGACGCCAAGGCCGAACAGAACGCCCAGGAAGCCCTCGAAGCCCGCCGCTCCTGGCTGGCCGAAGCCGAGCGGACCCTGGCCGAGTTCAGCGGTTAGCGGGCGGGTCCAGGGCTGGGCGACGGGTTTCCAGCTCGGCGCGGAAATCGGTCAGGTCGGCGCCGGAGCGGGTCTCGGCCAGCTGCATGGTGTCGGTCAGCAGTAGCCCGGCGGCCTGGAAAGCGTCGCCCAGGGGGCTCGACACCAGCTGGTCCAGCCGGTCGGTGAGCTGGTCCGGGACCACGTCGAGGCCGGACAGCAGGTGGCGCTGCCACTTGAGCTGGCGGTGCGGCAGGTAGACCCGGTTCAGGGCCAGCACCGTCTTGGCCACGGCGTAGCCGATCCGGCCGAGCAGATCCCGGGCGGCCAGTCCGTCGCCCCGGCCGATCAGGGCCTCGCGGGCCGCCCAGCCGCGCAGCACCGATGGGTCCAGCGTCTGCTCGACCATGATCTCGACCAGCCGGTCCGGGTAGCCGGCCCGGTCCCGCCAGGACGCGATCAGCGACTCGCCCGCCAGCGGCTGCGAGCGCAGCACGGCGGCCAGCCGAATGTGCTTGACCGGATCGGTGTCGGCGTGGCGGCGGACCGCGTCCAGCCAGTGTTCGATGGTGCTGGTCACGAAGTTGCTCACCGTGACCTCCAGCCCGCCCAGCCGGTAGTCCTCGCTCCACTCTTCTTCGTCGCTGTCGTAGTCCCACAGCGTGATCAGCTCCCCGCCCAGGGCCTTGACCGGCGCGGTGCGGTCGGTGTCCTCCGGAGCCTGGGACCAGTAGCAGTCCAGCTCCAGGTCGGAGTACCGGTCGGCCAGCCCGGCCCCCACCGACCCGGCCACGGTCAGCGCGGCCAGCTTCGGGTTCTGCCGGTATATGGTCGACGCCCGCCGGGCCACTTCCATCCGCCAGGCGGTGTGGGGATTGTCTTCAGGCACGACCTCATTCTTGTGCCCCGAGACGGACCTCAGTTCGTGACCCGGTAAACGTCGTAGACGCCGTCGATGGCGCGGACGGCGCGCAGGACGTGGCCCAGGTGCTTGGGGGCGCCCATCTCGAAGGTGAAGCGGCTGACGGCCACGCGGTCGCGGGTGGTGGTGACCGAGGCCGACAAGATGTTGACGTGCTGGTCGGACAGGACCCGGGTCACGTCGGACAGCAGCCGGGTCCGGTCCAGCGCCTCAACCTGAATCGCGACCAGGAACACCGAGTCGTCGGTGGGCTCCCAGTGCACGTCGACCATGCGCTCGGGCTGGGTCTCGGCCAGGTGGATGAAGTTCACGCAGTCGGTGCGGTGCACCGAGACGCCGTTGCCGTGGGTCACGAAGCCGCGGATCTCGTCGCCCGGGACCGGGGTGCAGCACTTGGACAGGCGGGCCCACACGTCGGCCGATCCCTCGACCACCACCCCGGAGCCGCCGGTGGAGCGCGGGCGGGTGGCCTCGACCGTGGTGGGCAGGGCCGCCTCGGCCATGTCCTCCTCGGCGCCGGCCAGGCCGCCGAGCGAGCGGACCAGCTTCTCCACCACCGACTGGGCGCTGACCCGGCTCTCGCCGACCGCCGCGTACAGCGAGGTCAGGTCGGTGTAGCGGAGGTCGTGGGCGATGGACAGCAGGACGTCGGCGGTGGCCAGGCGCTGGACCGGGAGATTCTGCTTGCGCATGGCGCGGGCGATCGAGTCCTTGCCGGACTCGGCGGCGGCCTCGCGCCGCTCCTTGGAGAACCACTGCCGGATCTTGTTACGGGCCCGGGCGCTCTTGACGAACTGCAGCCAGTCCCGGCTCGGCCCGGCCTCCTGGGCCTTGGAGGTGAAGATCTCGACCGTGTCGCCGTTGTCGAGCGTGCTCTCCAGGGCCACCAGCCGGCCATTGACCCGGGCCCCGATCGTACGGTGCCCGACCTCAGTGTGGATCGCGTAGGCGAAGTCGACCGGGGTCGCGCCCTGGGGCAGCGCGATCACCTCGCCGCGCGGGGTGAACACGTACACCTCGGCCGCGGCCAGGTCGAACCGCAGCGACTCCAGGAACTCGGCCGGGTCGGTGGCCTCCCGCTGCCAGTCGACCAGCTGGCGCAGCCAGGCCATGTCCGGGCTGCTGCCGTCCTCCTTGACCCGGTTGCCGAAGATCGACTCTTCCTTGTACTTCCAGTGCGCGGCCACCCCGTACTCGGACCGCTTGTGCATGGCCCAGGTGCGGATCTGCAGCTCGACCGGCTTGCCGCCCGGACCGATCACCGTGGTGTGCAGCGACTGGTACATGTTGAACTTCGGCATCGCGATGTAGTCCTTGAACCGCCCGGGCACCGGGTTCCACCGCGCATGGATGGTGCCGAGCGCCGCGTAGCAGTCGCGGACCGACTCGACCAGGACCCGGATGCCGACCAGGTCGTAGATGTCGTCGAACCCGACGTTGCGGGCGATCATCTTCTGGTAGATCGAGTAGTAGTGCTTGGGGCGGCCGGTGACCGTGGACCGGATCTTGGCCTCGCGCAGGTCGCCCGAGACGTGCTCGATGACCTCCTGCAGGAACACGTCCCGGCGCGGGGACCGCTCGGACACCAGCCGGGCGATCTCGTCGTAGCGCTTGGGGTACATGGTCCCGAAGGCCAGGTCCTCCAGCTCCCACTTGATCGTGTTCATGCCCAGCCGGTGGGCCAGCGGGGCGAAGATCTCCAGCGTCTCGCGCGACTTGCGCTCCTGCTTCTCCCGGGGCAGGTAGCGCAGGGTGCGCATGTTGTGCAGCCGGTCGGCCAGCTTGATGACCAGCACCCGGATGTCGCGCGACATGGCCACGACCATCTTGCGCACGGTCTCGGCCTCGGCCGAGTCGCCGTACTTGACCTTGTCCAGCTTGGTCACGCCGTCGACCAGGGCCCCGATGTCCTCGCCGAAGTCCCCGCGCAGCTCGGCCAGGGAGTACGGGGTGTCCTCCACGGTGTCGTGCAGCAGGGCGGCACTGATCGTGTCGGTGTTCATGCCCAGCTCGGCCAGGATCGTGGCCACGGCCAGCGGGTGCGTGATGTAGGGGTCGCCGCTCTTGCGCTTCTGGTTCCGGTGCCAGTAGGCGGCGACGTCGTAGGAGCGCTCGATCAGCCTGATGTCGGCCTTGGGATGGGTGGCCCGGACCGTCTTGATCAGCGGTTCGAGCACCGGGTTCACCGTGGCCACGCGCTGCGCTCCGAGCCGGGCCAGGCGGCGCCGGACCGACGTGCCGGACGCGGGTGCGGCGGGACCGCCCGGGGCCGAGGCGGCCCGGGGTCGTTTCGGTTCGGCGGCTGGAGGTGCGGGAGATGGTGCGGCATGATTGGCCTGGCTGGTCGGGGCATCGGTGGACGCGGCGGCCGACGGGCCGTCCTGGCCGGGCTCGGTCCGGGTGGGCACGTCGGCTTCGGCAGCGACTGGCTCGGCGCTGACCTGGCTTTCCTGCGAGCTGTCCGGCGGGTTTTCTGTGCCGGGCGTGCTGGCCGGGGTCGCGCCGGTTCCGGTCGTGCTGGCTGATATCACCTCACTGGCCACTCGCGCTCCTGTCCGTGTGCCGTTAACTGAGTCTACCGGCGCACGTTTGCGAAGGTGGCGGGCCTGATCTTCTGGGTCAGACGGTGAGGAGGGCGGTGACGTCCAGGTCGCCGAGCTTGGAGCGGCCGTGGAGGAAGGACAGCTCGAGCAGGACCGCGATGCCGGCCACCTCGGCGCCGGCCCGGCGGACCAGGTCGGCGGTGGCCAGCGCGGTGCCGCCGGTGGCCAGCACGTCGTCGACGATCAGTACCCGGTCACCGGGGCTGAAGGCGTCGGTGTGCACCTCGATGGTGGCGGTGCCGTACTCGAGCTGGTAGTCCTCGCGGTAGGTCTGGGCCGGGAGCTTGCCGGCCTTGCGGACCGGGACGAAGCCGCAGCCGAGCCGGGTGGCCACGGGCGCGGCCAGGATGAAGCCACGGGCCTCGATCCCGGCCACCTTGTCGATCCGCTCGTGCCCGGCGGCCAGCGCGCCGATCACGGCGGCGAAGGCCGGGCCGTCGGCCAGCAGCGGGGTGATGTCCTTGAACGAGATACCCGGCTCGGGGAAGTCGGGCACGTCCCGGATATGGCTCTTGATCAGGTCGTCCAGGGAGCTGGTGTCCCGCGTGGGCTGGTCGGGCACCTACGTTACCGCCGCTTCTTCCGGTTGGCCGCGGAGCGCCGCTGGGCCGCGGTGCTGCGCCGCGGCTGCTGCCGGGACACCGACCGGGTGCCGTCGGCCCCGCGGGCCGCGCTGCGGGTGCTGGTGGTGGCCGGGCTCTCGGCCGGGCTGGGCTCGTTGTCCGGCCCGGGGGCGTCCGGGCCGGCCGTCTCGTCGTAGCCGGTCAGGTCGTCGCTGGGGTCGTCCGCGTCGCCGGTCTGGCCGACCGGCGCGGCGGTGGCTCTGGCCGAGCCGGCCCCGACCGTGGCCCCGGCCCGGGCGGCCCGGCTGGCCACCCGCGGGCTGGCCGCGCGGGCGGCGGCCCGGGCCGCGAGCTGCTTCATCTTGGGCTCGCGTTCCTTCAGGTCGGCCAGCACGGGGGTGGCGATGAAGATCGAGGAGTAGGTGCCGGACAGCATGCCGACGAACAGCACCAGGGCCAGGTCGGACAGCTCCCCGGGCGGAAGCAGCACGGTGCTGGCGATCAGGATCGCGGTCACCGGCAGCAGGGCGATCAGCGAGGTGTTGATCGACCGGACCAGGGTCTGGTTCAGGGCCAGGTTGGCCGCCTGGCTGTAGCTGGTGAAGCTGGTGCGCTGGTTGCCGCCCGCGGTCAGGCCCGCGGTGTTCTCCCGGACCTTGTCGAACACCACCACCGTGTCGTACAGCGAATAGCCCAGGATCGTCAGCAGGCCGGTGATGGTGGCCGGGCTGACCTGGAACCCGGCCAGCGCGTAGACGCCGACCGTGATGACGAGGTCGTGCATCAGCGCGACGAAGGCCGCGGTGGCCATCTTCCACTCGAACGCGATCGACAGATAGATCACGATCACGATGAGGAAGGCGATCAGCGCCTCAAACGCCTTGGAGGAAATCTGACTGCCCCAGGTCGGGCCGACGATCTTGGTGCTGATCTGCGACTGGCTGATGTGCAGCTCTTTGGCCAGCGAGTTCTGGACCTTCTCGTTGGTGCCGGTCGACAGGGCCTCGGTCTGGGCCTGGTACTGGGCCTTGCTGCCGACGCCGGCCTTCTGCACGGTGGTCGTGCCGCCGCCGCCGTCGGCCACGGCCTTCTGGATCTGGCTGACGCTGGCGTTGGGGGCCTTGACCGTGAAGACGGAGCCGCCCTTGAAGTCGACGCTGAAGTTCAGCCCGCGGACCAGCAGCGCGACCACGGCGATGACCACGATGCAGCCAGAGATCGTGTACCAGAGCTTCTGCCGGCCGACGAAGTTGATGGATACGTCGCCCCGGTAGAGCCGGCCGCCGAGGTTGCCCAGGCGGGACATCTCATGCCTCCCTTGAGCTGGTCCGCGACCCTCGCGCGGACCCGGGCCGGTTGGTGGCCCGATTGGTGGTGCGGGTGGTGCGGCGGGGCACCCCGGAGCGCCACGGGGCCCGCGCCCCGAGCCGGGCCGGGTCCAGGCCGGACCACTTGTGCCCCTGGCCGAAGAACTTGGTCCGGGCCAGCAGGGTCACCGTCGGCTTGGTGAACAAGAAGACCACCACCACGTCGATCAGCGTGGTCAGGCCCAGCGTGTAAGCGAAGCCCTTCACGTCACCGACCGAGAAGATGTACAGCAGCAGCGCGGCCAGGAACGACACCGTGTCCGAGACCAGGATCGTGCGCCGGGCCCGTTTCCAGCCGCTCTCCACCGCGCCCCGCAGCGAGCGACCGTCCCGCACCTCGTCCCGCAATCGTTCGAAGAACACCACGAACGAGTCGGCGGTGATGCCGATGGCCACGATCAGGCCCGCGACGCCGGTCAGCGACAGGGTGAAGCCCTGGTACTTGCTGAGCAGGACCACCGACAGGTAGCCGAGCAGCCCGGCGATGATCAGGCTGGAGACGGACACGCTGCCCAGGCCGCGGTAGTAGAGGAACGAGTAGATCACGACCAGGATCAGGCCGATGCCGCCCGCGATCAGGCCCGCGTCCAGCTGGCTGCGGCCCAGCGAGGGCGAAATGTTCTCGACGTTAGCTACCTTGAACGTCAGGGGCAGGGCTCCGAACTTGAGCTGCTGGGCCAGTTCGGTGGCCTTGGCCTGGCTGCCGAGCCCGGTGATCTGCACCTGGCCGCCGGGGATGGCCTCGGTGGTGCCCGGGGCCGAGACCACGTTGCCGTCCAGCACGATCGCGGTCTGGTCCAGCACCTGGTCGTCGGGGTTGGTGCTGGCGCCGGCCCGGTACTTGGTGGCCTGGGTGGCGGTCAGCTTGCCGAACGCCTTGGTCGCCTTGCCGTTCAGGGTCAGGTTGACGACCGGCTGGTTGGACGTGGTGTCGATCCCGGCGGACTGGCTGGTGACGTCGGTGCCGAGGATGACCGCCTTGTCCAGCACGTACTTGACGCCGTCCTGGCCGCAGGCCACGGTCTGGGAGTCCGGCGCGTCCCACTGGTGCTCGGTGTAGCCGAGCTTGGACTTCCAGTTGTTCAGGTTGCTGCAGTCCAGCTTGTTGAACAGCTTCAAGACGGCCGGGTCGACCGCCTTGGCGTTGCCGGCCGTGGTCGCCGCCGTCCCGGTCGGGCTGGCCGAGGCCGACGCGCTGGGCGACGGCGACGAGCTGGCCTTGGCGCCGCTGCTGGACTGGGCGGACGGGCTGGGCGTGGCCGCGGCGCGCCTGATGTAGGCCTTGGTGCTGGCCGACGGGGACGCGCTGGACTTGGCCTTGGCCGAGGAGGTGCCGCTGGCGGACGGGGTGGCGCCCGGGCTGGCGGTGGACGACGCGGACGGGGTGGCGGCCGGCGTGGACGAACCCTCCAGCAGCACGGCCCGGAACCGCAGCTGGGCCGTGGTGTCCACGTTGTTGATCAGCTGCTGCGACCCCTGGCCGGGGGCGGTCACCTGAATGTCGCTGGTGCCCTCCTGCTGCACGCTGACCCCGGTGTTACCGGAGGCGTTGACCCGGTCGTTGATGATCGCCACGGCCGTCTTCATGTCGTCCTGGGGCGGGGCCTTGCCCGCCGCGGTGACGGCCCGCAGGGTGGCCTGGGTCCCGCTGGACAGGTCCAGCCCGAGGCCGACCTTGAAGTCGCTGTGCCACTTGCCGGGGCTGCCGATGTTGGAGCCGACGACGCCGACCAGCATCAGCACGATCAACACAAACAGAGCCGCGAGCGCGCGCCCGGGCTTCGAGCCGCTCTTCCTTGGCGGAGCCACTTGTCCTGTTGTCCCTCAGTCGATCCCTACGGAGCCGTCGCGGCGCCCGTCATGGCCTGGCGCCGGTTATTCCTTGGCGCCGGTGCTCTCCGGCGTGACCGTCTCGCGGCCGCCGTTGGACTTGGTCTTGTCGGGCGTGCCGTTGATGGTCAGGTCGTCGCCGTAGCTGGCGGTGGGGACGGCCGGCTGGCCGTGCTCGGCGGCTTCCTCGTGCCCGTCGTGCTCGAGGGTGACGTCCCCGTCGTGCGGGAGGTGCTCCTCGTGCTCTTCGGCGGTCTCGTCGTAGTCGGCGGTCTCGTCGTCCTCGCCGACGCCGTCTTCGGCGTCCTCGTCGTGCTCGGCCTCGTCCGTGCTGGCGTCACCGATGACTTCCATGATGGCGCGCTTCATGTAGCGCACCTCAATGTCCGGAGCGACCTCGAGGATCACGTCATCACCGTCGGTGGCGACCACGGTGGCGTACATGCCGGCCGTGGTGCGGACGCGGGCGCCCGGCTGAACAGCGTTCTGCTGCTGCTGGGTCCGCTGCTGGCGCCTCCGTCCCGGCCGCATGACCAGGAAGTACATCGCGCCGATAATGATGATGATGAAAATGATGAACGTGGAGCCGCCGGAACTAGCAGCGGCGGCGTGAGAAGCGACACTCCCCATGAGCGGGGCACCTTTCCGATTGGCTTCAGCGGGCTGGCCAGGCCAGACCTCCGTCCGGACCGGGCGGGACCCGGATCCCGCACGGGGCGGCGGCCAGTGGCCAACTGCCGTAGTGTAGCGACCCGTTGACCACGCACCAACAGGCTACGGCGTTCCCGCCGTGATCGTGACCGCACGGCGACCTTCAACCCGGCCCGGCCGGTAACGGAAGGGGAACAGGGGCCGGATTCGGTCAGTCGAACAAGGTGAGGCTGGTGCTGCCCACGGGCGGGGTGAGCCCCAGGTGTTCCCAGCCCGCTGGAGTGGCCACCCGGCCGCGGGGAGTGCGGGCCAGCAGGCCCCGGCGGACCAGGAACGGCTCCGCCACCACCTCGACGGTCTCGGCCTCCTCCCCCACCACGACGGCCAGGGTGGACAGGCCGACCGGGCCGCCGCCGAAGCGGCGCACCACCGCGTCCAGCACCGCGCGGTCCAGCCGGTCCAGGCCTTCCTCGTCCACCTCGTACAGGTCGAGCGCGGCCCGGGCCACGGCCCGGTCAACCACGCCGTTGCCGCGGACCTCGGCGTAGTCCCGGACCCGGCGCAGCAGCCGGTTGGCGATCCGCGGCGTGCCCCGGGACCGGCCCGCCAGTTCGGCCGCGCCCTCGTCGCGCAGGGTCACGCCGAGCAGCCCGGCCGAGCGCCGGATGATGACCTCGATGTCCTCGGGCCGGTAGAAGTCCATGTGGGCGGTGAAGCCGAACCGGTCGCGCAGCGGCGCCGGCAGCAGCCCGGACCGGGTGGTCGCGCCGACCAGGGTGAACGGCGCGATGTCGAGCGGGATCGCGGTCGCCCCGGGGCCCTTGCCCACCACCACGTCGACCCGGAAGTCCTCCATGGCCAGGTAGAGCATCTCCTCGGCCGGCCGGGCCAGCCGGTGGATCTCGTCGATGAACAGGACCTCGCCCTCGGACAGGGTGGACAGCACCGCGGCCAGGTCGCCGGACCGCTCGATGGCGGGCCCGCTGGTGATCCGCAGCGGCATGCCCAGCTCGGCCGCGATGATCATGGCGATGGTGGTCTTGCCCAGCCCGGGCGGCCCGGACAGCAGCACGTGGTCCGGGGGCCGGCCGCGGCGCAGCGCGCTCTCCAGCACCAGCGACAGTTGGTCCCGGACCCGCTGCTGGCCAACGAAATCGGCCAGCCGCTTGGGCCGCAACGCGGTCTCGATGACCCGGTCGTCCGCGTCGGCCAGCGGGGAAACGACCCGCTCGCCCTCATCCGGTGACGAGCGGGCCCGGGCCAGCGCCTCGGCTTCCTGAGCCTCGAGGTCGCTCTCCTTCACTGGCGGCTCAGCTTCTTCATGGCCGCGCGCAGCACCGCGGCCACGTCGGCCGACTCCGGCGCCACGCCCTCGGCCTCCAGGTCGGCCGCGACCGCCTGGACCGCCTGCTCGGCGTCCCGGGCCGGCCAGCCCAGGTTGACCAGGCCGGACTGGGCCTGCTCACGCCAGGACGGGGCGACCGCGGGCCGGGCCCGGCCGCTGTCGGCGGGGATGTCGCCGGGGACACCGAGCCGGTCCTTCAGCTCCAGCACGATACGCTGCGCGCCCTTCTTGCCGATGCCCGGGACCAGGGTCAGCGCCCCCAGGTCCCCGGTGGCCACGGCCCCGCGCAGCGCGTCCGGGCTGTGCACGGCCAGCATGGCCAGGGCCAGCCGCGGGCCGACCCCGGAGGCGGTCTGCAGCAGCTCGAAGACGTTGCGCTCGTCGTCGCTGCCGAACCCGTACAGGGTGAGCGAGTCCTCCCGCACCACCAGGCAGGTGGACACGTGGGCGCCCTCACCGGGCCGCAGCGTGGCCAGCGTGCCCGGCGTGCACTGCACGCTGAACCCGACCCCGCCGATCTCGATGACCGCGCCGTCGGGGGCGACCCCGGCGACCGTGCCGCGCAGGTGCGATATCACTGCTGCCTCCCCGGGTACACCGGATTCGGTCGTGCCTTGGCCGCCCAGCCGCCCGTGCGCCGGCCGCGGCTGGCGGCGGTCAGCTCGGCCAGGCGGGACTGGGCGCCGCCGCGCCAGATATGACAGATGGCCAGGGCCAGCGCGTCGGCGGCGTCGGCCGGGCGGGGCGGGTCGGCCAGCCGCAGCAGGCGCGTGACCATGGTCGTGACCTGCTCCTTGTCCGCACGGCCGTTGCCGGTGACCGCGGCCTTGACCTCACTGGGCGTGTGCAGGGCGACCGGCAGCCCGCGCCGGGCCGCGCACACGATGGCCACGGCGCCGGCCTGGGCGGTGCCCATCACGGTCTGCACGTTGCGCTGGCTGAACACCCGCTCGACCGCGACCGCGTCTGGCTGGTGCTCGGTCATCCAGGCCTCGAACTTCTCCTCCAGGGCCAGCAGCCGCTGGCTGACCTCGTCGTCGGCCGGGGTCCGGGCCACCCCCACGTCGACCAGGGTCAGGGCCCGGCCCGGGGTGCCGTCCACCACGCCCAGCCCGCACCGGGTCAGGCCGGGGTCGATGCCGAGGACCCGCATCGGGCGCTGGGCAGAACTCAGTGCCATGTCCGCTGGGTCATGATGTCTCCGTCGTCGGCCGAACATCTGTTCGGGATCGAACTTACCGGATCAGAAGTTGTCGAGCAGGAACGACGCGCCGCCGAAGGCCCCGTCCAGCTCGCTGTCGGCGGCCGGGTCGCCGCCGGAGGCCAGCCCGGCCAGCCGCAGCGAGGCCATGGGCGTGCCCGCGTACAGGGCGGCCAGCCCGCGTACGCCGATGGTCAGCGGGTGGGTGGCCTCCGGGGCGTGGACCAGCGTGCCCCGGCCGCCGGTGACCGACAGCTCGAACAGGCCGGCGTTGTCCTCGCGGGTGTCGTCCTGGATGGACAGCGGCAGGCTCAGCTGCGCGGACAGCGGGAAGCCGCGGCCACGGATGGCCGCGGCCACGTCCACCAGCCGCAGCATCCACAGCTCGTGGAACTTCAGGTAGGTGTCGGGTTCGCGGGTCAGCCAGAAGATCGGGTCGTCCGGCGCGACCCGGGCCGTCACGGCGTCGGCGATGGAGGAGTGCGAGGCCACGATGGACCACAGCTCGCGCAGGGTCCGCTCGGTGGCGGCGACGATCCGCTCCACGTGCAGTTCGTGGTCCCGGCCCCACCGGTAGGCCAGGAACCCGTCCGGGGCCAGGTAGGCGAACAGGTCCGGGTCGGCCAGCCAGGCCGCGACCGTGGCCGCGTCCCGGGTGTTGGGCCCGCTGTGCCGGGCCAGCTCGTGGGCCTGCCCGACCACGCCGATGACGGCCTCGGCGTCGTCGGGGGTGGCTCGCTCGAACGGGGCCGCGTGCAGGCCGCCGGCGGGCCCGTCGGCCAGGGTGCCGGGGGTGTTGCGGCTGATGTCGGGGGTCAGCAGGCTGCGCAGGGACCGGGCGGGCAGGCCGGCGCGGTAGTCGCCGCCCGCCATCTCCCAGCCCAGCGACCGGTAGATCGGGGTGGTGGCCGGATAGAGCACCGACAGCGGGTAGCCGCGGCGGCCGATGGCCGCCAGCACCTCGGTCATGAGCGTGCGGCCCACGCCCCGGCCCCGGAACTCAGGGGCCACCATGACCCCGGCCACGCCGGCCATGGGCAGGGACCGGCCGTGCCACCACTGCCGCATGTCGTGCCAGGTGGCGGAGGCCACCATCCGGCCGCCGGAGAACGCGCCGTACACCCGCTGGTCGGCGATGGCCTGGCCGGTCCGGGCCCGGCGCCGGGCCACGGCCTCGGGGCTGCCGGCGCCGGCCCCCGGGCCGAACGCCCGCCGGGCCAGGTCGATCATGGCGTCCAGGTCGTCGCCGGGGCCGATCTCGCGGATGTCCGTGCCGGATTGCGAAGTCAGATGGGTAGCCACAAACAGCAACGCTACGACCAGCACAGCCCGGAATTCATCGCGGCCCGGTATTCCCGGCCGCGTCGCTGAGGTGAACGGCTGAGCGTCAGCTCAGCTTCTCCATGATGTCGTCGGGCACGGAGTAGTTGGCGTAGACGTCCTGCACGTCGTCGGAGTCCTCGAGCGCGTCGATGACCCGGAGCACCCGCCGGGCCTGGTCCTCATCGATGGGGACTTCCATGGTGGGGACGAAGGCGATGTCGGCCGACTCGTAGTCGATGCCGGCGTCCTGCAGCGCGCTGCGCACCGTCACCACGTCGGTGGCCTCGCTGGTCACCTCGAACGAGTCGCCGAGGTCGTTGACCTCCTCGGCCCCCGCGTCCAGCACGGCACCGAGGACGTCGTCCTCGGAGACGCCGGGCTTCTTGTCGACGAGGACGACGCCCTTGCGGTTGAACAGGTACGACACTGAGCCCGGGTCGGCCAGGGCGCCGCCGTTGCGGGTGAACGCGACGCGGACGTCCGAGGCGGCCCGGTTGCGGTTGTCGGTCAGGCACTCGACCAGGACCGCCACCCCGCCCGGGGCGTAGCCCTCGTAGGTGATGTTCTCGTAGGTGGCGCCCCCGGCCTCCTGGCCGGAGCCGCGCCGGACGGCCCGGTCGATGTTGTCGTTGGGGACCGAGCTCTTCTTGGCCTTCTGGATGGCGTCGTACAGCGTCGGGTTGCCGGCCGGGTCACCGCCGCCGGTCCGCGCCGCCACTTCGACGTTCTTGATCAGCTTGGCGAACAGCTTGCCGCGCTTGGCGTCGACCACTGCCTTCTTGTGCTTAGTGGTCGCCCACTTGGAGTGGCCGCTCATGTGTGTTTCCCTTCACAATGTCAACAAAAAGCTCATGAATCCGCGGGTCGCCGGTCAGCTCCGGATGGAAGGACGTGGCCAGGAGGGGACCCTGCCGGACGGCGACGATCCTACCGGCGCGCTCGTCCGTGCCGAGGATCTCGACCTCATCACCGGCCTGCTCGACCCAGGGCGCGCGGATGAACACCGCCCGCAGCGGGGGGCCGGCGACACCGGTGAGCGAGATGCCGGACTCGAACGAGTCGACCTGGCGGCCGAACGCGTTGCGCCGGACCGTCATGTCGATCCCGCCGAAGGTCTGCTGCCCGTCGACCCCGTCCACCAGGCGGTCGGCCAGCATGATCATGCCCGCGCAGGAGCCGAAGGCCGGCAGCCCGGCGGACAGCATCTTACGCAGGGGCTCCAGCATCTCGAAGGACATGGCCAGCCGCCACAGCGTGGTCGACTCGCCGCCCGGGATGATCAGCCCGTCCACCTGCTCCAGCTCATCGGGCCGGCGCACCAGGGCGGACCGCGCGCCCGCCGTCTGCAGGGCCCGGACGTGCTCGCGCACGTCACCCTGGAGGGCCAGGACGCCGATCAGCGGGACGCGGGGCGGTTGCGAGTGGGGCACGTGGGGGTCCTTCGGGCATGGCAGAGCACGGCTCGATTGGGGATTCACCCACCATAACAACGGCTGAGGTGCGTTTTCTTCCGTTGGAAACCGGCCGAGGCCCGGGCCGGCCGCGCTAGCCGCGAGGCCGCGGGCGGGTCACCAGCCGCGGCTGGCGTAGTGCTGCCCGGCGGGCAGGTCGTCCAGGTTGATGCCGACCATGGGCTCGCCCAGGCCCCGGGACACCTTGGCGACCACGTCGGGGTCGTCGTGGAACGTGGTGGCCTTGACGATGGCGGCGGCCCGCTTGGCCGGGTCACCGGACTTGAAGATGCCGGAGCCGACGAAGACGCCGTCCGCGCCGAGCTGCATCATCATGGCCGCGTCGGCCGGGGTGGCGATCCCGCCCGCGGTGAACAGCACCACCGGCAGCCGGCCCGCCGCGGCCACCTCGGCCACGACCTCGTACGGGGCCCGCAGGTCCTTGGCCGCGCTGAACAGCTCGTCCTCGGGCAGCGTGGCCAGCCGGGCGATCTCGCCGCGGATCTGGCGCATGTGCCGGGTGGCCTCGACCACGTTGCCGGTGCCGGCCTCGCCCTTGGAGCGGATCATGGCCGCGCCCTCGGCCAGCCGCCGCAGCGCCTCGCCGAGGTTGGTGGCCCCGCACACGAAGGGGACGGTGAACTTCCACTTGTCCACGTGGTGCGCCTCGTCGGCCGGGGTCAGCACCTCGGACTCGTCGATGTAGTCGACGCCGATGGCCTGCAGCACCTGAGCCTCGGCGAAGTGCCCGATCCGGCACTTGGCCATGACCGGGATGGAGACCGCCTCGATGATCCCGTCGATCATGTCGGGGTCGCTCATGCGGGCCACGCCGCCCTGGGCGCGGATGTCGGCGGGCACGCGCTCCAGCGCCATCACCGCGACCGCGCCCGCGTCCTCGGCGATCTTGGCCTGCTCGGGAGTGACCACATCCATGATCACGCCGCCCTTGAGCATCTCGGCCATGCCGCGCTTGACCCGGGCCGTGCCGGTGGCGGCGGGCGCTTCGGGGCTCAGGGTGCCTGCGGACTCGACGGTGGACACTTCAGACCTCACTTGCTCGGGTGCTCGGGGGCGGTTGGCTGGATATGTCCATGGTAGGCGGTGCCGCGGGCCACCCGGCGAGGCCCTATCCGGCCAGCCGCTGCATGTCGGCGCCGGCGCCGTCGTCGTCGGCCACGGCCAGGGAGTCGTCCATCTCGAAGAACTCGGGCAGCTCGGCGTGCCCGGCCAGCCGCAGCAGCCGGACCAGCGGCTTGCGCCGGGCGTCGCGGGTCACCGCCACCGCGGTGTTGTAGAACTTGCGGGCCACCAGGACCTGGTGGGCGGCGGCTTCCAGCTCGGCCAGCAGGTCGGCGGCGCCGTCCACGTCGTCGAGGGAGTCCCGGAAGCCGGGCTGGGCGAACGCGGCCCGCAGCGCCCGGGACAGGTTGCTCTGGACCAGCTCCTGGCCGGCCAGGTCGGTGCCCTGGCCGCCGCGGGCGTCGTGGGCGGCCTCGGCCAGCAGCACGCTGGTGGCCGGGTCCAGGAAGCCGGAGGCGCCCAGCTCCAGC
Organism: Streptosporangiaceae bacterium; assembly: GCA_036495425.1. Taxonomy (GTDB): domain Bacteria; phylum Actinomycetota; class Actinomycetes; order Streptosporangiales; family Streptosporangiaceae; genus Bog-532. Next base: position 17,966 of record DASXMW010000064.1, on the reverse strand, counting down.
ACCACCGAGCTGCGCCGGACCAGGGTGACGTCCAGGGCGGCCCGGGCCGCCTCCAGCCGGGTGTGCATCCGGTCCAGGCGGCCGGCCCGCCAGGACACGTACACGCCCAGGAACAGGACGACCGCGACGGCGATGACGATGTCGGTGATGGTCATGGCTCAGTCTCTCCGCGCCCTAGGTGGCGACCGCGACGGCGGTGGCGCCGAGCACGACCGTCTCGTACACGTTCACCACGTCCTTGGCCACGACGCTCCAGTCGTACCCGCTCACCGCGGCCGCCGCGGCCTCGGACAGCACGGCGCGGCGTCCCGGGTCGTCCAGCAGCAGCCGGGCGGCCCGGGCCAGATCGGCTGGATCACCGTTGGTGAACAGCTCGCCGGCCCGGCCGCCGCGCAGCACCCGCCGGAACGCGTCCAGGTCGCTGGCCACGATCGGGGCGCCCGCGGCCATGGCCTCGGCCAGCACGATGCCGAAGCTCTCGCCACCGGTGTTGGGCGCGCAGAACACGTCCACCGAATGCAGCATCCGGACCTTGTCGGTGTCGCTCACCTGCCCGAGCAGGACCACCCGGTCCCGCAGGGCGGCCGGCACCCGCTCCAGTACCTCCTGCTCGTCACCCGGGCCGGCGATCAGCAGCCGCAGGCCGGGGCGCTCGGCCCCGAGGATCGCGAACGCCTCCAGCAGCACGGGCAGGCCCTTGCGCGGCTCGTCCATCCGGCCCAGGAACCCGATGGCGCCGCCCGGGCCGGGCCAGCCCGGGAGCGGCTCGACCGGGCCCGCGTAGCGGCGGGTGGCCACCCCGTTGGGGATCAGCACCGCGTCGCCGCCCATGTGCTCGACCAGCATGGTCCGGGCCGCCTCGGACACCGCGATCCGGCCGTTGATCTTCTCCATCGCCGACCGGATCAGCGGCACGGCCGCGTGCAGGACCCGCGACTTCGGCATGGACGAGTGCACGGTGGCCACGATCGGCCCCGACGCGACCCAGCAGGCCGACATGGACAGGCTGGGCGCGGTCGGCTCGTGCACGTGCAGCACGTCGAAGCCGCCGTCCTTGACCCAGCGGCGCACCCGGCTGGCGGACAGGAACCCGAACGACAGCCGGGCCACCGAGCCGTTGTAGGGCACCGGCACCGGGCGGCCCGCCGACACCACGTAGGGCGGCAGCGGCGTGTCCTCGTCGGCGGGCGAGATGACCGACACCTGGTGGCCCAGCTCGATCAGGGCTTCGGCCAGGTCCCGGATGTGGGACTGCACCCCGCCGGGCACGTCCCAGGTGTAGGGGCAGACCAGGCCGACCCGCATAACTGGGCCCCCGTCCCGGGTGCGGCGCCTGCCGGGGCCGGCAGGCGGTCCGGGTCGAGGTCGGCGTCGAACACCCGCTGGAGCATGTGCCAGTCTTCCGGGTGCTCGGCGATGGCCTTCTCGAAGCGGCGGGCCAGTTCCTGGGTCATGGCCGCGGCCTTGGCCTTGCGGTCGCCCTCGGGCGGGACCGGGATGTCCGGGCTGACGTTGGCGCCCCAGCCGTCCTCGGTGAACCACAGCGTCACCGCCCGCAGCGAGGCACCGGTCTGGATGGCCAGGGCGGCCGGGCCGGCCGCCATCCGGGCCTTCTCACCGAAGAAGTCGACCTCGACCCCGGACTCGGTCAGGTCCCGGTCGCACAGCAGGCAGATCAGGCCGCCCTTTTTACGCAGCCGCTGGGCCAGGGCCCCGAACACGTTGGGGCCGCCGGTCAGCGGCAGCACCTCCATGCCCAGGCTTTCCCGGAACGCCACGAACATGTCGAACACCGACTCCGGCTTGAGCCGCTCGGCCACGGTGGCGAACGGGGCCCCGCGGCCGACGCAGAAGGCGCCCGCCACCTCCCAGTTGCCCATGTGCGGGAGCGCGAAGATCACGCTCTTCCCCGCCGCCGCGTCGGCCAGGGCCTGGTCGGCGTGCTCGTTGACCACCATGTCGCGCTGGATCTGCTCCGGGGTGATGGTGGGCAGCCGGAACACTTCCATCCAGTAGCGGCCGTAGGAACGCATCCCGGCCCGGGAGACCTTGCGCAGTTCCTTGCCGCTGGTGCCCGGCCCGAGCACGCGCAGCAGGTTGTTCTCCAGCGTCTGCACGCCGTGGCCCTGGCGGCGCCAGGCGATATTGGTGGCCGTGTCGAACCCCCAGCGGGCCCACGACTCCGGGACGCGGCAGATCACCCTCCAGGCCAGCCGGTACCCCGTGCTGAGCAGCACGTCCTTGACTGATGGCACGCTGTTTCCTACTCGATCGTGTGCGCCGCGGTGGCGCTCCCCGTCTGGTTCTCGTCGGCCGCTTCGCCGTCGATGGGCGGCGGCTTCCCCGCCAGCCCCTTGTGCACCGCATGGATCCGCTGGAACAGCGTGATCACGCTGGCCACGGCCAGCACCCACAGGCCAGCGGGCAGGATGTAGGGCACCCCGAGACCCCACAGGCCGGTGACCACGAAGGTGAGCACCATCCGCTCGGGCCGTTCCGCGATCCCCACGTTCGCGGTCGTGCCCAGGCCCTCGGCCCGCGCCTTGACGTACGACACCAGCGCGCCCGATACCAGGCAGAACAGCGACACCGCCGCCATCAGCCGGCTGTGACCGCCCAGCACGAACCAGATGGCCAGCCCGGAGAAGACGGCCGCGTCCGCGACCCGGTCCATGGTGGAGTCCAGGAACGCCCCGAACTTGCCGCTGGTGCCCTTGATCCGGGCCAGCACCCCGTCCAGCATGTCGGTGAACACGAAGAACGTGGCCACGATCGTGCCCAGGAACAGATGCCCGGTCGGGTAGCCCCACAGCACGCTGGCGGACAGGCCGACGGTCCCCGTCACCGTCACCATGTTCGGCGTGATCGGGGTACGGGCCAGTGCTTCACCGACCGGGGTCATCAGGCGGGTGAAGAAGGGGCGGGCACCGTTCAGCATGGCCGTTCGATCCTACTGGGGCGAAGGGTGGGCTCGGGTGCCGGAAACGCGCCTGGCCGCCCGGTATGCCTGCGCGCCGCTTTCCCGTAACCCGGCTGATTCACGCCGGGGGTCTTGTGGTAACGCGGCCCGCGGGTTAAGCCTGACTCTACGGGTTGCAGCGCAGCGCCCACGGACGTCAGGAGGCGTGGTATGGCCGACACACCAGGTACATCAGGGGCCGCCGGAGGCGTACTAGCTGGCCAGCCGGGCCGGATACGGAACGTCGCGCTGATCGGCCACGCCGGGGCCGGGAAGACGACTCTCGTAGAAGCCCTGCTGGCCGCCACGGGCACCATCCAGCGCACGGGCCGGGTGGAAGAAGGCACCACGGTCTGCGACTTCGACGAGATCGAGGTCCGCCAGGGCCGCTCGGTCAACCTCACCCTCGCCCCCATCGAGCACGCCGACATCAAGGTCAACCTGCTGGACACCCCGGGTTACGCCGATTTCACCGGCGACCTGCGCGCGGGCCTGCGCGCGGCCGACTCGGCCCTGTTCGCGGTGCCCGCCACCGACGGCGTGGACGGCCTGACCCAGATGCTGTGGGAAGAGTGCGCCCGGGTCGGCATGCCACGCGCCGTCGTGATCACCAAGATCGACCACCAGCGGGCCGACTTCGACGCCGCCCTGGCCGCCTGCCGCGAGGCCTTCGGCGAGTCGGTGGCCCCGCTCTACCTGCCGGTCTCCGACGGCGAGGGCAGTGGCGCGCGCGGCCTGATCGGGCTGCTGTCGCAGAAGTTCTTCGACTACTCCGGCTCCTCCGGTCGCACCGAGACCGAGGTCCCGGCCGACTACGTGGACCAGCTGGAGACCCTGCGCGGCGAGCTGATCGAGGGGATCATCCAGGAGAGCGAGGACGAGTCGCTCATGGACCGGTACCTGTCGGGCGAGGAGATCGACCCCAAAGTGCTGATCGAGGACCTGGAGAAGGCCGTGGCCCGGGGCAGCTTCTACCCGGTGCTGGCCACGTCCTCGCCCCGCGGCATCGGCATGGCCGAGCTGCTCGAGGTGATGACCCAGGCGTTCCCCTCGCCCGAAGAGCACCCGATGCCCGCCGTGACCACGCTCGACGGGGAGCCGGTCTCCGGCCTGGCCTGCGATCCGGCCGGCCCGCTGCTGGCCGAGGTGGTCAAGACGACCTCCGACCCCTACGTGGGCCGGGTCAGCCTGGTCCGGGTGTTCTCCGGCACGCTGAAGGTGGACGCGGCTGTGCACGTGTCCGGCCACGGCCGGGGCGAGCAGGGCCACGCCGACCATGACACCGACGAGCGGGTCGGCGCGCTGACCTGCCCGCTGGGCAAGCAGCAGCGAACGGTGACCGAGGCCGTGGCCGGGGACATCTGCGCGGTGGCCAAGCTGGCCACCGCCGAGACCGGCGACACGCTGTCCAGCAAGGACCAGCCGCTGCTGATGGAACCCTGGGCCATGCCCGAACCGCTGCTGCCGGTCGCGGTCAGCGCCAAGTCCAAGGCCGACGAGGACAAGATGGCCCAGGCCATGGCCCGGCTGGTGGCCGAGGACCCGACCCTGCGCCGGGAGAACAACGCCGAGACCCACCAGCAGGTGCTGTGGTGCATGGGCGAGGCCCACGCCGACGTGCTGCTGGACCGGCTGTCCAGCCGGTACGGCGTGGCCGTGGAAACATCCGCGCTGCGGGTACCGCTCCGCGAGACCGTCGGCGGCAAGGCCAGCGGCCTGGGCCGCAACGTCAAGCAGAGCGGCGGCCACGGCGAGTACGCCATCTGCCGCATCGAGGTCGAGCCGATGCCCGGCAACGACGGCTTCGAGTTCGTCGACAAGGTGGTCGGCGGCGTGGTCCCGCGCCAGTTCATCCCGTCGGTGGAGAAGGGCGTCCGGGCCCAGATGGAGCAGGGCGTGGTGGCCGGCTACCCCATGACCGGGGTCCGGGTCACCCTGTACGACGGCAAGGCCCACTCGGTCGACTCCTCCGACATGGCGTTCCAGAAGGCGGGCCGGGCCGCGCTGCGGGACGCGGTCGACAAGGCCCAGTCGATGCTGATGGAGCCGGTGGACGAGGTGAGCATCCTGGTCCCCGACGACTACGTGGGCGCGGTCATGTCCGACCTGTCCTCACGCCGCGGGCGGGTGCTGGGCACCGAGCCGGTCCCGGTCGGCCGCACCCTGGTCAAGGCGGAGATCCCCGAACTGGAGGTCACCCGCTACACCATCGACCTGCGCTCGCTGTCGCACGGCACCGGCTCGTTCACCCGGGCCTACCTGCGTCACGAGCCGCTCCCGTCCCACCTGGCGGCCAGGATCGCCGAAGACTCCAAGGAGGGTTAGGGACCTTCCGGCTCCCGCGTCCGGGCCCCGTCCCCCTGGGGGCGAGGCCCGGGTAGGCGGGCCGAGCTAGTCGGTGGGCCAGGCTTCGGCGAGGAGCTTGCGGGTGTCGCGCAGCAACTCGGGCAGGACGCGGGTCTGGCCGACGACGGGCATGAAGTTGGTGTCGCCGCCCCAGCGGGGGACGACGTGCTGGTGCAGGTGGGCGGCGATGCCGGCCCCGGCCACCTGGCCGAGGTTCATGCCGACGTTAAAGCCCTGGGCGTTGGAAGCCGTGCGCAGAGCCCGGATCGACCGCTTGGTGTGGTCGGCCAGCTCGGCGGTCTCGTCCAGGGTCAGCTCGGTGTAGTCGGCGACATGGCGGTAGGGCACGACCATGACGTGGCCGCCGTTGTACGGGTACAAGTTGAGCACCGTGTAGACCAGGACCCCCCGGGCCACGATCAGGCCGTCCTCGTCGGGCAGGGCCGGGATCCGGTCGAACGGGCAGCCGTCGTCGGCCCCGGTGCCGGACGGCTTGTTCTCGCCCTTGATGTAGGCCATCAGGTGCGGCATCCACAGCCGGGCGAACGAGTCGGGGATACCCACTCCGTCCTGGGGGCCGGTGGGGGTGGTCATACCTGCACGCGGTCGCGGACGGCGGCCACGATCTCGGCCACGGCCGCGTCGATGGGGACGCTGTTGTTCTGGCTGCCGTCGCGGTAGCGGAACGACACCGCGTCGGCGGCCACGTCCTCGTCGCCCGCGATCAGCATGTACGGCACCTTCTGCCGCTGGGCGGTGCGGATCTTCTTCTGCATCCGGTCGTCGCTGGCGTCGACCTCGACCCGGATGCCCTGCTCGCGCAGGAGCGAGGCCACCTTCTCCAGGTACGGGACGTGGGCGTCGGCGATCGGGATGCCCACCACCTGGACCGGGGCCAGCCAGGGCGGGAACGCGCCCGCGTAGTGCTCGAGCAGGATGCCGAAGAACCGCTCGATCGAGCCGAACAGGGCGCGGTGGATCATGTACGGGCGCTGCCGGACGCCGTCGGCGGCCTGGTACTCGATGCCGAACCGGCCCGGCTCCTGGAAGTCGACCTGCAGGGTGGACAGCTGCCAGCGGCGGCCGATGGCGTCCTTGACGTGCACGTCGATCTTGGGCGCGTAGAACGCACCCTCGCCCTCGGCCACGGTGTACGGCAGCCCCGACTTGTCCAGCGCCGACTTCAGGGCCGCCTCGGCCTCGGCCCACTCCTCCGGGGTGCCGACGTACTTCTCGGGCCGGGTCGACAGTTCGGCCTCGAAGTCGGTCAGCCCGAAGTCCCGCAGCAGCCCGACCACGAAGTCCAGCAGCGAGGCCAGCTCGGGGGCCAGCTGCTCGGGGGTGCAGAAGATGTGCGAGTCGTCCTGGGTGAAGCCGCGGGCTCGGGTCAGGCCGTGGACCACGCCGGACTTCTCGTACCGGTACACGGTGCCGAACTCGAACAGCCGCAGCGGCAGCTCCCGGTAGGAGCGCCCGCGGGAGGAGTAGATCAGCACGTGCATCGGGCAGTTCATCGGCTTGGCGTAGTAGTCCACGCCGTCGATGTCCATGGGCGAGAACATGCTCTCGGCGTAGAAGCCCAGGTGCCCGGACCGCTCGAACAGCTCGCCCTTGGTGATGTGCGGGGTGTTGACGAACTGGTAGCCGGCCTCCTCGTGGCGGCGCCGCGAGTAGTCCTCCATCACCCGGCGGATGATGCCGCCCTTGGGGTGGAACACCGGCAGCCCGCTGCCGATCTCGGTCGGGAACGAGAACAGGTCCAGCTCGGCGCCGAGCTTGCGGTGGTCACGCCGCTCGGCCTCGGCCAGCATGGCCAGGTACTCGTCCTGCAGCGGCCGGGACTCCCAGGCGGTGCCGTAGATCCGCTGCAGCTGCGGGTTCTTCTCACTGCCCCGCCAGTAGGCGCCGCCGCTGCGCATCAGCTTGAAGGCCGGGATGTAGCGGGTGGTGGGCAGGTGCGGGCCGCGGCACAGGTCCTTCCAGACCACCTCGCCGGTGCCCGGGTTGAGGTTGTCGTAGATGGTCAGCTCGGACCCGCCGACCTCGACCGACTCGTCGTCGCCGGCGGACACGGAGCCGCCCTTGAGGCCGATCAGCTCCAGCTTGTACGGCTCGCCGGCCAGCTCGGACCGGGCTTCCTCGTCGCTGACCACCCGGCGGGAGAACCGCTGGCCCTGCTTGACGATCTGGCGCATGCGGCCCTCGATGGCCTTGAGGGTGCCCGGCTCGAACGGCTGGTCGACGTCGAAGTCGTAGTAGAAGCCGTTCTCCACCGGCGGCCCGATGCCCAGCTTGGCGTCGGGGTTCAGGTTCTGCACGGCCTGGGCCATGACGTGGGCGGTGGAGTGGCGCAGGATGGCCCGGCCGTCCGGCTCGCCGATCTCGACCGGCTCGATCACGTCGCCGTCGGCCACCGGGCAGAACAGGTCACGGAGCTGGCCGTTGACCCGGGCCGCGATCATCGCGTGCTCGCCGGGCTGCTGCTGGCCCAGGCCGGCCTCGGCCAGGGCGGCGCCGGCCGTCGTGCCCGCCTCGACCACGTGCTCGCGTCCGGCGAGAGTGATACGAAGCTGCTGGGTCGACACGGCGGTACTCCTTGGCACGGCAACGGATGAGTGGGGAGAGCCCCTTCATCCGATGCTATCGGTGCGCGCCGGCTGGCGGGTCAGGTCCGCAGGCCGGCCAGGTCGAGCAGATCGGTGAGGATGTCGTCGTAATGGTGGTGCTCGAGGCTGATGTGGCCCTCCCCGGGCAGCAGGTGCACCCGGGCCCCGGGCAGGTGGGCGGCGAGCCACTGGCCGTGCGCGAACGGCACCATGCGGTCCTGGTCGCCCTGCCAGACCGCGACCGGGGCCGGCTGGTCGTCCAGGTCGGGCACGCCGGTGACCGGCGAGGTGTCCGGGCCCAGCTCGAAGCCCCAGTCGCTGGCGAAGGCCATGTCGTCCTCGTACCAGCCGGCGATGCCGCGGGCCACGGCGGCGCGCAGCGCGGCCGCCCGGTAGTCGGCGAACTCACCGGTCAGCACGGCCTTGTCGGCGTCGTCGATGAGGCCCCCGAGGCCGGTGATGATGTCGCCGCCGGTGACCGCGCCCAGGGCCCCGGCTTCCTTCTCCAGGAACGCGGTGAGGTCGGCCGGGCTGCTCTCGGCGGCGGCGAACTCCTCGATGTTCTCCGGGCCCATCCAGGCCAGCCAGTCCAGCCCCTCGGCGTCCCGCGGCGCCACCCCGGCGATGCAGGCGGCGGCCAGGCACCGGCCGGGCAGCAGGTAGGCACAGGCCAGCGCGTGCGGGCCGCCGCCGGAGGTGCCGTGGGTGACGAAGGTTTCCGCGCCCAGGGCGTCCAGGATCTCGGCCACGTCGCCGGCCACGTTGGCCACCCGGCGGCCCGGCCGCGGGCTGGACCGGCTGTAGCCGGGCCGGGCGAAGTGGATGACCCGCAGCCCGTGGCCGATCGCGACCTCGGTGGTGGGCTCGTAGGGCACCAGGCCGCCGCCGGGCGTGCCGTGGTGCACCACCAGCGGCAGGCCCCCGGGGGGACCGAGAGCCAGGACTTCGACGGTGCGGCCGTCGGTCAGCGCGATCGTCAGGCGCTCGGTCTGCATGAGGCGATCCTCCTACCGCGCCGGGTTGGAGTAAACCCGGTCCGGGCTGAGCAGCACGGCCGCTCGCCGCTCGGCCGCCATCACCCGGTCGTAGGTGTCCCAGTCGTCGTGGGTCCCGCCCGCCGCGGTGAAGATCTCGCGCAGCAGCCGCCGCAGCCGGTCCGTGTCGATCCCGGCCAGCGGATCGTCCGGCCCGGCCAGCTCGGTGGGCCCTTCGGCCGCGGCCCACTCCCAGCCGGCCCGGATGGCCACCGTGGCCCGGGGCCGGGCCCGCAGGTTGTCCAGTTTGCGGGTGCCGCCGCGGACGACGAAGCCGACGACGGGGTCGCTGGTCAGCGGGTGGACGAGCACCCCCGCGTTGACCACGGTGGACTGGATGGTCTGGTCCGGGCGCAACGTGGACACGGTCACCAGGCCGTGCTCGCGCGGGACCAGGCGGTTGAACGCGGAGAGATCGGTCACGGGCCCAGTATCTCCCGGACCTGCCGCGCGATCTCAAGATCCTCGCGGGCGGTGATGACGAAGGTCCGGACCGGGGCACCCGGATCGGTGATCTCGGTGTCGCCGTCGGCGCTGGCGTTGCGGCCCGCGTCCACGCTGACGCCGAGGAAACCGAGCCCGGCCGCGGCCCAGCGCCGGATGTCCGGCGCGTGCTCCCCCACCCCGCCCGTGAAGACCAGGGTGTCCAGCCCGTTCAGCGCGGCCGCCATCGACCCGGCCAGCCCGCACAGCCGGTGCAGGTAGACCTCCAGCGCCAGCCGGGCCCGGCCGTCGCCGTCGCCGGCCCGGGTCAGCACCTGCCGCATGTCGCCGGTGCCGGCCAGGCCCTTCAATCCGGAGTCTTCCTCCAGCGCGGTGCCCAGGTCGTCCGGGCTGAGCTTCTCGTGCTGGATCAGCCAGAGCACCAGCCCCGGATCGACCGTGCCGGATCGGGTCCCCATGACCAGACCTTCCAACGGTGTGAAACCCATCGTGGTATCGGCCGACCGGCCATCCCGGACCGCGGCCAGCGAGGCCCCGGACCCCAGGTGGCACACGATCAGCCGGGGCGGGGTGCGGCCGGTGAGCTCGCCAACCCGGCGGGTGGCGTAGGCGTGGGACAGCCCGTGGAAGCCGTAGCGCCGGACCTGCCAGTACTGCCGCCATTTCTCCGGCAGCGCGTAGGCCGAGGCGGCCGCGGGCATGGTGGTGTGGAACGCGGTGTCGAAGCAGGCCACCGCGGGCACGCCGGGCAGGGCCCGGCTGACCACGTCGATGCCCGCCAGCGACTTGGGCTGGTGCAGCGGGGCCAGGTCGGTCAGCTCGTCCAGCTTGGCCCGGACCGCGTCGTCGAGCCGGACCGGCCCGGTGAACTCGCTGCCGCCGTGCACGACCCGGTGCCCGACCGCGCCGGCGCTGGCCGCGTCCAGCTTCGTCAGCTCGCGCGACACTTCGACCGGGTCGAACCGGCCGCCGTGCGCGGTCAGCTCCTTCGACCCGGCCAGCTGGTCGCGGTCGTCCAGCAGGCTGAGCTTGATCGAGCTGGACCCGGCGTTGACGACCAGGACCCGCATCAGTACGGCCAGGCCCAGTCGCGGATCTCGGGGGCGTCCTCCCCGTGCTCGCGGGTGTAGGCCACGGCGGCCAGCCGCTGGTCGGTCATGAGCTGGCGGACGTGCCCGGCCCGGGTGGCCAGCCCCGGCACCCGGTCGATGACGTCGATGACCAGGTGGAACCGGTCCAGGTCGTTGAGCCGGACCATGTCGAACGGCGTGGTGGTGGTGCCGCGCTCCTTGTACCCGCGCACGTGCAGGTTGTCGTGGCCGTGCCGCCGGTAGGCCAGCCGGTGGATGAGCCACGGGTAGCCGTGGAAGGCGAAGATGACCGGCCGGTTCACGGTGAACAGCGCGTCGTACTCGGGGTCGGACATGCCGTGCGGGTGCTCGGTCTCGGGCAGCAGCCGCATCAGGTCGACCACGTTGACCACCCGGACCTTGAGCTCGGGCAGGTGCTGGCGGATCAGGCCCACCGCGGCCATGGTCTCCAGGGCCGGGATGTCGCCGCAGCAGGCCATCACCACATCCGGCTCGCCCGCGTCGTCGTTGCTGGCGAAGTCCCAGATCCCCGCGCCCCGGGTGCAGTGGATGATCGCGTCGTCCATGGACAGCCAGCTGGGCTGGGGCTGCTTGCCGGCCACGATCACGTTGACGTAGTTCCGCGAGCGGAGGCAGTGGTCGGCGGTGGACAGCAGCGTGTTGGTGTCCGGCGGCAGGTAGACCCGGACGATCTCCGGGCGCTTGTTCAGCACCACGTCCAGGAAACCGGGGTCCTGGTGGGTGAACCCGTTGTGGTCCTGCCGCCACACCAGCGAGGACAGCAGGTAGTTGAGGGAGGCGATGGGACGCCGCCACTCGATCCGGTTGCAGGCCTCCAGCCACTTGGCGTGCTGGTTGAACATCGAGTCCACGATGTGCACGAACGCCTCGTAGCAGTTGAACAGGCCGTGCCGCCCGGTGAGCAGGTAGCCCTCCAGCCAGCCCTCGCACTGGTGCTCGGACAGCACCTCCATGACCCGGCCGGTGGGGGCGAGGTGGTTGTCCCCGGGCACGATCACGCCCTCGAACACTTTGTTCGTGGCCTGGTAGACGTCGGTGAGCCGGTTGGACTCGGTCTCGTCCGGGCCCATCAGCCGGAACGTGTCCGGGTTGGTCTTGATCACATCCCGCAGCCAGGCCCCGAGCACCTTGGTGGCCTCGGAGCCGCTGGTGTCCCGGGCCACCGCGACCGCGTAGCCGCGGAAGTCCGGCAGGTTCAGGTCACGCCGGAGCAGCCCGCCGTTGGCGTGCGGGTTGGCCCCCATGCGGCGATTCCCGGCCGGCGCCAGCGCGGCCAGCTCCGGGATCAGCGCGCCGTCCGGCCCGAACAGCTCCTCGGGCCGGTAGCTGCGCATCCACTCCTCGAGCTGGCGCAGGTGCTCGGGGTTGGTCCGCACCGCCGGCAGCGGCACCTGGTGGGCGCGCCAGGTGCCTTCCACCGGCTCGCCGTCCACGACCTTGGGCCCGGTCCAGCCCTTGGGCGTCTTCAGCACGATCATCGGCCAGCGCGGCCGGGTCTGGTCGCCGTCCTCGCGGGCCCGGCGCTGGATGGCGGCGATCTCGTCGGCCACCGTGTCCAGCGTGGCCGCGAGCTGCTGGTGCACCAGCTCCGGGTCGTCACCGGTCACCCGGTAGACCCGGTAGCCGTACCCCTCCAGCAGGGCATCCAGTTCCTGGTCGGGGATGCGGGCCAGCACGGCCGGGTTGGCGATCTTGTAGCCGTTCAGGTGCAGGATGGGCAGGACCGCCCCGTCCTGGGCCGCGTTGAGGAACTTGTTGGAGTGCCACCCGGTGGCCAGCGGGCCGGTCTCGGCCTCGCCGTCACCGACCACGCACACCGCGACCAGGTCCGGGTTGTCGAACACGGCCCCGTAGGCGTGGGCCAGCGAGTAGCCCAGCTCACCGCCCTCGTGGATGGAACCGGGGGTCTCCGGGGCGACGTGGCTGGGGATACCGCCCGGGAACGAGAACTGGCGGAACAGCCGGCCCAGGCCGGTCTCGTCCGCGGTGATGTTGGGGTACAGCTCGCTGTAGGTGCCTTCGAGATAGGTGTTGGCCACCAGGCCTGGGCCGCCGTGACCGGGACCGGTCACGTAGATCATGTTCAGGTCGCGGGCCCGGATCAGCCGGTTGACGTGGGCGTAGATCAGGTTGAGCCCGGGCGTGGTGCCCCAGTGCCCCAGCAGCCGGGGCTTGATCTGCCCAGCCTGGAGCGGCTCACGCAGCAGCGGGTTCTCGCCCAGCAGGTAGATCTGGCCCACGGACAGGTAGTTGGCGGCCCGCCAGTAGGCGTCCAGGTGCTTCAGCTCGTTCTCGGTCAGCGGGGACTGCTCGGTCACGGTCACGGCTTCTCCTCACGGTCCGTCCGGCCGTCCCGGCGAGCCTATTGCCGGTAGTTGCTCCACAACGGCCCGGTGGCCCGCCATTCGGCGTCCCAGGCAGCCATCCTCCGCCGTTGCAGCATCTGCCGGGTGACCAGGGCGGTAACGGCGAGCAACAAGGAGAAGCCGAGGACCGACATCAGGCCCGCGAACGCGGCCTGGTGGGCCATCTGGGAACGTCCCAGCGGCGGCCCGGTCAGCTGGCCGTGGGAGCCGGTCCAGACGGTGACGTGGGCTCCGGTGCGGACCCCGGTCTCGGCGGTGACCTTGCCGGTGTGGGCGGTCCCGTCCCCGGCGGTCCAGCGGACCGGGATCTGGGCCAGGTAGATGGCGCCGTAGGGGTCGTTCTTGGGCGCCGGCACGCCCTGCAGGACCACGGCCCTGGCCTGGTGCCAGGCGGCCTGCTCGGTCCGGGCCGTGGCCGCGGCCCGGCCCCAGGCCCAGCGGCCCACCCCCAGCGCGATCAGCGGCGTGGCCACCAGGAACAGGGCGATCAGCCCCAGGGTCAGCATTGATTCGAGCCGGTCCACCGGCCGGCGCAGCGGGTTGTGGTCGGGCCGCAGCCCGTTGACCTCCCGGCGCCACCATGTCATCCGCGGCCCCCGCCTGCCGCGGGGCACCGACGTCCTTGCCCACTTGCGCATCGCCAGCCAGCTTTCGCCGTCGTCACCAGTCCCCTGCTCCTCCTGTACCCACAGTTGCGAAAGATAACTGGCCGAGGGCGTACGCAGGGCGTTAACGTTTGGCGGTGGACAGGGGACCGGGGACATCGGGAGTGTCACCACCGCGACAGCTGGGCGAACTGCTTGCCGAGCTCCAGTCCCGCCTGCCCGCGGTGCAGGCGACCCAGGACCGGCTGCACGGCCTGCTGAACGCGGTGCTCACGGTGGGATCCGGGCTGGACCTGGAGACCACGCTGACCCGGATCGTGGACGCGGCCGTCGGCCTGGTCGACGCCTGCTACGGGGCGCTGGCCCTGATCGGTGACGAGGAGCGGCTGCTGGAGTCCGGGGCGCGGCCGGACCCGGCCGGGACCGTGGACGGCAACCCGCCCACCGGCAGCTTCCTGAGCGTGCCGGTCCAGGTCGGCGAGCAGGTGTTCGGCAACCTGTTCCTGACCGAGAAGCGCGGCGGGGGCCAGTTCACCGCCGACGACCGGGCCGTGCTGAACGCGCTGGCCGCGGCGGCGGGCGTGGCCGTCGAGAACGCCCGGCTGTACGACGAGGCCCAGCGCCAGCATCGCTGGCTGCGGGCCAGCGGCGAGGTCACGACCAGCCTGCTGTCTGGCACCGAGCCGCGGCACGTGCTGGCCGCGGTGACGGCCCAGGTGCACGAGCTGACCGGCGCCGACCTGGTGTTCGTGGGCATCCCCGAGGACGACGGGTCCCGGATCAACATCGCCTCCGCCGAGGGTGAGGGCGCGGCGGACATACACGGCCTGGTGCTGTCCGCCGACCAGTCGCTGTCCGGCCAGGTGCTGGCCACCGGGCGGCCGCTGACGGTGCCGGACTACACGGCCGACCCCCGGTCCGCCGAGGCGACCCGGGGCCCGCTGGGGCACCTCGGGCCGATGACCGTCTTCCCGCTCGGCGCGCCGGGCAACGTCCGCGGCGTGCTCAGCGTCGGCCGCCGCCGCGGCGCCGCCCCGCTCCCGCCGTCCGCGGCCGATCTCATCGCCTCGTTCGCGGCCCAGGCCGGGGTGGCGCTGGAGCTGGCCGCCCGCCGCCGGGACGCGGAGCGGCTGTCGCTGTACGAGGACCGCGACCGGATCGCCCGCGACTTGCACGACCTGGTCATCCAGCGGCTGTACGCGACCGGCATGTCGCTGGAGGGCTCGGTCCCGATGATCACCGCGCCCGAGGTGGCCGGCCGGGTCCGCAACGCGGTCGACGCCATGGACGAGACGATCAAGGACATCCGGGCCACGATCTTCGCGCTGCAGTCCCGGGCCGAGAACCCCACGGTCAGCCTGCGCTCGGAGATCGTGGCCATCGTGGACGAGATGGCGGTCATGCTCGGGTTCGCGCCGTCGCTGCGGCTCGGCCAGGGCCTGGACGGCCCGGTCGGCGTGGACGCGGCCGAGTACCTGCTGACCGCGCTGCGCGAGGCGCTGTCCAACACGGCCCGGCACGCCCGGGCCACCTGGGTCGAGGTCAGCGTGGCGGTCGACCCGGGCGACCAGCTGGTCCTGCGGGTCTCCGACAACGGCGTCGGCATCCCGGCCGGCGCGCACCGCAGCGGCCTGCGCAACCTGGCCCAGCGGGCGGGGAGCCTGAACGGCGTCCTGGAACTGGGCCCGGGCGGCGGCCCGGGCGGCGGCCGGGGCGGCCACGGCACCGCCCTGGTCTGGCGGGTCCCCCGCGGCCTGACCTGAGCCCTGCTCCCGGCCAGCTGGCCCGGCGCCGCGGCGCTTCTTGCTGTTATCAGAAGGGGGGCGGGAACCGGAGGCCGGTGGGAACCGGGGGCGGGCGGAGGCGGGGCGGGGTGGTCAGCGGCTACTCGGGGTTGCGGTCGCGGGTTTCGGCGAAGACGCGGGCGGCGTAGGCGGCGGCCTGGGTGCGGCGTTCCATGCCCAGCTTGGCGAACAGGGCCGACACGTAGTTCTTGACCGTCTTCTCGGCCAGGAACAGCTGCTCGCCGATCTGGCGGTTGGTCAGGCCGTTGCCGATGAGCTCCAGGATGCGGCGCTCCTGCCCGGTCAGGCCCTCCAGCGGGTCCTGCTGGCGGGAGCTGTTGCGGAGCCGGGCCATCAGCTTGCTGGCCGCGCCCGCGTCCAGCATGGACTGGCCGGAGGCCACCGTCCGGACCGCGCCGACCAGGTCGGTGCCCCTGATCTGCTTGAGCACGTAGCCCGCGGCGCCGGCCATGACCGCGTTGAACAGGGCCTCGTCATCGCCGAAGGAGGTCAGCATCAAGCACGCCACCTGCGGCATCCGGGACCTGATCTCGCGGCAGACCGTGACCCCGTCCCCGTCCGGCAGCCGCACGTCGAGCACGGCCACGTCGGGCCGCAGGGCCGGGATCCGGGCCAGCGCGGCGGCCGCGGTGCCCGCCTCCCCCACCACCCGGATGTCGGGCTGCGCCTCCAGTAGCTCGCGGACCCCGAGCCGGACGATCTCGTGGTCGTCCAGCAGGAAAACCCCGATCGGCTTGTCCACCGGTTGCTTCGGACCTATCACGCTCATTGAAGAACCTTAGCCCGCAGAAGCGTCACACAGTAGCGGTCCGCGATTAGCCGGAAACCGGGGGTCACCGCGGGCGGCGGCGCTGGTTGCGGTCGCCGGAGCCGTCGTCACCGCTCAGGCCGGCCCGGCGCAGGGCGTCGGCCATGGCGCTGTTGGCGGGCGGCGCCGAGCCACCGCGGCCGCCGTCGCCAGGCTGGCTGCCCCGGCCCTGGTCGCCCCGGCCGCCCCGGCCGTCGCGGGACTGAGTACCGCCCTGGTTGCCCCGGCCGTCGCGGGACTGGGTACCGCGGTCGCGGGGCGGATTGCCCCGGTTCCCGCCGCGGTCCCGGGACCCCGGGTTCCGGTTTTTCGACCCTTGATTATTCGAAGGCTGGGTGGCGGGACGGCCGGGCCCGGTCTCCTCGTCGAGGCGGAGGGTCAGGGAGATCCGCTGGCGCGGGACGTCGACGCTGAGCACCTTGACCCGGACCACGTCGCCCGGCTTGACCACCTCGCGGGGGTCGGACACGAACGTCCGCGCCATGGCCGACACGTGCACCAGGCCGTCCTGGTGCACGCCGACGTCGACGAAGGCCCCGAACGCGGCCACGTTGGTGACCGTGCCCTCCAGCACCAGGCCCGGGGTCAGGTCGTCCAGGGTCTCCACGCCCTCGGCGAAGGTGGCGGTCCGGAAGGCCGGCCGAGGGTCCCGGCCCGGCTTCTCCAGCTCGCGCAGGATGTCGGTCACGGTGGGCACGCCGAACTGGTCGTCGGCGAAGCTGGCCGGCTTCAGCGTGTGCAGCAGCGCGGTGTTGCCGATCAGCCCGGGCAGCGGCGTGCCGGCCGCGGTCAGGATGCGGCGCACCACCGGGTACGCCTCGGGGTGCACGCTGGAGGCGTCCAGCGGGTCGTCGCCGCCGGTGATGCGCAGGAACCCGGCCGACTGCTCGAACGCCTTGGGCCCGAGCCGGGGCACGGTGGTGAGCTGCCGGCGGCTGCGGAACGCCCCGCCGCTGTCCCGCTGGGCCACGATCCCGTCGGCCAGCCCGGTGCTGATCCCGGACACCCGGGCCAGCAGCGGCGCGGAGGCGGTGTTCACGTCCACCCCGACCGCGTTCACGCAGTCTTCCACCACCGCGTCCAGCGAGCGGGACAGCTTGCCCTCGGCGATGTCGTGCTGGTACTGGCCGACCCCGATCGACTTCGGGTCGATCTTGACCAGCTCGGCCAGCGGGTCCTGCAGGCGGCGGGCGATCGAGACCGCGCCGCGCAGCGACACGTCCATGCCCGGCAGCTCGCGGGAGGCGTAGGCCGACGCCGAGTAGACCGAGGCCCCGGCCTCGGACACCACGACCTTGGTCAGGTTCAGCTCGGGGTGGGTCTTGATCAGGTCCGCGGCCAGCCGGTCGGTCTCCCGCGAGGCGGTGCCGTTGCCGATCGCGATCAGGTCGACGCCGTGGGCCGCGGCCAGCCGGGCCAGCAGCGCGATCGACTCGTCCCAGCGGCGCCGGGGCTCGTGCGGGTAGATGGTCTCGGTGGCCACCGACTTGCCGGTGCCGTCGACCACGGCTACCTTGACCCCGGTGCGGAAGCCCGGGTCCAGGCCCATGGTCGGGCGGGCCCCGGCCGGGGCGGCCAGCAGCAGGTCGCGCAGGTTGGCCGCGAACACCCGGACCGCCTCGTCCTCGGCGTACTGCCACAGCCGCATGCGCAGGTCCACGCCCAGGTGGACCAGGATCCGGGTCCGCCAGGCCCCGCGCACGGTCTCGGCCAGCCAGGGGTCGGCCGGGCGGCCCATAACGGTGATCCCGAACCGGCCGGCGATGGCCTCCTCGTACAGGCTCGGGCCGGCGGCCGCGGCGTCCTCGGACCCGGAGTCCATGGTGAGGTCGAGGAACTCCTCCTTCTCACCCCGGAACACGGCCAGGATGCGGTGGGACG
>DASXMW010000063.1:0-43730 GCA_036495425.1 Streptosporangiaceae bacterium | reverse complement strand
ATGCCGGTGATGAACTGCATGAAGCCGGGCATCCAGATGCCCCACATACCGGTGGCGAAGTCCACGCGTTCGTCACGCCTGGGATAGCCGAAAAGCTCCTGCGGGCCGTAAATGAGGTAGCCCGTCCCGAGACCGAAGAAGCCAACGGCAAGAGGCGGGTAGGGCGACTGGGGCAGGCTGAATACCACCTGGGCGAGAGATGCCGACATTCGTTACCTCCGGACGGGCGTGTCTGCTTACGGCACCGAGGCTGGCAAATAGCTTGATGAGCCCACATCACATGACCTAGGTGATTTCGCACGGGAACTCGCCTGCTGCCCAGGAGCGGCGGCAATCACCAAGAGCATGTGACGCCCTCTCATCAAGCCGGGTGCGAGCCTTGGTGCTATCGGGAAAACGACGAGGGTACGGAAGGGCGCTGGTAGCGGTGAAGACCTGGTTCATTACCGGAACGTCGCGTGGCTTTGGCCGGGAATGGGCGATCGCGGCCCTGGAGCGCGGGGACAAGGTCGCGGCGACGGCCAGGGACATCTCGGCGCTCGATGATCTGGTCGCGAAGTACGGCGACGCGATCGCGCCGGCCGCATTGGACGTGACCGACCGGGACGCGGGCTTCGCCGCGGTGCGGCGGGCACACGAGCGGTTCGGGCGGCTGGACGTGGTCGTGAACAACGCCGGGTACGGGCAGTTCGGCATGGTGGAGGAGATCAGCGAGCCGGAGATCCGGGCACAGCTGGAGACCAACCTGCTCGGCGCGCTGTGGATCACCCAGGCGGCGCTGCCGTACCTGCGCGGGCAGGGCAGCGGGCACATCCTGCAGGTGTCCTCGATCGGCGGCATCTCCGCGTTCCCGAACGTGGGCGCCTACCACGCGTCCAAGTGGGGGCTGGAGGGCTTCAGCCAGGCGCTGGCCCAGGAGGTCAAGCCGTTCGGCATCAACATCACCGTGATCGAGCCGGGCGGTTACGACACCGACTGGGCCGGCCCATCGTCCCGGCGGTCGGCCCCGCTGCCCGCCTACGACAAGGTCAAGGAGATGGCGGCCGAGGCCCGGGCCCAGCGGGTGGCCACGCCCGGGGTACCGTCCGCGACCCGGGAGGCCATCCTGCGCATCGTGGACGCGGAGATCCCGCCGCTGCGGGTGTTCCTGGGTAGCGGGCCGCTGGGCATCGCCACCGCCGACTACGAGTCCCGGCTGGCCACCTGGCGGGAGTGGCAGCCCGTATCGGCAGCCGCCCAGGGCTGACCGGCGGGCAGATGCCGGGGCTGGATCCGGGGGCCCTCTGGGCCACGCGGGCGCAGCCCGCGTAGGGGGGTCTGGGGGGCTATGCCCCCGAGACAACACTGCTTCAGGTTTCCTCCGGGTCCAGCCACTTGCCGACGCGGGGCGGGGCATAGGAGCGCAGCGCGGGGAGCACCTCGCGCACCGTGCCCACGGTGCCGATCAGGTCCAGGTTCTCCTGCTTCATGAAGCCGTGGCGGACGGCTTCGCGGAGAAAGGCGTGGAAGGGCTGCCAGAAGCCGTTGATGTCCAGGGTGACGATCGGCTTGCGGTGGATGCCGAGCTGGGCCCAGGTGGCCATCTCGGTCAGCTCTTCCAGCGTGCCCAGGCCCCCGGGCAGGGCCACGAACGCGTCAGCCAGCTCGAACATGCGCAGCTTCCGGTCGTGCATGGAGCCCACCTCCACCAGTTCGGTCAGGTGGGGGTGGGCGATCTCCCGGTCGACCAGGTCGCGCGGGATCACCCCGACCACCCGGCCGCCCGCGGCCAGGGCGGCGTCGGCCACCACGCCCATCAGGCCGACCTCGGCGCCGCCGTAGACCAGGGTCAGGCCGTTACGGGCCAGCAGCCCGCCCAGGCCCTGGGCGGCGGCGGCGAACTCCGGGCCAGACCCGGCCGACGACCCGCAGTACACGCAGACTCGGGAGAGGTTCACCAGCCATATGCTAGGCCGGTGCGAGCTGCCGCCGCGGACTGGACGCCGGGGCCAGCAGGCGGCGGGCGAGGCGGCCGTGCGCGGCCAGCAGCCGCGGCCCGGACCACACACCGATCAGCGCGGCCACGGCGCCGAGGGGCACCGACAGCCAGGCCGTACCGGTGCCGGTGACGTGAATGAAGGCGTACCAGTTGTTTCCGCCGGCGTGCACGATGGGGGCCCACACGGCGGGCATGACCATCCCGAACAACCCCCAGGCCAGCAGCGCGACCGGAGCCAGGGTGAGCAGCCAGCCGGCCAGGACGTCCACGGTCATCCACAGCAGATCCCGCCAGGTGGCCTGATCGCTCAGCAGCCAGGCGTAGCGCCGCCACAGGCCAGGCCGGGCACCCTCGTCCCAGGGATGCGGCCGGTACGGGACCGCGATGGCCACCCCGGACCACGTCCCGGCCAGGCGCCTGATCCTGCTGGTCAGCTCCCGGCCGGCCAGCACGGTACCGGGGACCAGGAGCAGGCCGAAGCCCAGCGCGGCCAGGGTCACCCCGATGGCCAGGACGAACAGCACTCCGGCCTCGGCCAGTATCAGGCCGGTCAGCACGACTCCACGGCCGGCCGCGACCAGCCCGCCGCTGAGCCACTCCCGGAGCCTTGATCCTCTGATCATCGGTTTCTCCCTCACCCCGTTTGCTTAGCTTCCGGCAGCGAGTCTGCCGCCCGGGCGGTCCGGGCACAGTGGGGGTAGCTCCCGAATGGGGGTGAGTTAGGGTCAGCGGTGTCATGACCACGGTGACCGAGCTCGATCTGCCGGCGTTCGACTACACCGCGCCGGACTTCTCCGCCGACCGCTACCACGGCCAGCTGGCGCAGGTCCGCGCCCAGGGCTGGCTGGCCCGGTCCCCGCTGGCCTACCTGGTCCTGGACCGGGAGGCGGGCGAGTTCTTCCTGCGCTCGCGGGCGGCGGCCTTCCCCGGCCGCCAGATCGCCGAGTTCTTCGGGATCACGTCCGGCCCGCTGTGGGACCACATCGACACCAACATCCTCAACCTCACCGGGGCCCAGCACCGGCGGCTGCGGGCCCTGGTCGGGCCGGCCCTCACGCCGCGGGCCGCGGACCGCTGGCGGCCGGTCATGCGGGACCTGCTGGCCGGGCTGTGGGCCCAGGTGCCAGCGGGCGGCCAGGCCGAGTTCATGGCCGCGGTGGCCCGGCCCTACCCGGCCCTGACCATCGCCACCGTGCTCGGCGCCCCGGCCGCCGACGCGCTCCGGCTGCAGCAATGGTCGAACCTGGTCCAGCGCCAGTTCGACATCGCCGCCCTGCCAAGCCAGGTGGCCGAGATCGAGCAGGCCGTGGGTGAGGTCAGCGCCTACGCGGCCGCGCTGCTGGACGAGCGCCGGGCCGTGCCGCCCGGCCAGCGGCCGGAGGACCTGGCCAGCGCGCTGCTGGCCGCCGAGGACGAGGGCGAGCGGCTCAGCCCGGCCGAGTGCGTCAACCTGGTGGTGAACGTGCTGGCCGGCGCCATCGACACCACCCAGAGCCAGCTGGGCCACGCGCTGCGGCTGTTCGCGGCCCACCCGGACCAGTGGCGGCGGCTGGCGGCCGACCCGGCCCTGGTGCCACGGGCCGTGCAGGAGGTGCTGCGGTTCGAGCCGATCACCCCGTTCACGGCCCGGATCTGCACCGAGGACGTCGAGTACCGGGACGTGACCTTCCCGGCGGGCACGATCGTGGCCGTGTGCGCCGAGCGGGGCAACCGCGAGGACGGCCCGGCGGGCGAGGAGTTCGACCTCACCGCCGAGCGGGACGCCAGGCTGCTCACCTTCGGGGCGGGCACCCATTTCTGCCTGGGCGCCAACCTGGCCCGGGCCGAACTGGAGGAGGCGCTGGCGTTCCTGGCCCCGCGGATGCCGGGGCTGGCCCTGGACGGGGTCCCGGAACTGGGCGGGGTGGAAGGGATCTACGGCGTGGACGCGCTGCCGCTGCGGTGGGCCGCACCCGCATGAGACACCCGGCCCCGGGACCAAGCGGGGCTGGACGGCCTACCGGTAAGCCCGGCACGCCGGGTATTGCGTCATTTGAGGCAATCTAAGACCCCATGGCTAATTAAAATCGCTCCCATCTGAGATTGCCTAGGTCTACCCTACGTCTATCAATAAATACGGGGTTATCTCCGGGGAGTACAGCTATGGCAGCGTTCATCCTCATTGCTCTGGTCGCGGGGTTCGGCTATTTCGCGTCGCTCAAAATCCACCCGTTCCGGCGCTGCCCGGCCTGCCAGAAGACGCCGGGCCGGCACTGGGGCAGCGTCTACAGCCACGCCTACCGGCGCTGCCGCGCCTGTGGCGGGACCGGACGCAAGTACCGGCTGGGGGCGAAGATCTTTCTCGGCAACAGTGACAGCACGGGCGGGTACGGGCCCCGGTAAGACTGGAGCCCTGGCCGAATTGGCCCGAAATCGGTGAATTGCCAGCCTGGCGGCGGGAATTGCCGGCTTATATTTGGCCGCCGGTTTGCGGACGGCCGGGCCGCTGGCGGCTTATCGGGCGCCTGCGCTCGCCGTCCGGCAACGTCCGGCTATTTTGTGCCGCCCGGAATTCGGGCCGGTCAGACTTCCCGGGCGGGAATGACGAATACCTTGCCGCTGACGCCGTTCTCGACCGCCTCGTGCGCGGCCGCGTGGTCGCCGAGCAGGAACCGGTGCGGCGGCAGCGGGGTCAGCGCGCCCGCTTCCAGAGCGGCGGTGATGTCGGCGATGCCCTGGTCCAGCCGCGGCTGCGGGACGCCGTACAGCAGCACGAACCGCAGCGTGACATTGGCCGACATGCAGGCCCGGACCGGCAGTTCCGGGTTGGGGCCGTCGGCCGCGTAGGTGACGACCACGGTCTCCGGGCCGGACAGGGCCAGGTCGGTGTCCAGGTTGGCGGTGAGGGCCACCTCGATGATCCGGTCGGCCCGCTCGGCGAACGGCCGCACCTGCCCGGCCACGTCGCCCTCCCGGTAGTTGACGACCAGGTCGGCGCCTGCCGCCCGGGCCAGCTCGCCCTTTTCCGGGCTGCTGACCGTGGCCACGACCCGGGCCCCGCCCCACTTGGCCAGCTCGATGGCGTAGTGGCCGACCGCGCCCGCGCCCCCCTGGACCAGCACGGTCTTGCCGGTCACGGGACCGTCCGCGAACACGCAGCGGTGCGCGGTCAGCCCGGGCACCCCCATGGTCGCACCGAGTTCCATGCTGGCCGCGCGCGGCAGCGGGACGGCCCGCTGCTCCGGCACCACGGTCCACTCGGCCGCGGTGCCCCAGCGGCTCCCGTGGGCGGCGAAGTACAGCCAGACCCGCTGCCCGACCCGGGCCGGGTCCACGCCCGGCCCGACCTTGTCGATGACCCCGGCCCCGTCCTGGTGCGGAATCTGGAACCCGTCGATGGGCCGCGGCACCGCGCCGCTGCGGGCCTTCACGTCGGTCGGATTGACCCCGGATGCGTGGATGCGCACCCGGACCTGGCCGGGACCGGGCTCGGGCCGGTCCACGTCGGTCAGGGCCAGCACGTCCCGCGCCGGGCCGGTCTTCTCATACAGGGCAGCCTTCATGGCTCCATCTTCCTCCCGCCCGCCGCCGCGGGCCCAGGGCCCGGCCGGGGGCCCAGCCCGCGGGGCGCCCGGTAAGATCGCCAATCGTGGAACAGCGGGTACTGGGCAGGACGAACCGGCCGGTTTCGGTGATCGGGCTGGGCACGTGGCAGCTGGGCGCGGACTGGGGTGACGTCAGCGAGCGCGACGCGCTGGACGTGCTCCAGGCGGCGGTGGAGACCGGGGTCACGTTCCTGGACACGGCCGACGTGTACGGCGACGGGCGCAGCGAGCGGATCATCGGCCGGTTCATCGCCGGCAACGCCGGGCAGCACCTGACGGTGGCGACCAAGATGGGCCGCCGGGTCGACCAGGTGCCGGAAAACTACACACTGGAGAACTTCCGGGCCTGGACCGACCGGTCCCGGGTCAACCTCGGGGTGGAGACCCTGGACCTGGTCCAGCTGCACTGCCCGCCGACGGCGGTGTTCGCCAGCGACGAGGTGTTCGACGCGCTGGACACGCTGGTCAGCGAGGAGCGCGTCGCGGCCTACGGGGTCAGCGTGGAGACCGCGGCCCAGGCCCTGACCGCGATCGCACGGCCCGGTACCGCGTCCGTGCAGCTCATCTTCAACCCGTTCCGGCGCAAGCCGCTGGACCAGGCGCTGCCCGCCGCGGCCGCGGCCGGGGTCGGCATCATCGCCAGGGTGCCGCTGGCCTCGGGGCTGCTGTCCGGCCGGTACACCCGGGACACCCAGTTCGCCGCGGACGACCACCGCACCTTCAACCGGCACGGCGAGGCGTTCGACCAGGGCGAGACGTTCTCGGGGGTGGACTACGAGGCTGGCGTGGAAGCGGCCCAGGAGTTCGCCGCGCTGGCTCGGGGTGAGCGTGCGGGTGCGGGCACCGCGGCCACCCCGGCCCAGACCGCGCTGCGCTGGATCATCCAGCAGCCCGGCGTGACCACGGTCATCCCCGGGGCCCGCAACGTGGAGCAGGCCCGGCAGAACTCGGAGGCGGCCGCGCTGCCGCCGCTGGACCAGCCCACCCTGGACGCCATCGAGAACCTGTACGACAAGTACTTCCGCGCCGCCATCCACAGCCGCTGGTGACCTGGTGACCCGGTGAGCGCGGACACGTGGGCCACGGTCGCGGATCTGGGTACCGCGCTCGGCACGCTGGTCCTGGCGCTGGCCACGTTCTCCGCGGTCCGGTCGGGCAACCGGACGGCCCGGGCCGCCGAACAGTCCCTGCTGACCAGCCTGCGCCCGCTGCTCATGCCGTCCAAGCGGAGCGACGAGGCGCTCAAGGTGAACTTCGGCGACAACAAGTGGCTGCTGGCGCCGGGCAGCACCGGCGTGACCCAGGTCGGCGGCGGCGACGGCACCATGGGCCCGGCCGACGGCGTGCTCTACTTCGTGCTGTCCCTGCGCAACGTGGGCAACGGCATCGCCGTGCTGCACGGCTGGCGGCTCAGTTACGACCGGGCCGTCCCCAACGAGCCGATGCCGCCGCTGAGCGACTTCACCCTGCAGACCCGGGACCTGTACGTCCCGGCGGGCGACACCGGTTTCTGGCAGGGCGCGATCCGGGATTTCGCCGATCCGCGCTACGAGATGGCCCGCAATGTGGTCGAGAGCCGGAGCGAATGGTTCGTGGACCTGCTGTACGGCGACTATGACGGCGGCCAGCGGACCATCACCCGTTTCCGCTGCCAGTACCGGCCCGTCCCCGCGGACGGGCAGGCCAGCGAGCAGGCCGGTCCCGGGTCCGGCGCCAGCAAGCCGGGCGCGACCACCTGGCTGGCCACGGTGGCCCGGCACTGGGCCCTGGACCAGCCCGACCCCCGGTCGGGCGACCGCGAGGCCTACCGGTAACGCCGGCCAGGATCGCCGGCCAGCAACGCCGGCTGGGGCCGCTCCCTGGTGGCCGGGGGCGCGGGCACGATCGGCCTGGCCGGCGACGGCGATCAGTGGCCTTCGATATATATAACGGACTTCTTATGGCCGGCCCGCGGAATCTTCTCCGCGGCTGATCTTCTGGGCACAATCAGCGTGACACCAAAGGCTTCGCAGCCTGGGGAGACGCTGATGACCAGCAGCTGGCCGACGACCCGGAAACGGCCCTCGGGCCGGCATTCCAGCCTGCTGACCGGCGAAGACCCCGGCCCGGAGTTGCCGCCGGACGGGGGCTGGTTCCCGCCGGACCTGACCGCCCCGGCCGGCGGCGGCGAGGCCGGCAAGGCGTACTGGGCCAGCCTGGAAGGCGGCACGCGGGTGTCCATCCGCGGCCAGGACTCCACCGCCAGCGACACCGTGGTCCTGGGCGAGCTGGGACTGTTCCGCCGGCCACCGCCCGGCATCGGTCTCGACCGCCCCGTGCCCGAGCGGCCGTGGTACCGGCGCCGCGGACCGGTGCTGTCGCTGGCTCTCGGGCTGGTCATCGTGGCCGTCACCGCCATCCTGGCCACGCCGCCGTTGCTGGCGGTGATGGGCGTCGGCGCCCAGGCCTGCCCGCAATGCCGGCTGCCGATCCCGTCCACGGCCGCGATCGGGCCGGCCTCCCCCGCGATGTCCGCCCCGGCCTCGCACCCGGCCCGGCCGGCCGCCCCCGCCCCGTCCTCCGCGCCCGCGCGCACGAGCGCGCCGCCCGCACCGCCGGTGGTGGCTCCGCAGCCCATGGAGACCGCCCCGCCGCCCGTGACCGCCACCTACACCGCGGCCGGGAGCGGCGGCGCTGATTTCACCGGCCAGGTCACGGTGGTCAACCAGAGCGCGGCCCCGGTCACCGGCTGGCACCTGGTGGTGGCGCTGCCCGGCGACCAGGTCTCGGCCGTGCAGAACGCCGAGTTCAACGACGACAACGACGTCCTGTTCATGTCCCCGGCCCCGGCCGACCTGACCATCGCTCCCGGCGCCTCGGTCACCGTCACCATCTACGCGTCCGGCCCGGACTGGACCCCGGCCGAATGCTCCTTCGACAACGTCGCCTGCCGGTGATCCGCGTCCGGTGCGGGCTCGGTGCCCCCGGGCGCGGTCCGGGCCGCGCCGGGCCCGGTCCGGTCCGGTCACCGGCTCACGGGCCTGATCGCGCGTCGGCCGAGGCGGGGGCCGGGCGCCGGAGCACCGTCACCGCCGCCAGCGCCGCGGTCAGCGTGATGAGGGCGCAGATCGCGAACACCAGGTGCAGGCCGGAGCCGAACGACTGGCGGGCCGCCGCCGCCAGCGCCGCGCCCACCGGCCCGGGCAACTGACCGGCCGTGGCCACCGCGCCGCCCAGGGTGTCCCGGGCCGCGTGCGCGGCTTGGGCCGGCACGCCGGCCGGGACGGCCCCGGCGACCCGGCTCCGGTACACCGCGGTGCCGGCCACGCCCAGCAGGGCGATGCCGAGCGCCCCGCCGATCTCGGCGCTGGTCTCGGTGATCGCGGTCGCCGCCCCGGCCCGCTCCTCCGGCACCGCCGCGACCACCAGGTCGGTGGCCAGCGTGTCCACCGGGGCCAGGGCGACCGAGAACACCACTGACCCGGTCACCAGCAAGGCCAGCCCGGCCGGACGACCGGTACCGAGCTGAGTGAGCAGCCCGAACCCCACCGCGGACAGCCCGAACCCGGCCGCCATCACGAACGCGGGCCGGGCCCGCCGGGCCAGCAGCGGGGTCAGCATCGAGCCCGCGATGAACCCGGCCGAGGACGGCAGCATCCACAGCCCGGCCGCGAGCGGCGACAGCCCCAGCACGAGCTGAAGGTACTGGCCGATGAACAGCAGCACGCCAAAGCCGGTGAAGAAGCTGACCATGTTGGTGCCGAGGGCCGTGGTGAAACCGGGCCGCCGGAACAGCCTCAGGTCCAGCAGCGGATCGGCCAGCCGGTGCTGGCGGCGGATGAACACGGTCCCGGCGGCCAGCCCGGCCAGGATGGCCAGCGCCGCCAGCCAGCCCGGGCCGCCGCCGTCGGCCAGCTGCTTGAGCCCGAAGATCAGGGCCAGCACCGCGGCTAGGGACAATGCCGCGCTGAGCAGGTCCAGCCGCCCAGGTTCCGGGTCGCGGTACTCCGGCAGCAGCAGCGGCCCCAGCACCAGCAGCAGGCCCATGAGCGGCACGGCCAGCAGGAACACCGACCCCCACCAGAACCACTCCAGCAGCAGCCCGCCGATCAGCGGCCCGGCCGCGCCGCCCGCCGAGAAACTGGAGATCCACACGCCCACCGCGATCCGGCGCTGGCCGGGATCGGGGAACATGCTCCGGATCAGCGACAGCGTCGACGGGGCCAGCGTGGCCCCGGCCACCCCCAGCAGCGCCCGCGCCGCGATCAGCATGGCCGGGCTGACCGAGTAGGCGGCCAGCACCGACGCCCCCGCGAACCCGGCCGCCCCGGCCAGCAGCAGCCGGCGCCGCCCGATCCGGTCCCCGAGCGTCCCCATCGTGATCAGCGATCCGGCCAGCACGAACCCGTAGATGTCGACGATCCACAGCAGTTCGACGCCGCTGGGCCGCAGGCTCCTGCTGATGGCCGGTATGGCCAGATTGAGGACGGTCAGGTCCATCGCGTACAGCAGGCACGGCAGGGCCAGCACTCCCAGCCCGATCCACTCCCGCCGCCCGGCCCGATTGGCTCCCTCGGCTCGCTCTGGTCCCTCGGCTCGCTCTGTTCGCTCGGCTCGCTCGGTTCCCTCGGCCCGCTCGGTCATAGCGACCTCCCTAGCCTGGCCGCCCGGGCGTGAGCAACGCCTCAGGGCTTCACGGCGCACCCCGGAGCCCGGGTCCCGGCCGGGGGCGAGGGAGGCCACGGTGGCTGGTGTCACTCGTGCGACGAGGGGCTGGCGGAGGACCGGGGGCTTGAGCGGGACCTGGGCTTCGATGGAGCGTAGTCAGTGAATAGCGCTGACTTTGCTCCACCGTGGCTATTCTGCACACGGAAGTGGGACTCGCGGGGCGGGAGGGGCTGGCGCCGGGGCGAGGCCGCGACTCTTCTTGCTGTTATCAGTGGATGGGAGCTGCGGGCGGGAGCGAGCTGCGGGCGGGTGAGGCGGGGTTGGGGTAGGCGGGGCTGAAGGGGCAAGGAGGGGGCTGGAGTCCAGGGTTGCAGTTTGTGAAAAATTGCGGTGAGTGCAAGGATGAGATGGTGACTGAGAGTGGCGTAGCGCAGCGGGAGCGGGGTGGTCTGCGCGAGCGCAAGAAGCGGGCGACCCGGCAGGCGCTGCATGACGCGGCCCTGCGGCTCACGCTCGAGCGCGGGCCCGAGCACCTGACCGTGGAGGAGATCAGCGCCGCGGCCGGCGTGTCGCCGCGGACGTTCTTCAACTATTTCCCGGGCAAGGAACAAGCCATCGTCGGCGACGGCCTGTTCACAATCGAACCCGGGCAGATCACCGCGATCATGAGCCGCGCGCCCAGCGTGCTGGACGGCATGCGGACCATCGCCCTGGCCATGGCGGCCGACGCGGTGACACGCCGTGAGCAGGTGCTCCTGCGCTGGCAGGTGATCACGCGTTACCCTGCGCTGATCACCCGGATGTTCGCCCGGCTCGAGGAGTTCAACGCGATCGTGGCCTCGGCCGTGGCGGCGCGCGTGGGCGCGAAGGCCGATGACGCCTACCCGCAGCTCATGGCGGCCATGACCACCACCGGCATCCGGGTCGCCGTCCAGCGCTGGACAGCCGGGCAGGGGGACGATCCGCTGGAACGCCACGTGGCCGAGGTGTTCGGCCTGCTCACGAGCGAGTTCACGGCGGCCGGGAGTACGAGCTAGGGGCGCCCTGGGGGGACGCGGCCTGAGGAGGAGTCAGTTGAGCGAGTCAGCACTGCGGCACCACGCCGCGCCAGCGCACGAGCGCCCCAAGGGGGCGGGTGGCGAGAAGCCGATCACCAACAACGTGGCGGTCATCTTCGTGGCGCTGATGCTCGCGGTGTTCCTGGCTGCCCTGGACCAGACCATCGTGGCCACCGCGCTGCCGACCATCGTGGGGGACCTGCACGGGGTCAGCGACCTCACCTGGGTGACCACCGCCTACCTGCTGACCGCCACGATCGGGCTGCCGATCTACGGCAAGCTCGGCGACCTGTTCGGCCGCAAGGGCCTGTTCATCTTCGCCATCGCCATCTTCCTGGTCGGCTCGATCCTGTCCGGCCTGTCACAGAACATGGGTGAGCTGATCGGCTTCCGGGCCCTGCAGGGGGTGGGGGCGGGCGGCCTGATGATCGGCGCGCAGGCCATCATCGGCGACGTGGTCCCGCCCCGGGAGCGGGGCAAGTACATGGGCTTCATCGGGGCGGTGTTCGGCATCGCGACCGTGGCCGGGCCGCTGATCGGCGGGTACCTCACCGACGACGTGAGCTGGCGGTGGGTGTTCTACGTCAACGTCCCGATCGGGATCATCGCCCTGGCCGTGGTGATCTTCACCCTGCACCTGGCCAAGCACGACAGCCGGCCCAAGCTCGACATCCTGGGCATGGTCCTGATCGCCGCCGCCTCCGCCTGCATCGTGCTGTTCAGCGTGTGGGGCGGCACCAAGTACGCCTGGGCCTCGGCCCAGATCATCGGCCTGGGCGCCGGCTTCGTGCTGCTGACCGTGGCGTTCCTGCTGGCCGAGCACTACGCGGCCGAGCCGATCCTGCCGCTGCGGCTGTTCCGCAGCAGCATCTTCAACATCGCGGGCCTGATCGGCCTGGTGGTCGGGGTGGCGCTGTTCGGCGCGGTGTCCTACATCGGGTTCTTCCTGCAGACGGTGGACGGCGTGAGCGCCACGGTCTCGGGCCTGCTCATGCTGCCGTTCGTGGGCGGCCTGCTGGTGTCCTCGATCGGGTCGGGCCGGATCGTGTCGTCGACCGGGCGGTACAAGATCTTCCCGATCCTGGGCACGGCCATCGGCACGGTCGGCATGGGCCTGCTGTCCCGGCTGAGCGCGACCTCGACCCGGGTCGAGAACGGCATCTACATGGCCGTGCTGGGCTTCGGCATCGGGCTGGTCATGCAGATCCTGGTCCTGGTCGTGCAGAACGCGGCGCCGCGCGAGGACCTGGGCTCGGCCACCGCGGCCAACAACTACTTCCGGCAGATCGGCGGCACGGTCGGCAGCGGCATCGTCGGGGCCGCGTTCGCGTCCCGGCTGACCAGCAAGATCTCGCACCTGCTGCCGCCCGGGTCCGGCGCGCACCTGCCCAACGTGCAGGCGCTGACCCCCAAGGAGCTGGACGCGCTGCCCCGGGCGGTGCACGCCGCCCTGGTCACCGCCTACGCCTACGCGCTGCCACCGATCTTCCTGGCCCTGGTGCCGGTGCTGGCGGCCGCGTTCGTGCTCTCGTTCTTCCTGAAGGAGCAGAAGCTGCGCACCACCGTCGGCCCGGAGGACGCGGCGGCCCCGGCCGGCGCGGCGGCGGGCGAGGCGGGTGAGGCGGGCGAGGCGACCGTGGCGGACACCACGGCCGCGCCGGCCAACGGGACGCCGCTGGAGCCGCTGCCGGCCATGCCCAGCGGCAACGGCCAGAGCAACGGGCACGCCAGCGGCAACGGCAACGGCGCCACCACACCGGCCCTGGCCGCGGTGGGAGCCGGTGCGGCCCAGGCCCAGCCGCTGGGGGCCCCGCTGGCCGTGACCGACACCGTGACCGACACCGGGCCCGGCACCGGGCCCGGCACCGCGCCGGTGCAGGGCTACGTCCGCCAGCCGGACGGGCGGCCACTGGCCGGGGCCACGGTCACAGTGATCGACCTGGCCGGACGGCAGGTGGCCCGCGGCGGCAGCGGCGACGACGGCTGGTACCAGGTGGCGGCGCCGACGGCCGGCGCGTACACGCTGATCGCCATGGCCCCCTCCCACCAGCCGCAGGCGTCGGCGGTGCACGCCGGCGACCAGCCGGTGGACCTGGATGTGCTGCTGGCCGGGGCGTCCCGGCTGGCGGGCACCGTCCGCGCCGCGGGCACCGGCGCCCCGCTGCCGGGCGCGACCGTGTCCCTGGCCGATGCGCGGGGCGAGGTGGTGGCGGCCCGCAGCACCGACGAGGAGGGCCAGTACCTGGTCGCGGACCTGGCCCCCGGCCGCTACACGCTGGCCCTGAGCGCTCCCGGCTGCCAGCCCACGGCCATGCCGGTCACGGTGGCGGACGGGGACGCCACCACCCAGGACGCCGCGCTGCGGGCCGGCGCCCGGTTGCACGGCCGGGCCCGCACGGCGGCCGGCACGCCGGTCCCGGACGCCCGGGTCATGCTGCTGGACGGCGACGGCAACGTGGCCGGGCGGGCCGCCACCGGGGTGGACGGCAGCTACTCGTTCGAGAACCTGCCCGAGGGCGACTACACGGTGGTCGCCAGCGGCTACCCGGCCGCCGCCAGCCGGCTCCAGATCACGTCGGGCGAGCCGCACAGCCACGATGTCCAGCTGAGCCACGAGTAACAGCCTCGGGGGCACAGCCCCCAGACCCGGACGCGGGCCGCGCCCGCGTAGCCCGAAGGCCCGGGCCAGGCACCCCGGAAGGGCTCTGGCCGCGTCAGAGGGTCTTGCCGGGGGCGACGATCGTGTCCAGGTCGGCCAGTTGCTCCGGGGTGGGTACCCAGTCCCCGGCCGCGGCGTTGGCCTTCACCTGCTCCGGGCTGGTGGCCCCGGCGATGACCGAGGCGCAGCCGGGGATGGCGGCCAGGCCGCCCACGGCCGCGTCCAGGATGCTGACCCCCTGGCGGTCGGCCCATTCGATCAGGGCCTCGACCCGGTCCAGCTTGTCCTCGGTGACGTAGTCGGCCCGGTCGACCAGCCGGGTCCCGGCCGGGATGTCCTGGCCGCGCCGGACCTTGCCGGTGAGCAGGCCGTTGGCCAGCGGGTAGAACGGCAGCACGCCCAGGCCGAAGTGCCGGGCCGCGGCGACCACGTCGGCTTCGGCGCCCCGGTCCAGCAGCGACCATTCGTTCTGGGCGGAGACGAACCGGTTGCGGCCCAGCTCCCGGGCCACGTGCTCGGCGTCGGCCAGCTGCCAGCCGGAAAAGTTGGAGTGGCCCGCGTAGCGGACCTTGCCCTCGGTGATCAGCTCGTCCAGGGCCAGGATCGTCTCGTCGATCGGGGTCTCCGGGTCCGGGGTGTGCAGCTGGTACAGATCGATGTGGTCGGTGCGCAGCCGGCGCAGGGACTCGGTCACGGCCCGCTTGATGTAGGCCCGGCCGCCCTTGGCCCCGGCCACCGGCCCGTAGCCCATGTCGCTCTTCTGGTTGCCCCACTTGGTGGCGAGCACGATCTGGTCCCGGCGGGCACCCAGCACCTCACCCATGAGGCTTTCCGAGGCGCCGCGGCCGCCGTAGGTGTCGGCCGTGTCGAACAGGGTTATCCCGGCGTCAAGCGCGGCCTCGATCACGGCCCGCGTCCCGCTCAGGTCGAGGCGGCGGCCGAAGTTGTTGCAGCCGAGCCCGACCACCGACACCTGCAGTCCCGATGATCCCAGTGACCTGTAGCGCATAGTCTCCCGCCTCGGCGAACCCTGTTCCGTGCTAGGTCACAGGTGATCCTACGGGCGGCTTACGGCTTTCGGGCGACCAGGGCGTAGAAGTAGGCCTCGGCCGGGTTTGGCGGCAGGTCGGTGCCCGGATCCGGGCGCCACTGGGGCAGCCACACGATGCCCGGCTCGACCAGTTCCAGGCCGCCGATCAGCCGCTCGATGTGGTCGCGGGTACGGACGTGGGCCGAGGAGGTGGACTGGCGGTAGACCGCGGCCGCGTCGTTGACCCCCTGGACGGCGTCGGCGGTACCGTGCGAGATGACCAGATGGCTGCCGGGCGGGAACGGCTCCATCAGCTTGCTGATCACCCCGGCCGGGTCGTCGGCGTCGGCGATGAAATGCAGGATCGCCACCAGCAGGACCGCGACCGGTTCCTCGAAATCGATGAGGGCGCGCAGGTCGGAGTCGGCCAGGATGTCCTCGGGCCGGCGCAGGTCGTGCTCGAGAATGGTGGTGCTGGGCCGGCCGTGCAGCAGGTGGCGGCCGTGGGCCAGCACCACCGGGTCGTTGTCCACGTAGACCACGCGGGTGCCGGGCGCCGCCTGCTGGGCCACCTCGTGCACGTTGCCCAGGGTGGGCAGCCCGGTGCCGACGTCGATGAATTGCCGGATGCCCCGTTCGGTGACCAGATAGCGGACGGCGCGGCCGAGGAAGTCCCGGTTCCAGCGGAACGAGGTCCGCACGTTGGGCAGCGCCTGGGCGATCTCCGCGGCCGCGGCCCGGTCGGCCGGATAGTTGTCCTTGCCCCCCAGCAGGTAGTCATAAATCCGGGCCGTGCTCGGGATGTCCGGCCTGAATTTATTTCGCCAGCCCTCGTTTTCGGTCACTCGATTACTCCCACAACATCGTGATAAGTAAATTGCGCAGGACACGTGCACTGCGCGGCCTTGATCAACGGCCGCGCTTTATTGAATTCGAAATCGGTGCGCCGTCGTGCCGATCCCGGCCCGCATTTGATCGAATGCAAGGGACGGAACACTGCCTTACTGGCCAGGCCTTTCCGGTCCGGGGCGGGCCGGCCCCCGGCCGCGATCGCGGGCACCGGGCCGGGGCGGCGCCAGGCCGGGATGAGCGCGGGCCGGGACCGGGAGGAACCGGGACCGGGGGTCGCCGGGACGGCCGCCGGGCGGCCCGGCACGGCCGATTCCGGCGCGCACAGAGCCATCCACGCTAGCCAATGACGATGCACAGGCCGATCCACCTCAGTACAACACCGGCGCGGCCGGCTGAACCGGTTGATGGCGGCGCCCGGCCGGGACCCCCCGGCGGGGTGGCCGGACGGACGGTGCCGCCCTGAACGACGCGTCGTACCGTCGTCACAGCCCGCCACCAGGGACTTTGCCCGATTGGTGGTCATCCGAGGATCAGCAAAGCGCGAATTCGCTCTTAATGGATTCACAAGTTGCGCGGCGCGACCTTGCCCACGGACCCGCAGAAGGATGGCGTGAAATCCCATATGCGTTATCATGACTTTGGCACGACGAAGTGCTTTAAGCTTAAACGCAATTGCGCCGGCGATGTGCATAGGGTGAGACACTTCTGGGTGACAGTTTTGTCTTCTGATTGGCGACATGATTGTCCGGACATCAGTGTAGCCGGTCCCGACAGAACTGTCCCGGCGCTCTGACCCCGGAGCCTGGAGGGCGCCGAGAACGTCATCGGTGTCGGTCGGGCCGACCAGCCAGCCGGCGCCGCCGGGTGAATACGGATCATGGACGGGATCCGGAAAGGACAGGTGAGTCTGATGACGGAAGCGGCACATGGACCGACCGTCCTTCGCATCCTGCTCGGCACGCACTTGCGGCGGCTGCGGGAGAGCCGGGGTATCTCGGCCCAGCAGGCGGCCCGGGTGATCCGTGGCTCGGAATCGAAGATCAGCCGTATCGAGCTGGGCCGGAACGCGATCCGCGAGATCGACATCCTCGACCTGCTGACGTACTACGGGGTGGACCGGGACGACCGCGAACAGCTGCTCGCACTCGCGGAGCAGGCCAATCGCCCGGGCTGGTGGCACCGCCACAATGACATCCTGCCCGAATGGTTCCAGACATATGTCGGGATGGAGGAGTCGGCCGCGTCCATCCGGATGTACGAGCCGCAGTTCATTCCCGGCCTGCTGCAGACCGAGGCCTACGCCGCGGCCGTATTCGCGCTGGGCGACTTCTCCCCGGGCGAGGCCGAGCGGCACGTGCTGATCCGCAAGGAACGGCAGCGGCGCTTCGGCGAGGGCGAGCTGAACCTGTGGATGATCGTCGAGGAGCCGGCCCTGCGGCGCCCGGTCAGCGACACCCGGACCCACTGCGACCAGATCCGCTACCTGCTCGAGGCCAGCGAGCGCCCCAACCTGACCCTGCAGGTGGTGCCCTACGGCGTGGGCGGCCACGCGGTGCCGAGCGGGTTCAGCGTGCTGCGCTTCGCCGACCGCGAGCTGCCCGACATCGTCTACGTCGAGCACCTGACCAGCGCGTTGTACCTGGACAAGCAGGTCGACGTGGACCAGTACATGCTGGCCCTGGAGCGGCTGAGCGTGGTCAGCGCCCGGCCGTCGGCCACCCCCGGCATCCTGCGTTCGATCATCAGCGAACTGGAAGGAGACCGATGAGCCGCCCCGGCAACGGCGTGCCCGCGACCGAGTTGCAGTACGTCACCTGGATCAAGAGCAGCCACAGCGGCCCTACCGGCGGAAACTGCGTGGAGACGGCGGCGCTGCCGGACGGCCAGGTGGCGGTGCGGGACTCCAAGGTCCCGGGCGGCCCCGCCCTGGTGTTCCGGGCCGCGGCGTGGGGGGCGTTCGTCAGTGGCGTCCGGAGGCATCCCACTGGCTGAGATCGTTACCGTCCGCCCCCGGACCATGGGCCGGAAAGCAGGTGGCGGGTCCCGCTACCCCTCAGCGGGACCCGCCACTCCCCCCAACGCCCGGGGCCGGAGCCCCGGACAAGGCGGAGTCCATGGCCATGGCCCGCCCGCTGGGAAGTTTGATCACATCGTGGAGCTCGAACTTCGTTAGCCGGGAAGGTCGAACTCACCGTTCTTCGCGCCGATCAGGAAGCACTCCCACTCGTGCGCGTTGAACACGTGCGGCGCCTTGCCGCGGTCCTTGGTGTCGCGGACCGCCATGCCGCCGTCAGGCAGATGAGCCACTTCCACACATCCGCCAGTGCTGCTTGCGCTGCTCTTGAACCAGCGCAACCCTGTGAGGTCGGTTTCCATCCGCCCCTTCTTCCTGTTTGTTGTGGAACCCTTGTGGTGAGTAGCGTGCGGGGAAGCCGTCCGATCAGTCGAGTTCCTTGGCGGCTTCGACGATCAGGTCAGTGGACTGCCCGGGCGAGAGCGCGGCCGCGCGGAGCCGGTCGAAGGCCTCCGCGCAGTGCTTCACTTCCCGCTCCTTCTCCAGGTAGATGATGCCGGCCACCGACTCAACGTAGGCCACGTCGGAGTCGGCGCGCTCGGGGAACTCAAGGATGGAGAACGACCCGCGCAGCCCGGCGTGGGAGCCGCTGGCGAACGGCAGGACCTGGAGGGTGACGTTGGGCTTGCGGCTGGCCTCGACCAGCCGGGCCAGCTGACCGCGCATGACCTCGGGGCCGCCGATGGTCCGGCGCACGACCGACTCGTCCAGAATCAGCCACACGTCCAGCGGCGTGTCGCGTTCCAGCGAGTCCTGGCGCTTGATGCGCAGGTCGACCAGCCGCTCGATCTGCTCGTCGGTGTCCTTGACCTGGACTTCGCGCAGGATGGCGCGGGCGTAGTCCGGGGTCTGGAACAGCCCGTGGATGACCTCGCCCTCGAAACTGCGGACGCCCGCGGCCTCGGCTTCGAGCCCGACGTAGATGCCGAACCCGGTGGGCAGCACGTCGTCGTAGACCGACCACCAGCCCTTGCGGTGGCCCTCGCGGGCCATGTCCACCAGAACCTGGCGCTGGCCCAGGTCGGTGACGCCGTACATCTCCAGCATCGCGGTGAGGTAGACCGACTTGGTCGGGGCCTTGCCGGTCTCGATGCGCGACAGCGTGGAAGCGGCCACGCCCAGGCGATCGGCCACTTCCTCGAGCTTGATGGAATGATCTTCACGGAGCTTGCGCAGCTCGGAGCCGAGCCTGCGGCGGCGCACGGTCGGACCCATGGTCACGGGCGGCTCACCTCCTCGAGCCACCTGGCCGCGCCATACCCAGCCCAGCCGGACGGGGGGTAGGCAACCGGGTGGCCAGCCGCTTGGTAGCGCATGGT
The DNA here is from genome assembly GCA_036495425.1 of Streptosporangiaceae bacterium. GTDB lineage: Bacteria > Actinomycetota > Actinomycetes > Streptosporangiales > Streptosporangiaceae > Bog-532. Next base: position 24,529 of record DASXMW010000063.1, on the reverse strand, counting down.
AACGGCACCACTTCGTACCGTTCCTTGACAAGGTTGACGATACCGCACCATGGTCCGTGATGAAATCCCATCCGGGATTTCACTGCAGAAATTTGTTTCTTGCACTTGCGCCGCTCCGTCCATCCGGACCATCATCGATTTTGACGCTCGGTGATGACATTATTACCCATAGCGTCGAGAAATCGCCCGGTATGCGGCCGAGACCGCGCGCGGCCGGGCCGCCGTGGTCACTGGAGGGATGCGGCATGAGGCACTTCTCGGCCGGCGCGGGCCGGTCCGGGCGGGGCGCATGGTCCGGCGCGCTATGGGCGCCCCGGGCCAGCGCGGACCGGGTCGACGCTGTCCGGGCTCCGACCGAGCTGCGGGGACGGGCTTGATGCCGGCGGCGGTCGTGCTGGGGACCATCACGGTCCCGGGGCGGCCGGAGCAGGTGGGGCGGGCCCGGGCGTTCGTGGCCCGGCTGGCGGAGCCGTGCGGAGCCGACGCGGCCGACACCGCCGCCCTGCTGACCTCGGAACTGGTCACCAACGCCATGCTGCACACTAACTCGGGGACGGCGGACGGGACGGTCACCGTGGTGGTCGTCGACGTGGCGGGCGGGCTGATGGTCGAGGTCATCGACGATGGGTCGCCGGACCGCGGGCCGGAGGTGCAGGGCGACCGCTACGCCTCGCACGGGCACGGCCTGTTCCTGGTCGAGCAGCTGGCGGCCCGGTGGGGCTACCTGCGGGACGCGGCCGGGACCACGGTCTGGTTCCAGCTGGAGCGTGACGACCAGGGCTGACGGGGGCCGGGGGCGTCACACGCGGGCCGCCCGCAGCGGGCGGTGCCCGGCCGACGACCACTGGGCCCAGCTCTGCGGCCGCAGCCGGGCCCGGAACCACTCCCCCAGCGCCCGGTAGTCGACGTCCTGGCTGATCAGCACGTTGCCACTGGGGCCAGTGCACATTTTGCCGGTCTCGCCGACGGTGACCTGGGCCGGGCGGAACGAGGTGAACGGCAGGCGCAGGCCCGCGGCCAGGGCCAGCGGGCCGGCCGGGAACACGGCCGGGTGGTAGCGGGTGAAGAACTGCCCGCAGTGCGCGGCCAGCAGGGTCTCCCAGCTGTGGCCGTCCCAGGCCGGGACGGTGTCGGCCAGCCGCCGCAGCGTCGGCGACGCGGACGTGAGCTGAACGTCCCGCCCGGCCGGCAGCGCGAAGCTGACCAGCCGGAGGTGCGGCGCGGCCGCCAGCACCTGCCGCGCGGCCGCCGGATCGAGCCGGAAATTGCGCGGCGGCAATGCCTGGCCGTCGCTGGTGCCGGTCAGCTGGGTCACGAACAGCCGCCGGGCCAGCCCGGGCTGCTGGGCCAGCAGGCCGGCCAGGTTCGACAGCGGGCCGAGCCCGATCCAGCGGGCCGCACCCCCGGACCGCGCGCCGGCCTGGGCCACGGCCCGGGCCACGTCCTCGGACGGGGCCGCGACCCAGTCCGGGGTGAGCCCATGGGCGAAGTACGGGGCGGTCGCGCTGAGCTGGCGGCCGGCCACCACGGCCACGTCGGTCCGCCCGGCGCTGTCGAGCAGGAACCGGGCGAACCGGGCCCGCTCGCCGCCCAGTTCGTCCGTGGTCACCACCAGCGCCAGCTCAGGCAGCTCGCGGGCCGCGATGACCAGGGCCATCGCGTCGTCCGGTTCGCCGCCGATTTCGGTGTCGAGGATGATCGGCAGAGTCCTCGGGGTCAATGCAGTGTCAGGCACCATCGATTGGCTACCCCCGGCCATTTGGTGATCTTGGTCAGGTCTCCCCCCGACCCGACCACGGGAAACATTAACTCATACACAGAGTGATTGATTTGGTAACTGAAAGTAACGATCCACCCTTCTCGGTTGGGCCGGGACGGCCGGCCGGGCGGGGACGGTCGACCGCCCGCTGGCGCGGCGGCCAGGACGGCCGGGGAGCCAGCGAAGCAGCCTTCGATGAAAAAAGCACAATCTACACATTGTGAACGCGGAAAGTGGTAATGACCAGAGGAGTCGTGGGGTATTTTGCCCGGTTTTCGCGGCGTTCTTTCTCACGCCCGGTCACGGGCGGCCAGGCCATGCTGGAAGGCGGTGCTGACCGCCTGGGCCCGGCTCCGGGCGCCGATCTTGGCCAGCAGGTGATTGACGTGGCTCTTGACCGTGGCCTCGCTGACCACCAGGCGCCGGGCGATCTCGGAGTTGGACAGGCCCTCGGCGATCAGGGTGAGCACTTCGCCCTCGCGGGGGGTGAGGCCGAGGTTGGCCGCGAGCAGCTCAGCATCGGGGGTGGCGGCATCGGACGTGGCCGAGGTGACCGCGGCACTCGCGGGAGCGGGGGTGGGCGGAGGTGCTCCGGGGGCGGCGATGGCGTCCACCAGGTGACCCTGGACGGCCGGGTCGATGACGGCGCGGCCCGAGGTGACGTCGCGCAGGGCGCGATGGATCTCCTCGGCGCCCGCGTCCTTGGTCAGGTAGCCGCGGGCCCCGGCGCGCAGGGCATCGATGACCGATTTGTCGTCGGCGTAGGTGGTGAGCACGATGATCCGGGCCCCAGGGCAGCGGTCGCGGAGCTGGCGGGTGGCGGCGGCGCCGTCCAGACGGGGCATGCGCAGGTCCATCAGCACCACGTCGGGGTGGGTCACGGCGGCCAGCGCGACCGCTTCCTCGCCGTCGGCGGCGGTGCCCACCACCTCCACGTCGGGCAGCAGGCTCAGCAGCATGGCCAGCCCTTCGCGGACCACTCGCTGGTCGTCGGCGGCCAGCACCCGGATGGTCACGCGGGCACCTGCAACTCGACCCGGAAGCCGCGGCTGGTCGGGCCGGCCGTGAGGGTGCCGCCGAGCAGTTCGGCGCGCTCCCGCATGCCGGTGAGACCGTAGCCACCGTCCGTGTCTGAAGTGGCCGGGGAGGCGAACGGGGCGGGAGTAACTGAGGGGACGGTTATGGCGGCCTGGAAGTCTTCTACCGCTAGGAAGATGGCCTCCGGCTGGTAGGTCAGCGTCACCTCGACCTTCCCGGGGTGGGCGTGCTTGCGAATGTTGGTCAGCGCTTCCTGGGCGACACGGTACAGGGCCAGCCGGGTTCCGGAACTCACGTCCCCCGGGCGGCCCACGGTGACGAACTGGCACGGGACACCGCTGTCGCGGGCAAACTCCGTAGCCATGGCTTCGATGCGCTCGGGACTGGGCAGTTCGTCGTCGCGCAGCATGCTGATGGCCCGGCGAGCCTCCCCCAGCCCGGTCTTGGCCAGGTGGTGGGCGCGGTCGATGGTGCTGGCCAGCCGGGGGTCGGCCGGGTCGGACGCGGCCAGCAGGCGCGCTCCTTCGAGCTGCATGACCAGCCCGGACAGCGAGTGAGCCAGCACGTCGTGCATCTCCCGGGCCAGCCGCTGGCGTTCGGCCAGCGCGGCCGCGCGCAACTCGGCCCCCCGGGTCTGCTCCAGCTCAAGCAGCATCTGGTCGGCCTGGTCGTCCTGCACCTGGACCCGGCGCCCGAACCCGGCGGTGACCAGCAGGGCCGCCACCACCACGACTCCGGGTACGCCGAGCCCGGGCTTGCTGGGGTAGACGCCCAAGCTTTGCAACACGATCAGGGCGAGGATGGACAGCCCGGCGATCAGGGCCAGCAGCACACCCCAGCGGCTGTTCAACAGCCGGGCCCCGAACCCGATGGCCAGGAACAGCCCGATCGTGCCGGGGCCACTGGGCTGCACCCACACCAGCAGCGCCGAGCAGGCCAGCAGGACCGCGAACATGGTGACCTGGAAGCGGCGCGAGTCCTGGGCCAGCACCCCGCCGATCGCGACCGCGGCCAGGCCGGCCATGGCGATCAGCACGCCGAGGTGGTCGCTGTGCCAGCCGGGGCCCGGTCTCGACCGCAGGGTGCCGATGAGGATCGCGACCAGGGCGATCGGCAGCACCCGGCGGATCATGGCCTGACGCTGGGCCCGGGTGCGCCGCAGGGCGGCCAGGGTCAGCGTGCCCTGCCCCTCGCTGTTCACGCAGTCAGCGTACGTCTGGGCCGGGCGGCGGTCTTCGACCCGAGGTTGGAACCGGAATCGATCGCCGGGTGGAGGCCGGCCGCGCCCTGGACTTCAACCCTGGCGCCGAAGACCGGGGCGCGGGCGCCGCCCCATGCTGGCTCAGGTAAGGACAACGAACACAAGGAGACGACATGCGGTACGGCTCCGCTCGCAGCAAGCTCTTCCTCTGGTTCGGCCGCGATGGCGGGGGCGACGGGAGGCCATGGTGAACGCGATCGAGACCGAGCGGCTGGCCAAGCGGTTCGGTGGCTTCACCGCGGTGCACGACCTCAGCTTCGCGCTGCCGGCGGGCCAGGTCACGGCGGTACTGGGCCCCAACGGGGCGGGCAAGACCACGCTGATCGAGATGCTGGAGGGGTTCCAGGCCCCGACCGCGGGCCAGGTCCGGGTGCTGGGCGGCGACCCGCGGGCGGGCGGCCGGGCCGGGCAGCGCTGGCGGGCCCGGATCGGACTGGTGCTCCAGACGACCAGCCTGGACAGCCAGCTCACGGTGCTGGAGGCGCTGCGGCTGTGGGCGGGCCTGTTCGACCGGCCGATCCCGGTGGCCGAAGTCCTGGACCTGATCGATCTGGCCGGTGACGCGGGTACCCGGATCGGGGCACTGTCGGGCGGGCAGCGGCGCCGGGTCGACCTGGGTCTGGGGCTCATTGGCCGGCCCGAGTTGCTGTTCCTGGACGAGCCGACCACCGGCCTGGACCCGGAAGCCCGGCGCGGGCTGTGGGCGGTCATCCAGCAACTGGCCGCCGGGGGCACCACCGTGCTGCTGGCCACCCACTATCTGGACGAGGCCCAGCGGCTGGCGGACCGGATCATCGTCCTGGACGGCGGGCAGATCGTGGCCGACGCCAGCCCGGACCAGCTCCGGGCCCGGGGCGGGGTCCCGGTGATCCGGCTCCGGCTGCCGCGCGGCACCGCCGTGGACGGCCTGCCTGCCAGCCTGGCCGGGCACCTGGATCCGGCCCGGGGTGAGCTGTCGCTGCCTTCGGCGGACCTGACCGGCGACCTGGCCGCGCTGGTGGCCTGGGCCCGGGGCGGTGACGTGGACCTGACCGGGCTGGAGGTGGGCGCGCCCAGCCTGGAAGACGCCTACCTCGCGCTCACCGGGAGGACGTCATGATGGCGATGCTGGCTGCTCAGGTCGGCTACCAGCTGCGGATGCTGGCCCGCAACCCGCGCGGCCTGATGATCAGCCTGTTCGCGCCGGGAGTGATCCTGGCCCTGCGGCTGAGTCAGAGCGGGGCGCACGGAGGCAGCCCGGCCGGGCAGGCGGCGATTATCGCGGGGCTAGCGGCGTTCGGGCTGATCGCCACCTGCTACCTGACCCACGCCATCGGGCTGGTAGCGGCGCGCGAGTCCGGCGTGCTGCGGCGCTGGCAGGCCAGCCCGCTGCCGCGGTGGGGCTACTTCGCAGGCCGGATCACCGCCACCGTGCTGCTCAGCCTGGTCTCCGGCGCGATCATCCTGGCCGTCGGCATCGGCCTGAGCGGCGCGCACGTGCCGGTGGGCAGCGTGCCCGCGCTGCTGGCCGTGTTCGTGGTCGGCGGCGTGGCCTGGGCCGCGGTCGGCACCGCGGTCACCGCGCTGATCTCCAGCGCCGAGGGCGCCCAGCCCATGCTGATCTTCACCTACCTGCCGGTGATCCTGCTGTCCGGGGCGTTCGGCGTGCTCAGCGAGCCGAAGTGGCTGACCACGCTGATGAGCTACCTGCCCGGCCAGCCGGTCATCGGGTCGGCCACCCAGGCTCTGGAATTCTCCGGATCCGGGCTGGCCCCGGTGTCCGGGCGCGACCTGGCCGTGCTGGCCGGGTGGGCGGTGATCGGGTTGCTGGCCTCGATCCGGTTTTTCCGCTGGGAGCCGGCCCGTCCGGCGCAGCGGGCCAACGCCCAGGCTCACACGCGGCGGGCGCGCCAGGTCCAGGCGTGAAGCGGTACATCGAGTTCGGCGGCCCCGGGAAATCGCTGGGCCAGGTAGGCCCGGGCCCGGCCGGCGTCGGCGGCCACGTCGGCCGGGCCGGCGGTGATGATCCGGCTGTAGGTGGCGAGCAGGCCGAGAAAATCGGGCACGGTCATGGTACGGGTGTACCGGAACGAGGCGTTTTCTGATTTATCGAAGGCCGCGTCAGCGGGCAACTCGACCATCCGGCTCCGGGCCCGCCGGCCGGCCTCGCGGACCGGCGGGCTGACGCTGGCCGGCCGGGCCGGGCGCCGGGCCCGGTCGAGCTCGGCCACCCAGTCCACGTCGCGGTCGCGGGTGATCCACAGGGCGCCGAAACGGCCGCCGGGCCGCAGCACCCGGGTGATCTCCGGGATGGCCCGGTCCGGGTCGAGCCAGTGCCAGGCCGACTGGATGAAGATCCCGTCGGCGGTGCCGGCTCCGAGCGGAAGCTGCTCCCCCACCGCGCGGACGACGCGGGCGGCGGGTGAGTTCGCCCGCAGCACGGCGGCCATGCGTTCGTCGGGCTCGATGGCGACGACTTCGGGGACCCGGCGGGCCAGGGCGCGGGTCAGCAGCCCGGTCCCGGCGGCCAGGTCGGCCACGGTCTCGGCCCGGCCGGCCAGCAGCCAGTCCACGGCGGCGTCCGGCGGGCTGGGGCGCAGCCGGTCGTAGTCCCCGGCGATCTCCCCGAACGACCGGGCCCGTTCCGCGCGATTGATCACGCTCACCACGCTAGCGGGCGACATGGCGGCCACGGCTGATGGGGCACCAGCGTCCAGAGCATCCAGACGCTTGCCAGGCCTGTAGCAAAATGTTAGATCGAGAGGATGGGCGTTTCGCCTGGTACGTCACGGCGCCGCCGCGGAGGGAATGTATGCCGGACAAATCACGGTCGCCCGCACCGCCGGGAAAGAAGGTCAACGACCACAAGTTAACCCCGAAGGCCCCACCGGCCGGCCAGGACCTTGACGTTCCCCCTGATCTGGCCACCGATCAGGAAACCACCCGGTATCTATCGGCCGCCACCCAGCTGAACGTCGAGTACGCCCGGAACGTCATCAAGGAAGTCGTCGGAGAGAAATTCCGCGCCCTGGCTCCCACCTACGGCATTGACATTCCGGTCGTGGCGATGTGGGCGATCAGGTCAATGAGCATCCGGGCCAGGCGGGACTACCTGCTGGCCGGGCTGCTGACCATCATCGTGGCGTGCCTGGCCCTGACCCCAATGAGCTTGTGGCTTCTCGCGATCGCGGCGCTCGCGGCCATGGCCGCATGGCTCGTTGTCGCCTGGGAGCATTGGGAGCGTGTCCACAACGTGGTCATCCGGACCATGCTGAGGAATCGGTTCAAGCTGGCGAACGCGCCCGAGCCACCCCGCGCCGCCGACCGGGAAAGGCTGGCCGAGATCCGCAGGCGCCGCGACGGCAATCTGGTCGTATTCAGCGGCCCGTCCGCGTTCGTCGGTTGCGGTAAGACGGTCTGGAGTCAGCGTCTGCTGCTGGATGCCAGCCGCGGACCGGACGACGACAACGGCCAGCCCACGGTTCCTCAACCCTTTTCCACCCGCGATCTGCATGCGGCCTTAATCGAGGCGTTCGATCACGGGGCCGGATTGGGCCAGAGCCTGCAGAACATCAAGGTGTACGAACGGCTCTTCGTCAACGGGCAGCACATCCAGAACAACCATCAACTGCTCCCCGATCCTTATCGGCCTCCGCCCACATCGGTCAGTCAGGGCTTGCTGGACGAGGCGACCACACACCCATCACCCGAGGCTCGCACCTACGTATGCGTGGAAATGCCTGGCTGGCAGGGTCAGCTGGTGGTGACCCTGTTCGTGCGCGCAGTTCACGCGGGCGGTTCTCTGTTCGTGGAATGGACGTTCAAGGTACTGCCGCCGCTACGGCAGAGCTTCTTGATGATCGACCGGTTCTACGACCAGTCCCGGGCGCAGCAGCTGAAGAACTCTCTGGGCCGGGGTCTGTGCACTATGCCGGGGGCACTGCTGAAGTCGCCGTACTGGGCAGTCAAGACCAGCCGGGCCGCACGCGTCGCACGTAACCGCGCGCTTCGGCAATCCGGTCAGATAAGGCGGGGATTCATCTTCGACTACGGCGCCCGACGAAGCATCCGCGAGACCGCGAGCGCGCGCGGCAAGCAAGGCGAACACTACTTCCTGGCTCGCGACCAGGCCATGTACCTATTGCTGGCCGAGAAGACCCTGACCCGGACGGTGGGTGCGTTCCTCAAAGACCACGGCGTGAGCCTGGCCGAATTCGAATCCCAGATCAAAGTCATCTTCGACAACAGCATCAAGGTCGGCAACATCGACGGCAGCGGAGTGGTCGTCGGGCATCAATCCTCGTCCACCGTGAACGACTCAGCGAAAGGCCAGCGCGATGCCAAGCCGGGATAGCCACCACAGCCCAGGGATCAGCACCGGCGACATCCAGGGAACTGGCATCGTCGTCGGGCACCACTCCTCGGCGGAAGTACATCAAGGCGCCGAGACCGGACGTGATGATGTCGTCGTCCTGCTCAACGAGTTCCTGGCCAAGCTCAATGAGACTGACCCCCCACCGGCCAATCCGGAGAACCTGCGCGAACTCGCGGAAACGGCCCGGGACCTGGCCTCGGAGCCGAAGCCCAAGTGGCACGCGGTCCGCAGCATGGTCGCGACCATAGCCGAGCACCTGCCGAAGGCGTCGGCGCTGACCATCATCATCAGCAACGTCCAGAGCCTGATCGGGCACCTTCTCCACTGAGAGCTTTCCAGCTAGCCAGCCTCGACGGCGGCGGTGATGGCGGTGCAGATCCGGGCCAGGTCGGGGTCGGTGGTGATGTAGGGGGGCATGGTGTAGATGAGGTCGCGGAAGGGGCGGAGCCAGACGCCGGCCGCGACCGCAGCGGCGGTGGCGGTGGGGATGTCGACCTCGTGGTCGAGCTGGACCACGCCGATGGCGCCGAGCACGCGGACGCCGGTGACGCCGGGCCGGCCGGCGAGGGGGGCCAGGCCGGTGCGCAGGGCGGACTCGATGCGGCGGACCTCGGCCTGCCAGCCGTGCGGATAGCCGTCGAGCAGGACGTCCAGGGACGCGTTGGCGATGGCGCAGGCCAGCGGGTTGCCCATGAAGGTGGGGCCGTGGGCCAGTACGGGCAGCTCGCCCCGGGAAATCCCCTCGGCCACCGCCGGGGTGCACAGGGCGGCCGCCAGGGTCAGGTAGCCGCCGGTCAGGGCCTTGCCGACGCACATCACGTCCGGGCTGACCCCGGCGTGCCGGGCGGCGAACAGTTCCCCGCTGCGGCCAAAGCCGGTGGCGATCTCGTCGAAGATCAGCAGCACCCCGTGCTGGTCGCAGGCGTCCCGGAGCACGCGCAGGTAGCCGGGATCGTGGAAGCGCATGCCGCCGGCGCCCTGCACCACCGGCTCGACGATCACCGCGGCCAGCTCACCGGCGTGCTGTTCGATCAAGGTGGCCAGCTGGCTGGCGTAGCCGGGGTCGACGCCGGCCGCGAACCCGGCGGGCGGGAGGCCGGCGAACACCTGCTCGGGGAGCACGCCGTCCCAGATCTTGTGCATGCCGCCGTCGGGGTCGCACACCGACATGGCCCAGAACGTGTCGCCGTGGTAGCCGCCGCGCCAGGTCAGCAGGCGGCGTTTGGCCGGGCGGCCGCGGGAGCGCCAGCACTGGAGGGCCATCTTGATCGCGACTTCGACCGAGACGGAGCCGGAGTCGCACAGGAACACGTGTTCCAGGCCGTCCGGGGCCAGCGTGGCCAGCCGCTCGCACAGGCGGACGGCCGGCTCGTGGGTGAGGCCGCCGAACATCACGTGGCTCATCCGTCCCAGCTGGGCCTGGGCGGCCTCGTCCAGGACGGGGTGGCGGTAGCCGTGGATGGCGGCCCACCAGGAGGACATGCCGTCGATGAGCTCGGGGTGGCCGGGCTCGGCCAGGCGGAGGCGGACGCCGGACGCGGATTCGACCGGGAAGGGGGTCTGGGTCCCGGGCATGGGGGCGTACGGGTGCCAGACCCGGTGACGGTCGGTGGCCAGGAGGTCTTTGGTGGCCATGGGACCAAGGGGAATCGGGTCGGCGGACGGCATGGGTCCAGCTTGCCAGCGAGGTCTCGACGGCAGCCGATCCGGGGTTCATCATGAGGTCGTCGATGTTCGTTTTTGTTCTTTTGTTCGCTCAATGTGGAGGTAACGATGCGACGCTGGGTCCGGCGGGGACTGCCTGTGGTGGCCGGGATCGTGCTCGGGGTCGCGGGCACCACGCTGGGGTCGATCGCGGCCAGCTCACCGGGCCCGGCGACCCAGCCGCAGAGCCTGATCGTCAGCACCGGGGCCGGCCAGATCGAAGGCCGGACCACCGGGACCGTCGATCAGTTCCTGGGCGTGCCCTACGCGGCCCCGCCGACGCGGGCGCGGCGCTGGCAGCCGCCGCAGCCGGTGACGCCGTGGACCGGGGTGCGCAGCGCGCTGTCCTACGGCGGCCGGTGCGCCCAGCTGACCAACGGGAACGGGCCGCGGATCGACAACGAGGACTGCCTGTACCTCAACGTCTACGCGCCCGCGGTGATCAAGCCGGGGAAGAAGCTGCCGGTCATGTTCATGATCCACGGCGGCGGGCTCACCACCGGGGCCGGGGACCAGCAGGACGGCTCGCTGCTGGCTTCGTCGCAGAACATCATCGTGGTCTCGGTCAACTACCGGCTGGGCCCGTTCGGGTTCCTGGCCCTGCCCGGCCTCGACGGTGCCGGCTCCGGCGGGGGCGCCAAATCCGACGGGAACTTCGGGCTGCTGGACCAGGAGGCCGCGCTGCGCTGGGTCAGGCAGAACATCGCCGGGTTCGGCGGCGACCCGGGCCAGGTCACGATCGCCGGCGAGTCGGCCGGTGGCTGGTCGGTGTGCGGCCTGCTGGCCTCGCCCCCGGCCCGGGGGCTGTTCGCGCGGGCCATCATGGAGAGCGGCAGCTGCGTCAGCCAGCCGCTGGCCACCGCCCAGCAGGCCGGGGCGGCGCTGGCGGCCAAGGTCGGCTGTACCGACCCGGGCACGGTCACGTCCTGCCTGCGGGCCGTCCCCGAGGCCACGCTGCTGTCGGCCAGTTCGTCCTATCAGCCGCTGCTGACGGTGGGCGGCACCGACCTGCCGGCCGCGCCGGCGTCGGCGGTGGCGGCAGGCAGCTACACCAAGGTGCCGATCCTGATCGGCACCAACCACGACGAAGGGCGGACCTTCGCCCAGGGCGAGGCGGGGCTGACCGAGGCCCAGTACACGCAGTACGTGAAGACCACGTTCGGCGCCCTGGCCCCCCAGGTGCTGGCCCGCTACCCGTGGTCGGCCTACCATGGCCCGCACCCGTACACCGCGGCCTACGCCATCGGCGCCATCGAGACCGACGCCGGGCTGGTGGGCGGGATCGGCGGCTGCCCCGAGCAGAACCTGGCCGGTCAGCTGGCCGGCACCGGCTCGGCCACATACTTCTTCCAGTTCGACGATCGGCACGCGCCCGGGCTCAACCACGACCTGCCCGGCTACCAGTGGGGCGCGGGGCACGCCATGGAGCTGGCCTACCTGTGGCCCAGCTTCACCAACGGCTTCTCGCTGTACGCCGAGCTGACCCCGGCCCAGCTGCAGCTGTCCCGGCAGATGATCGCGTACTGGGGCGCGTTCGTGCGCACCGGCGTGCCGTCGGCGCCGGGGTCGCCGGGCTGGCCGCGCTACTCGGCGGGCGGCTCCCCGGGCGGCGCCAGGCTGATGTCGCTGCGGCCGGGGGGCGCGACCCGGGTCATCCCCGGGCCGGAGTTCGCCGCTGAGCACCAGTGCTCGTTCTGGAACGGTGCGGGTCAGGGGGCGGAAGGCTAGCGGCGGGTGGCGCTGCGGCCGCGGCTGGCGGCGCCGCGGCCGCGCTTCTCGCGCAGCCGCATCGACACCTTGAGCGGGCTGCCGTCGAAACCGAACTCCTCGCGGAGCTTGCGTTCCACGAACCGGCGGTAGGAGGCCTCCAGGAACCCGGTGGTGAACAGGACCACGTGCGGGGGCCGGATGCCGGCCTGGGTGGCGAACAGCACCTTGGGCTGGCGGCCGCCCCGCACCGGCGGCGGGGTGGCCGCGATCAGCGCGTTCAGCCAGTTGTTCAGGCGGCCGGTGGACACCCGGGTCTCCCAGCCGGCCAGGGCGGTCTCGATGGCCGGGACCAGCCGCTCGACATGGCGGCCGGTGGTGGCCGAGATGTTGACCCGGGGTGCCCAGCGGGCGTTGTACAGCTGCCGGTCGATCTCGCGTTCCAGGTAGTGGCGACGCTCCTCGTCGACCAGGTCCCACTTGTTGAACGCGATGACCAGGGCCCGGCCCGCCTCGATGACCATGGAGATGATCCGCAGGTCCTGCTCGGTCAGGGGTGCGCTGGCGTCGATCAGCACCACCGCGACCTCGGCCACCTCCAGCGCCCCGGCCGTGCGCAGGGCCGCGTAGTAGTCGGCGCCTTGGCTCTCCCGGAACCGGCGCCGGATGCCGGCCGTGTCCACGAACCGCCAGGTCTTGCCGCCCAGCTCGATCAGCTCGTCGACCGGGTCCCGGGTGGTGCCGGCCTCGTCGTCGACCAGCACCCGCTGTTCCCCGGCCAGCTTATTGAGCAGGCTGGACTTGCCGACGTTGGGCCGCCCCAGCAGGGCCACCCGGCGGGGACCGGACGGGGCCGTGCGCGGCTCCGGCGGCGTCTCGGGCAGCGCCTCCAGCACGGCGTCCAGCAGGTCGCCGCTGGCCCGCCCGTGCAGGGCGCTGACCGGGCGGGGCTCGCCCAGGCCCAGCGACCACAGGGCCGAGGCGGTCAGCTCGGTGGCGGCGTTGTCGACCTTGTTGGCCGCGACCACCACCGGCACGCCGGAGCGGCGCAGCACGTCCGCGACCGCGTCGTCGGCGTCGGTCGCGCCGACGGTGGCGTCGACCACGAACAGCACGGCGTCGGCGGTGCTGGCCGCGATCCGGGCCTGACCGGCGATGCGGGCCGACAGCGAGCCGGTCTTCTCCTCCGACGGCTCCCAGCCGCCGGTGTCGACCAGGGTGAACTGGCGGCCGCGCCAGTTGGCGTCGTAGGCCACCCGGTCCCGGGTGACCCCGGGGGTGTCCTCGACCACGGCCAGGCGGCTGCCCAGAATCCGGTTGACCAGGGTCGACTTGCCGACGTTGGGCCGGCCGACCACGGCCACGACCGGGCGGTCGGGCTGGACGTCGTCGCCGTCTTCTTCGTCGTCGGGGAGGTAGTGCTCGTCCACGCCAGGCACGAACTCGTCGATGCCGGGCACGAACTCCTCGTCCGGGCCGGCCCCGGTGATCTCGTCGTCCGGGCTGCCCGGGGCGCCGGGGGTCATCGGGTGGTCCGGGCGGTGTCGGGCAGGCCGGCCCGCTCCTGGGCCAGGCCGACGATCATGGCGGTGACGTCCCCGAGCCCGAACATGGTGGAGTCGATCTCCACCGCGTCGTCGGCCCGGACCAGCTGGCCGGAGTCCATGCGGTCGCGGCGGGCCTGGTCGGCCTGGGTCACCCTGACCTGGTCGGCCCTGTCCTGACCGGCCCTGTCCTGACCGGCACTGTCCTGACCGGCACCGGCGGCCACGGCCGGGTCGCTGGGCGTTTCGGCCGAGCGGCGCTGGGCCCGGGCGTGCTCGCTGGCGGTGAGGTACACCTTGACCACGGCGTCCGGGGCGACCACGGTGCCGATGTCGCGGCCCTCGGCGACGATGCCGCGGCTCTCGGCCCGGGCCTGGGCGATGATCTCCCGCTGCTGGGCGATGAGCTGGGCCCGCACCCGCGGCACCCGGGCCACGGCCGAGACCGCGCTGGTGACCGGCTGGGTGCGGATGGCGGCCGACACGTCCTGGCCGTCGACGGTGACCCACGGGCCGTCCGGGTCGGTGCCGACGTCGATGATGGGCTCCCCGGCGGCCTCGGCGATCGCCTGGGCGTCGTCCACGGGGACGCCGCGGGCCAGGATCCACCAGGTCAGGGCCCGGTACATGGAGCCGGTGTCCAGGTAGCGGAGGCCGAGGGCCCGGGCCGCGCCGCGGGAGGCACTCGACTTACCCGACGCCGACGGGCCGTCGACGGCGATCACGATTCCGTTCCCCGCTGCGCTGTCGCCTGTTGGTGCGCCGAGACCCCCGGCAGAAATGCTCACACGCTCCAGGTTACCGGCGCACGGGCCATCCGGCGTCCGCGAGCGCGGTAATCAGCGGTCCGGCCCTCTCCGGGCGGACCGACAGCTCGGCCACGCCGAGTGGCGCACCGGGCGAGTGCTCGATGCCGACGTCTTCGATGTTGATCCCGGCCGCGGCCGCGGCGCCGAACAGCCGGGCCAGCTCGCCGGGCCGGTCGCTCATCACCACCTGGACCCCGGCGAAGGCGCGGGCCGGGCCGCCGTGCTTGCCAGGGATCCGGGCCACGCCCTCCCGGCCCTGGTCGAGCAGGCTGGTCAGCTCCTTGTGGCTGGTGGGGCTTCCGGGATTTCTGGGGTTGCTGAGGCTTTCAGGGTTGCTGAGGTTGGCGGGCTTGCTGAGGTTGCCGGGGCTGGTAGGGCTGGTGGGGCTGGTGTCTTCGGTAAGGTCGTGGACGGCCCTGGTCAGGTCGCGGGCCACCGCGGTCAGCACCTCGGCCACCGGGCCCGCGTTGCCGGTGAGGATCTGCCGCCACAGCGCGGTGTCGCCGACCGCGATCCGGGTCGTGTCACGCAGGCCCTGCCCGGCCAGTTCGAGCGCGCCGGCCGGCACCGAGGGCGCGGCCAGCTGGGCGGCCAGGGCCGCCGCGACCACGTGCGGGGCGTGCGAGATCAGCGCCACCCAGCGGTCGTGGGTGGTCGTGTCGGTCACCACCGGCTCGGCCCCGCAGGCCACGGCCAGCGCGGTGACCGCGGCCACCGCGTCCGGGGCGGACTCCGCGGCCGGGCACACGGCCCAGGTCCGGCCCAGGAACAGGTCGGCCCGGGCGGCGGCGGGCCCGGACCGTTCCCGGCCCGCCAGCGGGTGCCCGGGCACGTACCGGCTGATGTCGCAGCCCCTGTCCCGGGCCTGGGCCAGCGGCTGGGCCTTGATGCTGGCCACGTCGGTGTAGCTGGTGGCCAGGCCGGCCCGCTGGGCCGCGGCCAGCACCGGGGCCACGCTGGCGGGCGGCACCGCGATCACGGCCACGTCAGCGGGCCCGCCGGGCGGGGCGGCCAGCTGGCCGGGCCCGTCCGGGGCGGGCAGCACGCGGCCTGCGCCCAGTTCGGCGGCCAGGGCGGCCGCGGCCGGGTCGGAGTCGGACAGCCAGACCTCGGCGCCGGCCCGGCGCAGGGCCAGGGCCGCGGACGTCCCGATCAGGCCGGTGCCCACGACCACCACGGTCCGCGGCGCGTCCGGCCCGGGTTGCACTGGTCAGCTCCTAGCGTGCTGGCTTGGGTTGCTGGCTTACTGGGCGATGTCCAGCCGGAGCGCGGCCGCCCCGCGCAGGTACACGTGCTGGATCTCGCGGCGCGAGCGGTCCGTCTCCACGTGCGCCATGAGCCGCACCACCCGCGGCAGCGCCCCGGGCACTGGGATCTCGGTCGCGCACATCAGCGGCACCTCACCAAAGCCGATCTTGCGCGCGGCCAGGGCCGGGAACTCCGCCCTCAGGTCGGAGGTGACGGTGAACAGCACGCTGATGACGTCGTCGGGGGTCAGGTCGTTGCGCGCTATGACCTCGCTGACCAGTTCGGTGGTCCCCTCCAGGATCGCCTCGCGCTCGTCGGCGTCGACCTGCACCGCGCCCCGGATCGCTCTGACCGGCACGTTCAACCCCTCCTCGGACCTGACATGGCTGACGGCACCAGGCTACAGACCTACCACCGCGTAGAGTTCACCGATCTCGGCGGTGGTGAGTTCGCGGACCGCGCCGGGCTTCAGCTGGCCGAGCCGGATCGGGCCCACGTCGGTGCGGACCAGCCGCTGCACCGGGTGGCCGGTGGCGTCCAGCATCCGGCGCACGATCCGCTTGCGGCCCTCGTGCAGGGTGATCTCGACCATGACCCGGTTCCCTGACCGGTCCACGACCCGGAACCGGTCCGCGGTGGCCACGCCGTCGTCCAGCTCGACCCCGGCCATCAGCTGCCGGCCGAGGTCCTTGGGCACCGGCCCCGGCACCTCGGCCAGGTAGGTCTTGAGCACGCCGTAGCGGGGGTGGGCCAGCCGGTGGGCCAGTTCCCCGTCGTTGGTCAGCAGCATCAGGCCTTCGGTGTCGTAGTCGAGCCGGCCCACGTGGAACAGCCGCTCGGCCCGGTCGCCCAGGTAGTCGGTGATGGTGGCCCGGCCGCGGTCGTCGGACATGGCCGTGAGCACCCCGGGCGGCTTGTTGAAGGCCAGGTAGGTCAGGTCCTGCCGGGACGGGATGCGCTTGCCGTCGACCCGGATGACCTGGTGCTCAGGGTCGACCCGGGCCCCGAACCGGCGGACGACCTCCCCGTCCACCTCGACCCGGCCCTCGCCGATCAGCTCCTCGCAGTGGCGGCGGCTGCCGACGCCCGCCGCGGCCAGCACCTTCTGCAGCCGGACCCCGCCGGGCACGTCGATCAGGCTGTCCCGATCCCCCGGCTCATCGCCCCAGTCGCCGTCATCGTCGTCGCCGAAATCGCGGGCCAGCGAGGCCATCTCCCGCTCCGCCTGGCTCCGCGGTCCCGGGCGCGCGGATGGCCGCGGGCCCCGGTCAGGCGGACTCACGCGATGCTCCCCGCTCGCTCAAGGCGTCCTCTCCGTCCGCGACGTCGTCCACGTCGTCGGGCAGGAACGGGGCCAGGTCGGGCAGTTCCTCCAGGTTGGCCAGGCCCAGCCGCTCCAGGAAGTAACCGGTGGTCCGGTACAGGATGGCCCCGGTCTCCGGGTCGGTACCGGAGTCCTCGACCAGCCCGCGCAGGGTCAGCGTGCGCATCACGCCGTCGCAGTTGACACCGCGGACGGCCGACACCCGGGCCCGGCTGACCGGCTGCCGGTAGGCCACCACGGCCAGGGTCTCCAGCGCGGCCTGGGTGAGCCGGACCTCCTGGCCCTCGCTGACGAAGCGCTCGACCACGGGAGCGCACTCCTCGCGGGTGTAGAACCGCCAGCCGCCCGCGATCTCGCGCAGGTCGAAGCCGCGCTCTTCGGTGGTGTAGGCGGCCGCGGTCGCGTGCAGCAGCTCGGTGATCTCCCCGGTGGGGCGCTCCAGCACCTGAGCCAGCACCACCGCGGGCACCGGCTCGTCGGCCACCAGCAGGATGGCCTCCAGGCTGGCGCGCAGCCCGGGGCCGTCGGGCTCGATCGGCTCGCCGGGCTCGGCGATTTCGCTGGGGTCGTCCGGCACCTGGTCCGGCATGTTTGGGTATTCGTCCATGTCCTACGCTGTTTCCGCTGTGCTTCCTGTTTCATTGGTGGCGGTGGTCGTGCCCTCGTCGGCGTCCCGGGCCACGTCGTCGTCGCCGTCGTCGCTGGCCGCGTTCCACGTCACGTAGATGTCCCCGAGCGGCGCGACCTGCTCGAGCGCGACCCGGTCTTCCCGGTACAGCTCGAGCACGGCCAGGAAGCTGGCCACGATCTCGTAGGTCGCTTCGCAGTCGGCGGTGAGCCCGCGGAAGCTGGCCCGGCCCAGCCGCCGCAGCCGTACCGCCAGCCGCCGGGCCTGCTCGCGGACGCTGACGAACGGGGCGTGGATGTGCTCGGTAGACACCGTGGGCGGGCGCCGCGGGGTCAGCGCCCGGGCCGCGATCCGGGCGAATTCCATCGGACCCAGGCCCAGCAGGACCTCGGGGAAGAGCTGGGCGAACCGGGGCTCCATCGGCACCCGGCGCGGGAACCGCCGGGACGCCACCGCCATCCGGCCCGCGAACACCCCGGCCACCTCCTTGTACGCGCGGTACTGGAGCAGCCGGGCGAACAGCAGGTCCCTGGCCTCGAGCAGGGCCAGGTCCTCCTCGTCCTCCACCTCACCGGACGGCAGCAGCCGGGCCGCCTTGAGGTCCAGCAGCGTGGCCGCCACCACCAGGAAGTAGCTGACCTGATCGAGGTCCCAGCCGCCGGAGCGATCCCGGATGTAGGCAATGAACTCGTCGGTGACCTGCGACAGCGCCACCTCGGTGATGTCCAGCTTGTGCTTGGAGATCAGCGCCAGCAGCAGGTCGAACGGGCCCTCGAACACGTCGAGGTGCACCTGGAACCCGGACTGGCCGGCCGGGGCGCCGTCCCCGGGCTGGGCCCCGGCGGACTGGTTCCCGCCGAGCGGGTCCGGTCCTTCGTCCAGGCCCAGGTCACCGGTCAGGCTGTCAGCCGTGGTGGCCACCGCCACCCGAGAATCCGCCGCCGTGATGACCGCCGCTGAAACCGCCGTGGTGCCCGCCGGAGTCGCCGTGGTGCCCGTGGTGGCCGGACACGCCGCCACCGTCGTCGGCCGCGTCGCCACCGTGGAAGCGGTCCAGCCCGGCCCGTCGTCGCTGAGTGCGGCTCAGCGCGACCACACCCCCGAACACCACGATCAGGAGCACCAGAACGATGAGGGTCCCCACGTCTACATCCCTCCTGCCGGACCGCCGTGCACGTGCTCTCGTGAACTTAAGCTATCCGGCACGACCGGTGCCCCGTCCGCGCCGGATTCCACCGTGACTTCCACCTGGATGGCCTGGCCCGGCTGGTCGGCGATGCGCATGGCCAGCACGCTCATTTCCCCGCGGGCGTCCAGGTCCGCGAGCAGCACCGCGATGGCCTCGCGGACCAGCCGCCCCCGGTCGGTGGTGATCCCGTACCGGCGCAGCGCCAGCCGGGCGTGCTCCAGCTCGAACAGTTCATCGGCGGACAGGTAGACGGTGATCTTGTGCGTGTGCTGTTCCCGGCCGCTGGCCGGACGGTGGGCCGCGACGTCCGGCCCGGGCGCCACGGGGCGAAGCAGCTCCGCGATGCCCGGGAGGCTTACCCTGCGCGACCGTCCCCTGCTTGCCGCCACCGCTCCAGTACCTCCTTGGCGAGTTCACGGTAGGAACTCGCCCCCATCGACCCGGAGTCGAACCGGGTGATGGGCTCACCTGCCACGGTAGCGTCTGGGAACCGGACGGTGCGGTTGATCACGGTGTGAAAGACCTTGTCGCCGAAGCCGCTCACGATATTGGTGAGCACTTCACGGGTATGCAAAGTTCGCGAATCGAACATTGTGGCCAGAACCCCGTCAACTGCCAGCGACGGGTTAAGTCTGCGTGAAACTTTGTCGATGGTCTCCATCAGCAGGGCGACCCCGCGCATGGCGAAGTACTCGCACTCGAGCGGGATCAGCACCCCCGCCGCGCAAGCCAGCGCGTTGATGGTCAGCAGCCCCAGGGACGGCTGGCAGTCGATCATGATGACGTCGTACTCGGGGACCACTTCCTCGAGGACCCCGCCGAGCACGTACTCCCGGCCCACCTCGTGGACCAGCTGGACCTCGGCGCCGGAGAGGTCGATGTTGCTGGGCATCAGGTCCATGCCCTGGACCGCGGTCTTGATCAGCACATCGTGCGCGGTCGTACCCCGCTCCATGAGCAGGTTGTAGACCGTGGCCTCGATGTCGTGCGGCTGGATACCCAGGCCCACCGACAGCGCGCCCTGGGGGTCGAAGTCGACCAGCAGCACCCGGCGGCCCTGCTCGGCCAGGGCGGCGCCCAGGTTGATGGTGGTGGTGGTCTTACCCACGCCGCCCTTCTGGTTACAGACAGCGACGATCCGGGCCGGGCCATGCTGGTCGAGCGGCGCCGGGTCCGGAAAGGCCACGATCGGGCGTCCCGTGGGCCCTAGCTCGGCGGCGGCTGCCTCTAGCGTGTGGGGTGCCACAAGTTCCTGAACCTCCCGGTGGATGTTTTTTCCTCCACTGAGTCCCGGACTCTAGGGCCTCTGGCTGGAGTGGTTCAAGCTGACGCGCCGCGAAGCACCGGAATTGAGATGAAAGGGCCGGACGGCGCGGCGGCCTCAGCCCAGCGCCCGTGGGTGCGCGGCCGCGTAGACCTCGCGCAGCTTGTCCACGGTGACCAGCGTATACACCTGGGTCGTGGTCACCGAGGCGTGCCCCAGCAGTTCCTGCACGACCCGGATGTCGGCGCCGCCGTCGAGCAGGTGGGTGGCGAACGAGTGCCGCAGGGTGTGCGGGGAGACCCCGGGCACCCCGGCCCGCCCGGCCGCGGCCCGGAGCACGCCCCAGGCCCCCTGGCGGGTGAGGCGGCCGCCCCGGGTGTTGAGGAACAGCGCGGGCGCGGCCGAGCGGGTGGCCCCGGCGGCCAGGGCGGGCCGACCCCGGACCAGGTAGGCGTCCAGGGCGGCGGCCGCGTACCGGCCCAGCGGCACCACCCGCTGCTTGCCGCCCTTGCCGTCCAGCAGCACCGCCGGGTCCCCGTCCAGGAGCAGGTCGTCCACGTCCAGGCCGGTGGCTTCGGAGATGCGGGCCCCGGTGGCGTAGAGGAACTCCAGCAGGGCCCGGTCCCGGACTGACCGCGGGTCACCGGGCCCGGGGCCAGCCGCGTCGAGCAGGCGTTCGACCTCGGTGATGGAGATGGCCTTGGGCAGCCGCCGGGGTGGCGACGGCGGCGGCACCGGGCGGGCCGGATCCGTGCCGGTCAGGCCCTGGGCGCGGGCGTAGGCGTGCAGCCCGCGGACCGCGGCCATGGCCCGGCCCGCGGAACTGGCCGCCAGCGGCGGGTGGCCGTCGTCGCCCTCCCGCAGGCGGGCCAGGTAGGACGCCACGTCGGCGCTGGTGACCTGGGCCAGGCTGGTCCGGCCGGTGGCCGCCAGCACGTCGGCGTACCGGGTCAGGTCCCGGCGGTAGGACGCCAGCGTGTTGGCGGCCAGCCCGCGTTCGACCAGCAGATGGTCCAGGTAGCCGCGGACCGCCTCGGCCGCACCGGTCACGGCCGCACGGGTCGCGGCTGGGCCGGTCACGGCCGGGGCGGTTCGGGCCGGGGTGGTTCCGGGCTGGCTCAGGCCAGGACCTCCTCGGCCGGGGTGAACGGCAGGCCGTGCGCCTCGGCGACCGGCTCGCAGGTCACCGCGCCCTCGTGGGTGGACAGGCCGAGAGCCAGGGCCGGGTCGGCACGCAGGGCGTCCCGCCAGCCGTGGTCGGCGATGGCGGTGATGTAGGGCAGGGTCACGTTGGTCAGCGCGTAGGTGGAGGTGTGCGGCACCGCCCCCGGCATGTTGGCCACGCAGTAGAAGACCGAGTCGTGCACCCGGTAGGTGGGCTCGTCGTGGGTGGTGGGCCGGGAGTCCTCGAAGCAGCCGCCCTGGTCGATGGCGATGTCGACCAGCACCGAGCCAGACTTCATCCGGGCCACCAGGTCGTTGGTGACCAGCTTGGGGGCCCGGGCCCCGGGCACCAGCACGGCCCCGATGACCAGGTCGGCGTCGATGACCGCGCGCTCGATCTCGTAGGCGTTGGACGCCACCGTCTGCAGGTGGCCCTGGTAGATCGCGTCCGCGCCGCGCAGCTTGGGCACGTTCAGGTCCAGCAGCAGCACCTCGGCCTGCATGCCCAGGGCGATCGCGGCCGCGTTCAGGCCGGACACACCGGCGCCCAGCACGACCACCTTGGCCGCGTACACGCCGGAGACGCCGCCCATCAGCACGCCGCGGCCACCGCCATCGCGCTGCAAGTGGTGCGCGCCCACCTGCGGGGCCATCCGGCCCGCCACCTCGGACATCGGGGCCAGCAGGGGCAGCGACCGGTCGGGCAGCTGTACGGTCTCGTAGGCGATCGAGGTGATGCCGGAGCTCATCAGCGCGTCCGTGCACGGCTGGGACGCGGCCAGGTGCAGGTAGGTGAACAGCACCTGGTCCCGGCGCATCCGGTGGTACTCCTCGGCCACCGGCTCTTTCACCTTCAGGATCAGCTCGGCGGTCTGCCAGACGTCATCCGCGGTGGGCAGGATCTTGGCTCCCGCCGCGGTGAAGTCCTCGTCGGGGATGGACGAGCCGACACCGGCGCCGGCTTCGATGACCACCTCGTGACCGTGGCGGGCGAGCTCGTGTACTCCGGCCGGGGTGATGGCCACTCGGTACTCGCGGTTCTTGACCTCCCGCGGCACGCCAACTTTCATCGCAGTTCCTCCTCGAAGCCCGGCTCCGTTGCCGGGCCCACTAGGGATTCAGTTTTCTGGCGCTTCGGCGTCCCGCAGGGCGGCGAAACCGTTCTGGCGGGCCGTGTGGGCGGCCAGGAGACCGACGACAGCAACGCCATTATGCAGGTCACCGGCGAGTACCCGGGAGACCGCGTGCTCCAGCGGCACCCAGTCCAGGGTCAGGTGGGCTTCTTCGTTCTCGGGCACGAAGGTCCGGTCGGCGACCGGTACCTCGTCCAGGCCCCGGGCCAGGAACACCCGGAGCCGCTCGGTGATGATGCCCGGGGAGCTGAAGTAATCGGCCAGCACGTGCCAGTCGCGGGCCCGGTATCCGGTCTCCTCCAGCAGTTCGCGCCGGGCGGCCTGCAGCAGCGGCTCACCGGCCACATCGCGCAGGCCCGCGGGCAGTTCCCACAGCATCCGGCCGACCGGGTGCCGGTACTGCCGGATCATCAGGACCCGGCCTTCGTTGTCGAGGGCGACCACGCCGACCGCGCCGGGGTGCTCGACCACCTCGCGGATTGCGGTGCCGCCCTCGGGATTGCGGATGACGTCGGTGCGGACGTCGATGATCTTCCCGCGGTATTCCTCGGTGGCGGAGACCACGGGCCAGCGGGCGGGCTCGTCGGTGAGGTCTCCGGCGGGGCCGCCGGTGGGGCGGCCGGGGCCGCCGGTGGGGTTGCTGGTCATGCGCTGGCGGCGGCCCGGGGCTCGGCGCCGCGGCCCTGGCTGGCCGGTGCCTGGGCCCGGGAGCGCTCGATGGCCGCGGCGATCAGCCCGCTGAACAGCGGGTGCGGCCGGGTCGGCCGGGACAGGAACTCCGGGTGGGCCTGGGTGCCGACGAAGAACGGGTGCAGGTCCTTGCTCAGCTCGGCGAACTCCACCAGCCGGCCGTCCGGTGACAGGCCCGAGAACACCACCCCGGCCTTTTCCAGCCGCTCCCGGTAGGCGTTGTTGACCTCGTAGCGGTGCCGGTGCCGCTCCTCGACCGAGCCCTCGCCGTACAGTTCGCGGACGATCGTGCCCTCTTCGAGCATGGCCCGGTACAGGCCGAGCCGCATGGTGCCGCCCATGTCCCGCTCGCCCGCGATCACGTCTTCCTGGTCGGCCATGGTGGCGATGATCGGGAACGGGGTCTCCGGGTCGAACTCGGTGCTGTCCGCGCCTTCCAGCCCGGCCAGGTGCCGGGCAGCCTCGATGACCAGGCACTGCAGCCCCAGGCAGAGGCCGAGCAGCGGGATACCGTTGGTGCGCGCGTACTGGATGGCGCCGATCTTGCCCTCGATGCCGCGCACGCCGAACCCGCCGGGGATCAGCACCCCGTCCACGCCCTCCAGCGCCTGCGCGGCGCCTTCGGGGGTCTCGCAGTCGTCGCTGGGCACCCAGCGGATGTTCACCTTGGCGTCGTTGCCGAAGCCGCCCGCGCGCAGGGCCTCGGCCGGGGACAGGTAGGCGTCGGGCAGATCCACGTACTTGCCGACCAGCGCGATGGTGATGCTCCGGGCCGGCCGGTGCACCCGGCGCAGCAGGTCATCCCACTCGTTCCAGTCGACGTCGCGGAAGGGCAGGCCGAGCCGGCGCACCACGTAGGCGTCCAGGCCCTCGGCGTGCAGGACCTTGGGGATGTCGTAGATGGACGGGGCGTCCGGCGCCGACACCACGGCCTCCTCATCCACGTCGCACATCAGGCTGATCTTGCGCTTGAGGCTTTCGTTGATCGGCCGGTCGGACCGGCACACGATCGCGTCGGGCTGGATGCCGATGCTGCGCAGCGCGGCCACCGAGTGCTGGGTGGGCTTGGTCTTCAGCTCACCGGACGGGCCGATGTAGGGCAGCAGCGACACGTGCAGGAAGAAGCACTGGTCGCGGCCGATCTCGTGCCGGATCTGGCGGATGGCCTCCAGGAACGGCAGCGACTCGATGTCGCCGACCGTGCCGCCGACTTCGGTGATGACCACGTCCACGCCGGGCCCGCCCATGTCCAGGATGCGGGTCTTGATCTCGTTGGTGATGTGCGGGATGACCTGCACGGTGTCACCCAGGTAGTCGCCGCGGCGCTCCTTGGCGATCACCGCCGAGTAGACCTGGCCGGTGGTGACGTTGGCCGAGCCCTGCAGGTGGGTGTCGAGGAACCGCTCGTAGTGCCCCACGTCCAGGTCGGTCTCGGTCCCGTCGTCGGTGACGAACACCTCGCCGTGCTGGAAGGGGTTCATCGTGCCGGGATCGACGTTTAGGTAGGGGTCGAGCTTCTGCATGATGACGTTCAGGCCCCGGAGCTTGAGCAGGCGCCCGAGACTGGACGCGGTGAGCCCTTTGCCCAGACTGGACGCGACCCCTCCGGTGACAAAAAGATGCCTGGTAGAAACCGGCCGGGTCCGGTGCGGTGATGCAGCCAAGGTAAGGCTCCCGTGGTCGTCGATAAGACGGTGAATCCGCCTGTCCACG